>NZ_JACGUX010000081.1:0-114602 GCF_014076915.1 Colwellia sp. MB02u-14
GGCATATTCCACTTATCAAATATAGTAAACTAATCGATTGATAAATGGATTGGTCCAACTATAAGCCATTCAAGCAGGACAAATAACAGTTGGCTATTTGCTCCTTCGTCGCTTATTTTAGCCAATTATTATTTGCCTCTTAATGGGGCGTTATATTTTACCGAGGTCTTAATGAATGCGCATGGTTCTTATAAATTAGAAGTTAATAGAAATACCGTTACTTTTATAGCTTATGATGCTTGGAATTATGAAGCAGCTATAGAATGGGGGAAGGAGTTTAAAAGTATTGTACTTCAAATGAATAATGAACCTTGGGCATGCTTGGTCGATCTAACTGAATGGGAGTTAGCAACACCTGATACAAGAAGTTATATATCTGAATTATATTTATGGTTAAACAATCAAAATTTAAAATATTTAGTTGTTGTTTTTGGCCTTTCGATTCAAAAAGAGATACTTGAAAAAACCTATAAAATCCTTACCAATGTAGAGAAAAAATATTGCGAAGATATAGGTAAAGCTAATAATTGGTTAAATAGTGTTGGCTTTTAAAAATATAACAAGGCATTCAAGCAGGACAAATAATAGCTGGCTATTTGCTCCTTCGTCGCTTCCTTTAGCCAACTATTATTTGCCTCTTAGTGGGGCGTTATACGTTTAGGGATGTTTATGAGTACATTGGTAGTTGTTAAAAAAATGGATATGCAACTATTGCTGATGAATCAAAGATTTAGAATTTACAGTTAAGCATTCAATTTTCAAATCACTCATTAAAATCCATCAAATATTGAAAGATGAATATTTTATAGAAACTAGCGAAAATGATGATCAACCAATCGAATCATCACAAATTGATGGCTTAATTTTAACACCGAATGGTATTTTTGAATTTGATAGTTATCGTGGCGTTGATGAATACAATAAGTCTTGGGCTCTGGTATGCTTTAGGTGCGTTGCATAATGCGTATGATTAAGAACAATCATCAGAAGAAATTGCGATAGGTGCTTTTAAAGCAAGTTGTAGTTTTGATGACGGTTCAGGTTTACCTGTGCAATTTGAAACTATAGAGCTAAAAAACGTATAACAAGCCATTCAAGCAGGACTTTTAACAGTTGGTTAGGTTCCGCTTCGTTTCACAATTTTAGCCAACCATTACTTAGCCTGTTATTTGGGCGTTATACGCAAAACGGAGTTTGGGTGAAATTTTTACCATTAATATTCATTTTAATTAGTTTCACTCAATTAGTTAAAGCACAAAATATAAGTTCTTTCGAAATACCTAGAAGTAGTGTAATCGAGATTAAAGATTCTATTTCCGATAGGGTTTACCCCATATTCATAAAGCTACCCGCGTCATATAAGCGGAATAATGAAAAATCATATCCTGTCATTTATTTAACGGATGCTTGGTACAGTTTTCAAATCGTTTCTGGTGCCACTCGTTTCCCAATGAATTCAGGTAAAATGCAGGAAGCGATAATTGTTGGGATTTCATATTCAAAAGGTTCTAAAGGACCTTCAAGCCGCGTTCGTGATTATACGCACAAGAAAGACACTAGTTGGAAACTTCAAACTGGAAAGGCCCTTGAACATGCTACTTTCATAGAAGATTCAATCTTCCCATTTATCAAATCTCACTACAGGGTAAATAATTCACGTACTTATGTAGGTAATTCTCTGGGTGGCTTATTTGGTGCTTATATCTTTTTAACTAAACCAGATATGTTTAATAACTATATTTTAAGTAGTCCGTCGGTTTGGTTTAATAACAGTGATATTCTTACACTTAAGTCAAAGCCCAATCTAAACACACACAATATATTTATTGCTGTCGGTGCTAGGGAAACTATTGAGCTCGATTCCCCGCAACATGATATGGTCAATGGTGCAAATAAGCTTGCGTCAAGGCTATCTGGGGAACAATTTCCAAATGTAAAAGTTAGGCTCTTGACAGTTGAGGGTGCAAACCATGAAACAGCGTTTCCAACCACTGCAATCCAAGGGCTGTATTGGCTGTTCAAAAAATCGTGATAATTGGGTATAACAAGTTACTCAAACGGACGCTAAACAGTTGGCTAGCTTCGTGCCCCACACATTTTAGCCAGCTATTATTTGCCGCTTAACGTGGCGTTATGCGGCATTGCGAATTCGATTAAATGTAATTGTGGTAGTTGTGTTGTATAAACGGCTTTGGCGTTTATTGCCTTTTCTTTGTCTTGGTTATTTACGCGTAATTAAATCTATTTAAGTTTTTTGGTTAAATAGTTTTTCGCCAAAAAAGTAGGTAAGTGATAAATTCACTTTTCATTAGTGGCTCAAAATTCACAGTTTAGTGTGTCGCAATACTGTGATTTTTTAAATATGTATTTTATGTCGTCAATATTTATATAAATTGTTTGGTTTGTGGTAGTGTAAAAGTCGCATAACAAGGCATTCAAACGGACAAAAAACAGTTGGCTGTTTTCACTCCGTTCAACATTTTAGCCAACAGTAATTTTCCACTTATTGCGTTGTTGGCTATACAGGTCATATTTTTTGGCACTAGCTAAAATTTACAAAGGACAGCATGGACAATGAATACGAAAAATAAAAGTACAAAATTACCTCTAAATATTCGACTTCTACTAGGTGTTTTTGCTATTCCGTCATTATTTTTAGCGTATATGGTTGGCACAATGGCATTGGAAGGCGATTATCAAGGGATTGATTATTTCGAATGGATATATTCATTGCTTGGTTTTGTCGCCATTTATATCGCAATATCTGGAAAACGAGTGTTTTAGTTTTCGCCAATTAGAATGTGTAAATAGTGTATAGCTAACCAGCCATTCAAGCAGGACAAAAAACAGTTGGCTATTTGATTCTTCGTCGCTTATTTTAGCCAACTATTATTTACGTCTTGATGGGGCGTTATATGCCCGTAATAGCAAAGTCGATCGCTGCAATAATCTCATCTCTTAATGATACAACTGAGCCAACAGGGTTTTTGAGTAAATTTGCTGGCATTGATGAAATCTGTGGTGTGAGTAAAATGAACTGTTCATTTTCATATTCTATCGCTGGAGTTAAGCCATCCATCTTTTCATTTCTAAAATGATTAAGCTTTCCTAAAGGGATCACAATTCTCGTTGCGAGATCGCTAATTAATGCATTTTGGATATCAATTATATATGGATATGCTTCCCTGCTTTTTTTACTTGGGTTGATGTATACATCAAATTGTGCCATTAAAACTCTCTAAACTCGTCACCAAAACAGCCATTTTCATCTATAAAATCATTGTAGGCTTTTATAGCGTTTTTATTTTCTTTTACCCACCTTTTAGCTTCAATACTTCTCAATTTATCTTTTAATGCTTGCTCTAAAGTTGCAGATAAATTAATGTTAAGTGCTCTTGTTTTCTTTAGTAAGTCACTATTTAGGCTAAGGTTTGTTGCTTTTTTAGGGGCTTCAAAATCGTATAATGCTTGCATAGTATGTCTCCAAGTAATCATTGTTTTTATTATGCGCACTCTAATGCGTATTGTAAAGGGCACATAACAAACCATTCAAGCAGGACAAATAACAGTTGGCTATTTGTCGAAGGAGATTATTAATGGAATATACACTTGTGAAAACATCTACGTATAAAGGATTAATCAATGAGGTTAACGACCTCATAAAGCAAGGTTGGATTCCTCAGGGGGATAATAGAAGATCAAAACGGTAGATGTTTACAGGCAATGATTAACACTTAAATTTACTGTAATGTAAAAGTATTACTTAGGCTTTATAAGCATATCCAAGTCTAACAAAAACTTCTAACGGAAAAAAACAGTTTGCTGTTTTCGTTCCTCAATATTTTAGCAAACAATTTTTAGCTTCTTATAGGGGCGTTATGGCAAGAGGTCATCGTATGAAAATACATTCTCGAAAGCTAAATGAAGCTGATTTTCAAGCAATGAAGGTTCTTCTTCTAAAAGAAGGTCCAAATGATTGGAATTACATTACAGATGAGAGCATGGTTCATCAATTTCAACTTATAAACCAAGGGAAAGCTGTAGCCGTTTTAGCCGAAGATACCAACATCGTTGGCTTCGCTGTCCTCATCATTAAAGAGGCGTGCCCGGCTAAATTAAGTAAGTATGCTGTCCTATCAGATATTGCATACATAAATGACGTGGTTGTGGCCTCAAGCCAAAGTGGTAAAGGTCTTGGCAGTCAACTTTTAAAAGAATCGATTAAATTTGCTAGCGATAAACAATGTAGCCATATCTATATCGAACGCCATGAAGAAAATTTGGCTTCTGCGGGCATGATGCGCAAGGCAGGGTTTAATCTGGTTGAGACATTCTATGACCCTGAAAAAAGAGCTACAGGTTCAAAAAACACTTCGGTGCTAAGCAGATGCACATAACAAGTTATTCAAATGGACACTAAACAGTTGGCTATTTGCTCTTTCGTCGCTTATTTTAGCCAACTATTACTTAGCCGCTTATTGTGGCGTTATGCATTTTAATCTAAAACTAGAAAGGAGCTAACTTTTGAGCTTTTATGAAAACAATATTCTTCCACATATTATAAATTGTGCTTGTTCTTCAAGTGCCATAATGGAGATTCGAGAAAAAGTAGTTCCTTTAGCTTTTGGAAATGTTTTAGAGATTGGTATGGGGTCTGCCATCAATCTGGATTTATATAATCCAGATAAGGTAACCAAAGTATGGGGGCTTGAACCATCTCTTGGAATGCGAAAAAAAGCGAATAAAAATTTAGCTAAATCACAAGTTAAGGTTGAGTGGTTAAACCTTCCGGGTGAACAAATCCCCCTTGATGACAATTCAGTGGACTCAATTGTTTTAACTTATACCCTTTGTACTATTCCTGATTGGTCTGCAGCTATGAGGCAAATGCATCGAGTATTGAAACCAAGAGGTAAAATCCTGTTCTGTGAGCATGGTCAAGCGCCAGACGAATCAATTAAGAAATGGCAAAATCGTTTAAATGGCTTATGGGGTAGGGTTTTTGGTGGCTGTAACTTGAATAGGACGGTGATTGAAAATATACAAATCAGTGGATTTTCTATAGATTGGTCTGAGAGCAATTATATAAAAGGTATGCCTAAATTTGCATCCTATATCAGCTGTGGTGTAGCAATTAAAAAGGCATAACAAGTTAGTTAAACGGAAAGATATTAGCTGGCCATCGCTTCGCGATTATAGCCAACCATTATTTTCCGCTTAGCGAGGCGTTATGTTTACCTGAGGTTTTGTACATAATCATCAAAAAACAAAAAAGGCTCTCAAGGATGAAATTTAAAATGTATAAATTTTTATTTTTGTATTTATATTATGTTCAAACATTACACTGGCACAGAATGCTTCCAACATAACTATTGGTAAACGCACTACAATTAAATCATTGATTCTAAATTCTGACAGAGAAATCCAGATTTATCTGCCAAACTCATATGACTTATATAAAAGCGCTACATATCCTGTTTTGTATCTCTTGGATGGGAGAACGTTTTTTCATTCATTTTCAGGAACTGTTGCTCAATAAAGCAGTGATGCAACACCAAAAATGCCAGAAGTGATTGTAATCGCTATCACAAGTTAAGATCGTGTAAGAGATTCATCCTCAACAAACTCACTTATTTGATACTGTGAGAAAGAAGAAAAAGGCCTTGAAGTCAGTGGTGGTGCAAATGATTTTTGAACTTCATAAAGAAAGAACTAATTCCTTTTGTTGATAAAAATTATCGAACAAATTCATATAGGACTTTTGTAGGTTATTCTTTTACTGGTTTGCCTGTTTTACATTCGCTATTTAATAGTCCAGAAACGTTTTATTCATATTTGGCTATTGATTTTAGTGCTTGGTGGGATGAACAAGTGATATTAAAGAATGCAAAAATTTTTTTTGAAAACTATAATGGAGCACGCAAAGATGTCTATTTGAACACTGTTGATAGGGCTATAAGTAACGTCTATCCAGAACGATATAATACAGTCTGGGGATTTATTCAAGAATTTGAAAAAGTCATCAAGAATTTCAATATGGACAAGTAACAGTTGGCTATTTGCTCCTTCATCGTTTATTTTAGCCCATTATTATTTGCCTTTTAGGGGCATTAGGCTCAAGTGTCACTCATAGGTATAGGCTTCCATGGTAACTCTACTTAGTACAATTAAAAACACTCTCAATGAAAATAGTGAGCAGCCTTTTTCGGTTTACACTTCCATCAAAGAGCAAAAGCTATTAAATGTCCCAATTGCGAAACCATTATTGATTGTAGTGCTGAGTGGGAATAAAGAGTTGGGTGTAGATAAAGAATTAACTTGTCATTCGGGTGAGTTTATCTTCTTATCCGACAGTCCTTCGATAGATATGCGAAATATACCTAAGGGCAAAGAGTATTTTGCTCTGTTAATCGAGTTTGATTATCAAGATTTCAATGGCCTTCAAGTCAATGCCTCTAATAAAAAGGAATATTTTATTGGTAAAACAACATTCGATTTAGAAAGCTGTCTAAAACAATTTATTGAAGTTTCATTATGGGCTCCAAAGCAATTGTGGTCACTACGAAAAAGAGAAATTATTTCGTTATTGTGTCATATGGGGCATGAAGAAATATTAACCATGCTAGGTAATCTTAAAATAAAAGATCGACTACACGAGATGTTTATTGATCAAGGCTTTCATGAATTAACCACTAAAGATCTTTGTGAACAGCTAGCAATGAGCGAATCTACGTTACGACGAAAGCTGAAATTAGAAGGTACAAGTATTCAAGTAATCAAGGACCAAGCCAGATTAGGCCTAGCATTACATTTACTGCAAACATCGTGTAACTCAATTGGTGTGGTTGCAGATAAATGTGGTTATCAATCACAGTCACGATTTACTGAGCGCTTTAAGAGGCGATTTGGCTTAACTCCTTCAGAATTAAGAAAAACTAAAAATGACTGATTAAGGCGACAATGTGATTGTTTTGGTACTAATTTTTCTAAAGACAAACTTTTAAGATAAGCCTTCAATTAATTACTACTAATTAGGATTATTATGCTTAATACAATCAAGCTTGTTACTGTTTTATCTCTTGGCATTTCGGCATCAGCCTTTGCGGGTTCTCTTACATTATCTAGTCATGATATTAAACACGGTGAGTTTATGGCTAAAGCGCAGGAATTCAACGGGTTCGGCTGTGACGGTGTGGATTTGTCTCCACATCTTAAGTGGTCTAATGCTCCTAAAGGCACAAAAAGCTTTGCTATTACCGCTTATGACCCAGATGCTCCAACAGGTAGTGGTTGGTGGCATTGGCAGATTGTGAATATACCAAAGAATGTAACGGAGATAGCAACAGGGGCTGGTAGTAAAAAGTCTGACATTGCTGGGCAGGGAAGCAGGCATATAGAGAATGATTATGGTAGCAAGGCCTTTGGTGGTGCTTGTCCTCCTTCTGGTCATGGTGTGCACCACTATCGTTTTACAATACATGCACTATCAGTAGAGAAATTGGATCTACCTGAAAATGCTTCTGGTGCATTAGCTGGTTACATGATCAATGCTAATACAATAGAATCTAATACTATTGAATCATTGTATAAACGAGATTAGCCTAATAAGTTGCTCAAACGTAAAAATAACAGTTGGCCATCGCTTCACGATTATATCCAACCGTTATTTTTCGCGTAGCAAGGCGTTAAGCATTCTTAGAGTATGAGTGTATTTATAATTTCATTTTTGGGTCGCATTATAGCTGCTTTAGGCAACATAAAAAAAGCAGATCCAACACCAGCTAATGGCACTGAAATAGTTGAATTCCCACGTTCAAAACTATCATATTTGCAAATGGTTGTGTTTTAATTCATGGGTGTGTATTACTATTTTTTAATTTCTGATGAACCACCATTTAGTATTAAATATAAAAATTCAACTGGTTGTCCTTCAATAGTACTTTAGGTATTAATAATAAAATCATGTGCTTGTATGCATTATGGTAAAAGCACAGTATTAAACCGAATGGTTAGTTTTAGTTTAAAGTGCAACAAAAGTAACTATTCATTAAAGCATTGCTCTGGTGTTTTATAGCCAAGACGCTTTCTTTTTCTTGTATTTAATTTAGCAGCGGTGATATTGCATCGTTGTTGAATTAACCCTTTCATCGATGTTCCTTTGACCAAGTATTGCCTGATTAACCCGTGCGTATTTTCGTTTGTTTACGCTCCCAGCAGTGGTGCAGATTAGCAAAGTAATGAAGGCAGTTAGTCGCTTCTTCTACTTTCTTATATTGATGAAATTAGGAGCCGTTATCAGAGGTGATTGTTTTAAATTGTTCGGGCATTTTATTCATGAGATTAATCGTTCGCTTGTTTGTTGATTTAGTCGTTCCATCATTTAATTGACCTATCAATGTGTAACCTGTTTTATGTTCAACGAGTGCGAAAATGCAGTGTTTAGAGGCTTTTTCCATCACGGTATCTATTTCCCAGTGACCTTTTTTTCTTGTATTTCAACGTTGGCTGGGCGTTAGGCGGCAACACTTTTTTATAAAGGGTTCAAATTGTCTGCTTGGTATTTTACCGTGTTGCGGTTATATTATTTTGGTCGTTCGTATTAAGTAATTGTAATTACAAAACTGTTCGCCTAACAAGGCATTCAAATCGACAAAAAAGTTATATATTTTCACATTCAATAATGAGAGGGTTTTATGTTTACAGGAATAGTTCAATCTATAGCTAAGATTGTTAACGTTAGTGACAAAAATGGTATTAGGACATTTATTATCGATTTCAAGGTTGGATTTTGTAATGATTTAGAGGTTGGGGCAAGTGTTGCAGTTGATGGCGTTTGTCTAACTGTAACAGAACTAATCTCAGAGGTTAGAGTTAAATTTGATATTATGTTACAAAGTCTTTTGATTACCGCTTTAAGCGAATATGAAAACGATTCAGATGTAAATGTCGAAAGAGCAGCAAAAGATGGCGCTGAAATTGGTGGGCATCCATTGTCCGGCCATGTCGATTTTAATACGCCAATTGAAAAAATTGTTCAGATTGAAGATAATTATTGTATACGTTTAAGTTTATCGAATGATTGGAAACGTTATATTTTCCCTAAAGGGTACATAGCGTTAAATGGAGCAAGTTTGACTGTTTCCCAAGTAAATAAACAAGAGAACTGGTTTGAAGTTTGGTTAATTCCAGAAACACGTAGAATGACTGTATTCGAAGATAAGATTGTCGGTGATAATATTAACGTTGAAATAGAACGTGGCACTCAGGTTGTAGTAGATACTGTAAGAGATACGCTTCATGAAAGTTTGGGCCCTTTACTTCCATTGTTCGAAAAGCTACTCATGGAGCAAGGTATCGATGTTAATTCATTAGGCCATAGTTCTGAACTGCCCGTAAGTAAGAGCAACTAAGTTGCTTAAACGCGATAATAACAGTTTGCCATCGCTTTGCGACTAATTTACCAACAATTATCCATGGTTTATCAATGGGAACTGTAGTTGCAAGTTATCTTGCCGCTAATAAATAAATAGATGCACTAATTCTTGATGGTGCCATTAGTACAGTTCCTGTGTTAGTAGATACTTTGATGCCTAGTTGGTCAAAACTATTTTATCACCTGAATTAGCAGAAATAAACAATGGTGATTTCATTAAAAAAGATAGAAAACCATTACTTTTCTTAATCGGTGATAATGATTAAAGTACTCCAATGGAAAACTCCAAATAACTTTACAATATACCATCAAGTCAGGTTAAGGTTTTGGCTATTATTCCAAATACTGAGCATGCCAAAACGATGAAAAAAGACAAAGCAATAAAAGCATATCAGGATTTTATTAATAAATTGGTTTGCTGTAAAAAGGCTAACAAGCTGTTAAAAAATAAAAATAACAGTTGGCTATTTGCTCCATCATCGCTTATTTTAGTCAACTATCATTTGCCTCTTAATGTGGCGCTTAAAGTAAGGGTAACCTATGCACTGTGACGAACTAATGACATTCTTATCTGATAATGGGAGTAAGGATTTATCAGCTTCAGCACAATGGATTAACCCAATACCTGATGATGCTTATGCTTTAATAGAAAAAATAGATATGGCGCTAAATATTGTTAAATTTTCCCAATTACGTTGCTCTGAAGAAGGTGAGAAAGTTTCAAATAACCATCTAGATTCTTTAATACGTTTAAGGTCAGAAATCAGTAATATTCTAGATGTAAAGCGAACGTAGTTTATCTAAATTTACTCATAACAATGCCTTAAAACTCGGGTAAAGCACAATTAATCACGGGTTGTTGCTCGTTCCTTGCTTATTTTAACCAGCTATTATGCAATTACACGGCAAAAGACAACAGTAATAATGGTTTACTGCTCTATATTTAATGCCCGTGTTGAATAACCTAGCTTTATACAGCTTACTCTTTAGGAAAAGGATTTGAGGTAAATCCTTTGAACTCGTTAACCCCAACAGGTAGAGCTTTTATTCTTTCATTAATACTCGGTGTTTTACTTGGACATTACACCCACATAAGTTTGTTAAACCACATTTCACTCTATTTTAGTCAGTATTTTTCTGCTTAAATAGGTATTACATTCAAAGTTATATAAAATAATTAGCAGTATTAAATTATTATGAGTACCTTTTTATGTTGTCTATATCTCATGGAGATTCTATCTTAGTATCTAAAATTCTGTCCGAATTACTATCAAAGCCAAAACGTACAGTTACGAAATCGGCCATGAAAGCATCACTGAATTCTATGATGCCATTATCTGTAGGTAAACCATCTAATGCTGCATTTTCAGAATTAATCAAACCTGCTCTGGCATTTAGAGCAAAATATATACAAAAAAATACAACTTAAAATAATAACGTTAGGTGGGGAGTTAGGTTTTATGTATTCTATTGTCATATAATTTCTCTTTATGCCTCGCATTTTGCAACGTTGAAGTAGTCAAATGAGTTGGGCACGGTTTTGTTATGCTGCTGGACACGAACTTTAAAATTAATACTATTTTTGGGTTTATGTGCTATTTGTGTATTCAAAATAGCAACGTTATATTCATGAACAAAGTAATAAGCCGCTTTTAATGAATAAGTTGATAAAGATTTTGCTGTAATAAAACAGAGAAGAAAACCACGTTCATTGTTAGTTGCCATCGCTATATTTTAACTTTTGGTGCTATTGCCATGATGTTATAGATCGGTAGCATGGATTTACTCAACTTTTTTACGATGAGCAGGGGGGTTAGATTATCTAAAAAAAAAGCAATATATCGCTCTCGCTAGAGCCATACTACCCCCTGAAATATGATTACTCGATGAAGCTAGAAGAGCTAATGATGCTGAAAGTGAGCATTATGTCTATTCGACATAAAAGGGTGATAAAAACTATTATTATTGTTATGCTTCAAAGGCTAGTATTAGATGTTGGTAATCAATAGTCACCACTAAAAAGTTGGCGGTTTTATCAGCGCTTGTGAGTATTATAGTTAATAAAATTAATGACTGAGTTTAAATGATAATATGTTATTTTTGGGTAAAATAATGGTGAATTTTATTTTCGTTACTATGACTTATTTATGACGCCTATTATAAGACTAGGTAGGCCTATAATAGGCGTCAATAGATGGCTAATAAGGAACCTCATTTATCTTGAATTTCCCTGTCACTCATTTAAACTAAGATAATACAGCCTTGTACCTAACGTAGTCTGTGAGCTTTATAAAAAAGGTTTACCAATTTTTCGGACACGTTTTCAATGGTACGGATATACCGTTTGACGCGACGCCATTTGTAATATTGAGGCTATCATTTAGCCCATTAATTGAGCCATCCCATGTGTCTGTACCGATGCAATTAGTCGATGTTAGTGAACCTATTCCAACCGCTGCTAGAGAAAATAAGTTTCCACAACTAACGTTTGAACCAGCACCGCCAGTTATTGCTCCATAAGAAAAAACAGTACCAATAAAAGAGGCCTGAGCACCTAGTGTTGCAGCACCCCCTATATTCCAAATAACACTAGCCCCTCCGCCAGCGTTAATTATTTCGAATATGTTACCAGCCCCTGCAGACAGAGCACCACTAAGATTAAAAATCCAAAGTGGACTCTCTTCACCATTGCCATCAAGCGTAATGGTCGCTCCCGCTGTTATGGTTAGAGCCGACCCTCCATATACTCCAGGTTCAAAGACATAAGACCCCAATGTTGTTGGGATAACAAAATCATTTTCGAGCTCGAATAAAGTTGCTTGAGCACTCACTATCTGTTCAAGCGCATTTACCATGTTTAGCGTTTGTTTATATGCATTTATACTTTCAGAGGTATCAGTGTAAGCGGTTATACTGTTTGCCCCCACGCCAGTAATTGCTCCTGCGGCATAAACGTCGCCTGAAGTAGAGCCAGCCCCCAAACCTACTGCTGCACCAGAATAGATGTTTGCAGTAGCACCATTAGCGCCGACTACAACAGCGGCAAGAGCATAGATATTTTCAGCACTGCCATTAGCGGCTATACCAGCAGCTTCTCCAGCATAGATATTCTCAGTGTTAGAACCATCTCCTATCGCAACGGCAGCGCCAGCATATATATTTGCAGTATAACTCCCTGCTCCTATAGTAATTGCCGCCTGTGCACCAAGATTATTACTGACAACGGCATCCGCTTCTATAGTGAGTGCAGCACCAGCAATGGCTGAGTAACCTAACAAGTCAGGACCGAGCAATGAGTCGGCTACCGACGCGGTTGAGTTGAGTAATATACTGCATAAAAAAATAGTCGACTGTTTGTTATTCATATACCTGCCCCTAACTTAAATATAAATTATATTGATCTGTGCCCATTATTATCGCCACTAAATCTCCTGGACCTTACTAGCCTCGATAAGGGGGTGTCGTATAACAAAAATTTGGATTAGCGTAATTAAGAAGAGCGCATGAGTTTCGTTAACGACTCATAAACTTCTCAGGTTACAGTTCTATATAGCCACAATCATGCCAATTTATTATGTTTTTTAACCTATTGATTTTATTTGTTTTATTTTTATTGGTATCGGTTAACCGATCAATTGGCACACTGATTTTCGCAATTTGCTAATAAAGGGACTTATTTTAAAAATATCTACTGAGATCTGATCTTTTCTATAACATTGACCAGAGAGTAATACTAAACCAGAAAACTAGGCTTTATTCATTGATTGAGAAGTCGTTCTTTCAATTTTCTAAGCTATGTACAACAACGTGCAGATATTTTTTTTATTTTATTCATCGATAAAAAAACTAATAAGTGAAAATAGCTTAAGAATGTGCCATTGTGAATATATACCTATCTAAGCAACTAAGTAGATATTGCCAATGACCAGACAAACTAATGCAAGTATTTTATTTGTTGATGATGAGATAAATATCTTATTATCTTTGAAGCGTTTGGTTCATGATTTAAACTTAGAAGTACATACCGCCATTACTGCAGAAGAAGGACTGAGTATTCTAGAGAAAAATTACATTGATATTGTTATTTCAGATAAAAATATGCCAGGCATGAATGGTAATGAATTTTTGGAAAAAGTTGCTATTGAATGGCCAGACACCGTAAGAATTATGCTGACTGCCTATACAGAACTGATTGATGTAATAAGCGCAATAAATGCGGGTAAAATATGGGGGTATATAAAGAAACCCTGGGATAACAAGGAGTTAAGGCTAAGTATACAGCAGGCCTTGATTTTTAGGGAAGTCCTTGCAGAGCGAAGCTTATTGCGCCATACCCTAGATCAGGTGCAATCTAAACGAAAACGTCACTTTGAACATTTTATCGGCCAATCTACGGCTATGCAATTTGTTTATGATGCCATCGAACATTGTGCAGTAAGTTCTGCATCGGTATTTATTACTGGGCCAAGTGGCTCAGGTAAAGAACTTGCCGCTGATGCCATACACAATTTAAGTCTGCGAAAAGATAAACCCTTGATATGCCTTAACTGTGCAGCTATTCCACGCGAGCTGATGGAGTCTGAAATATTTGGCCATATCAAAGGCGCGTTTTCTGGTGCGATATCAAACCGCGATGGTGCCGCGACACTTGCTCACAATGGTACTTTGTTTTTGGATGAATTAGGTGAGATGGATATCGCTTTACAGGCCAAAATCCTAAGATTTATTCAAACGGGGACTTTTCAAAGAGTCGGCAGCAGTAAAACAGAAAAAGTTGATATTCGATTTATCAGTGCCACCAACAGATTACCCTTTGAAGCTATCGCTGATGGCCATTTGCGAGAAGACTTGTATTATAGACTAAACGTTATTTCAATTAACCTGCCTCCTTTATGTGAAAGAGAGCAAGACGCCAGTCAAATAGCTCAATATTTTATTAATCGCTTTAGTGATATCGAAAAAAAAATATTTGTTGGTATGTCTGCTGATGCAGAAAAGTTAATCAATCACTACAGTTGGCCTGGTAATGTCAGGCAGCTTGAAAATATTATTCACAGTGCCGTGGTGATGTCAGAAGGCCCTTTGTTGACTGAAAATAATTTAGCTCGACAGTTACAACTCAACGAAGGGCAGGCGAGTAGACTGATCAGTAAAAGGCCGCCATTAGATACCTATAATTTAACAGACCGATTGTCGGATGAAGAATCTACATCTTTGTTTGACAATTATGCTGAGGTGCGCAGTTTAGCAGCCGTTGAAAAAGCAGCTATTGAACATGCTATTGCTGCTTGCAGCGATAATATTGTCAAAGCGGCCAGTTTACTTCGAGTCAGTCCTTCGACTTTGTATCGTAAGATACAACAGTGGCAAGAATAGCAATAACGCCATTTTATAACGCATTATCCATCTGTTTTTCTTTTTGCTATTTTTCGCTATCTGCAAATTATTTTTGTGCAAATAGCAAAAAAGCTCAATATTTAGATTCAATAAAAAAATACCCCTTAAAATTCAATTAGTTGATTTTCTGTATACTTGGAACGATTCTTGAGTTATTTATTATAATTCTCTTGATCAGGTAAGCGTTGTGAAATTTGAATTAATGCAAGTTGAAAATAGACGTTTACTCGATAACACCACTTGGTTATTACTGACAGAGGCTGCTGCTAAAATTTCTAGGATACTCGTGATCTTAGCTTTAGCCGCTCATTTATCAGCTATTGAATATGGTACCGTCATGCTCGCATTAGCCTGCCATGAAGTTCTTAGGCTGATATTACGCTCAGGTGCTGGCGCACAAATCATCCAGTGCTCTGAAGATAAACTCAAGCAATATGCTAAAAATGGCGCGATATTACAATGGTTAGTGTGTCTGTCGTTAGCTGGAATTCAGACGACTTTAGCTAAACCTGTTGGAAATTTTTATAATAATCCCGAGGTGACTCAATTACTCGTAGCGATGGCCAGTGTTTATCTACTGTATCCGTTGGTCAGTATTAAAGTATTTTTAATTCACCGTGCAAGTAATATGCGTTTCTATAGTGTACGAAATGCCAGCTGTATTCTGGCTGAAAACCTAACCATTACTATATTTACCATCTTTGATTTTGGCATTATGTCCATTGTCTATGGAAAATGGGTGTTTGGACTCCTATGGGTATGCCTATTTTATTTCGCTCCGGTGAAACACTTTGGTATTGGCTTTCAGCTTAGTACATTTTTGCTGCTTTGCCGCACCTCTGGTCAATTACTGTTAACCGAATTAGCAAGGGCATTACGCATGCAACTTGACATGCTAATTGGTGCTCGTTTATTAAGTCCAGAAATGTTTGGGCTGTATAGCTTCGCAAAAAGTGCTGGCGTTGGCTTAAGTCAGTCGCTTAATAATGCATTTAATTCAGCACTTTACCCCTACCTTTGTGATAAACACAGACAAGGTCAATTATCACAATATATCCGTTGGATCTATCTGGTTACTACTGCCGTTGCATTGTTATTTTTGTTGCAAGCCGTCGCCGTACCTTTTTACGTACCGTTGCTGTTTGACCAACAATGGCAACAGCAATACCTTGTTATTTCATTGTTATGTTTAGCGGCATTATCTGGACTTTACATTGACACTCATTGCAATATATTACGATCACAGGGAGCCTATCAATGTGAATTATACGTGCGTTTGTTTTGCTTACTTGCCAGTACACTGGGTTTACTGATTTTCCAAACAAAGACGCCAGAAGTTTTCGCTTTAGTTGTATTGGCAAGTAGTACAACTTGGCTATTGGCTCTACTTTTTAGGCCAACCATTAGCCAGAATATTACCTCATTTAAATCACTGTCAATAAGGAGTAAAACTAATGAATAAACAATCGTTACCGATAGTAACAGTGGTTATTCCTATGTATAACGTTGAAGATCATATTCAACAGTGTATTGAATCTGTATTAGCTCAAACGTTTCAAAACTTTGAAGTGATCTGTGTTAACGATGGCAGTACAGACAGCACACTAGATAAACTTAGGCAATTTACTGATCCACGTATTAAGCTTATTCAACAAGTCAATAGAGGTTTGTCAGGTGCGCGTAATAGCGGCATTCTTGCCGCTAGAGGACTCTATGTTGCTTTGCTTGATGCTGATGACTTTTGGGCAAGTGAAAAACTAGCCTATCATGTTAATCATTTGAATAGTCATCCCAATGTAGGTGTAAGTTATTGCCCTTCTTTATTTGTCAATGAACAAGGGGGACTAATGGGTATAGGCCAATTCCCCAAGCTAAAAAAGATCACCTGTAAAGATATCTTCTGCCGTAATCCTGTTGGTAATGGCTCTGCGCCGGTGATCCGTCATCGACTACTTCGCGAAATGACTTTTGAGTGTCCAAAAACGGGTCATCTCTGTGTATTTGATGAAGAGTTAAGTCAATCTGAAGATATTGAACTCTGGCTCAGGATCGCATTACATGAAAGGTGGAGGTTTGAAGGTATTGATGTCCCTCTGACCTATTATCGAATAAACAATAGCGGACTATCGGCCAATGTAACAAAGCAATACGCGAATTGGTGCTTAGCTGTGAAAAAAAATATTGTCGGCCATGAAGAATTTTTTCAACGTTATCTGGCTTTGGCTAGGGCCTATCAACTTCGTTACCTTGCTCGAAGGGCTATTCGTTCCGGCAATAGCTGGAGTGCACTTAAGTTAATCCACAAAGCGCTAATTACTGATCCTAGAATCATAGTTGAAGAACCAATCCGGACCTTTGCAACGTTTGGCTTCGCATTAATATCAATCTTACCCCTGTCGTGTCATCGTATGTTGGAGAATATAGTTATCAATTATGTTAAGTATTGTGGCCATAGTATCCGTTAACTACTTACAACAAAGGAGTTTTTTTTGAATAATAAAAAAGCAATTAGACAAGATCCCGACATCATGAATTTCCTGAGTCGCCTACCTCAGATGTCTGCAGCCAAATTTAGTGATAGCGAACTCGAACATATTAAAGTGGCGATAGGAACCGCCAAGTATCGTAAACATAAAGTTGATGTAAGAGGAACAATCCCTATTTTTTTTACTGAATACCGCATATATTATGTGTTGTTAATGGGGCTCAATCTCCGTTCGCTTAACCGGCGAGAAAAATCATTAGCGCTAGCGGCATTATTCGTTATATTTAGCGTGTTTGTCTTATTAAGCTCAGCATCGGGTTTAGTTATCTTATATCTGCTCAAATCAGCTTTGGGTATCGATTTACTGGAAGGTGTTTCAATGGGCTTGTGGGGATGGTTTAATGACATATAAAAATATTATTAAGTTAAAATAGTTTCATTAAAAATGATTGAAATACTCAGTAACAATGAGTTTTTTAATCGTTTAAGCTTGTCTATCAGTTACTCAAAAGTCAAGAACAGTATGCCATAGTTAAACTGCAGAGAAACTGCTCTTAAAGATTTACCCGAGTTGCTTTAACAAAGGCTCTGTTAGGGCTGACGACCGCTATATCGGACCAAAAAACTTGGCAATGAGCTTATCTTTTAGTGATAACACATTCTTGGCGCGCCAGATCAACCAGTATCTGGTTTGACTTGCGTAAAAACTTAATCTGTCCATCAGTGGAAAGACCATTTTTTTATTGTCATTATGATAAAAACACTCAGCTGATTTTTTTAGCCAGTCATCATCAGATTTGTTTTTAATATGTAAAAAACTAAAAGGGTTATTTAGACGAATTTCTCTGCGCATTTTTATCTGTTCTGGCGTGCGTTGAGCGTAATGGCGACAAATAGGCGATGGATGATATAATTTACGACAAAACGGCGGCACCTTACCACTCATATCTTCAGGCCAACTTTTCTCTGGCGAATTTTTGAAAAAGCGTGGTTCTCGCCAATTTATGCGATAATAACGCCGCCGCTGTGAGACCAACAGCGTTTTATCTTCTTTCTGGTATGCCGCTAAGTCATTATCAGTGAAGTAAAACTGCGCTTGCCATACGCGCATTTGATTTTTTTTACCCTGCATTGCCTTAATTAACATTGGACGGGGATCGTCTGTTAGCATTTCATCAGCATCCAAGATGTACCACCAATCAGATGCCAAAAAGCGCGAATGAAACATATTATAGATCCTATTCCTTAATTGATTTCGGTAGATTTCATCGCTATGAGCGGCGATGACAACTCTAGGATCTTTTGCCGCTTTCCCACAGATGAGCTCCCAACTGCCATCGGTTGAGCCATTGTCAAAGACATAGATATTGTCACAAAAGCGCAAAGCATTATTGAGCGTTTCTATAATGATATCGACTTCATTTTTGATGATACAAATAGCATTTAATTTCATAATATTGCCTTGTACTGATGTCTGTTCATATGAATGGATTACTCTTTAAGCTGAGTAAAATAAGCTCTTGGAGATGAAATAAGTTTCACTATTAGCCAGACATAAAAGCCAAAGTGATGAAAAGGTTTAAACTTACAGCATGGATATTTCAATAATTGCTTTGCTATTACTAGGTTTCCGGCCGCTAGATTTAACTTAACTAACTGACAGGTATGCGCTGCACAATAAGTTAAAATAGCTTTATTCAAACGAGCATCAGTAGACTTATTCTCTACCCAGTCGACTAGTCGCTTGGCAAAAGGCAATAAGTCATTAGGCAGGTGTCTGTCACAGGCTCTATTTTCACTGTCTATGTGATATTTTAATAGGACTAAGGGTGAGTAAACAATGCTTGCCCTTATAGCGATTTGGGAAAATAATGCTTGATCTTCTCCCATAGTTTCACCAAGAGGGAACCCGCCAACTTGCTTAAATAAACGGCGTGTTATGACCGTGCTAGATGCCATAAACGGCAGATCGCCATGTCCGGCAATGGAAAAATAATTGTTAAGCACACATCCTTGAGGAGGAATGTGACCTATAGCAAGGTTGGGATCGATAAAAATACCATGCTTACCAACTTTTTGGTAATTACTTGCAAAGAATTCGTGGCCGGGGAAACGTTCAATCAATTTACTCATTTCCAATAAAAAAAACGGTGACCATTGATCATCGGCGTCGATAAAGGCGATATGTTCATATTTCGCTAGAGAAACGCCATAATTTCGGGCAGCAGATACCCCTAGATTTTTTTGTTTGACTAACCTAACCTGCGGAAGGTGAAGGGCTAAAACTTTTTCTGCACTACCATCAGTTGAGCCATCATCAACAATAATAATTTCTGCCGCTAGAAAGCGTTGTTGACTGATGGACTTAAGGGTTTGGCAAACACTTTTAGCCTTATTGAATAAGGGGACTACTACTGAAAACTTTGTTGTATTCATACCATTATCTCCAATTTAATAATGTCGCTTTAATAGCCTCATCGGTCTTCATCGTCGGCAAAGAGAAACCGATACTAAGGCCTTTTGTTAAGGTGTCAGTCAAGGTTTTAGGACAAAGTTCTACCGCGTCAAATTGATATTGCTCAGGAACCCCAACCTGCTCACACCAACTCTTACACTTTGTATGATAAATTATCGATATAGAGGGAGTATTCGCCAAGTAAGACATTATCGCCGCGTGTAGTCTCATCGAGACGGTTGCTTTAAACCGAGCCATTCGCTGTAATACGCGAAATGGGTTTGGATCATAGGGAATATGGACCACGGGGATATAGTCGGGTAAACCAAGGATTATTTGCTGATGTACATGAAAGTCACCAAAAACAGGATGTCCATTGAAATCTAAGAGATAAACATCTTCATGAGTCTGCTGCCAGATTTTTTCAATAGCCTCAATGGCTGTTTTGATGCGGCGATGTTCATTATCAACATTGGTGTGGCCGAAGGCGTCTACGGCCTGTTGACAAAAATTGAACATCACTCCTTTTCGTTCTATTGCCACGAGACGATTGGACTGATGACATAACAGTAATGGCGCAAGATCAAAGGTTAGTTTTACATTAGCCATTGGTGCAATAGCCTTGGCTATTTCTAAACTGTTGGCATCTCGTACACCAATAAAACCACATTCAGATAAAAATTTAGCACAAGCTTTTTCTGCCTTAATAGATTCGAATGCCTCAATACCTACACCAACACAACGACTTGATTTACCGTTGGTTAATGTAATTAGGTGTCGTTTAAATTGGATGTCCTTTTCACTATGTAAAACCGAGCCCCCCCCAAAGATTATATTTTCACTTAGCAACGCATTTCTATAATGCAACAGACGATGGTGACCACGAAATTTAGCCGAAGGAAAAGCCAAAATATCACCAAATTCTGGACAGCTAATGCTACTAGTGCTGCTCACTAAGTGTCTTTGATATCCCAATAGATGATGTATTGCCCAGCGGCTTGTATAAAGTAAAACGTCGTCACCGGTATTATTCATCCCATAATAGCCCATGAGGTAGGCATTGAATTTTTTAAACATGTTGACCTCTGCCTTGAAGATTTTTAAGTACCATGCCGATCCAAAATAGCGCTGGCCAATATAAATAGGCCAAAATTTCAAGATTTTCAAAAAAACTGTAGCTGATAATAATCAACAGCATACAAAGTGCCGAGCGAGCCTGAATGCTGCTATGGGCAAAAATCAATAGATATAACGTACTCAAGATCATTGGGATGGCCAATGCAAAAAAACCAACAAGTCCTTTAACGAAGAGTAAGCCATACCAGCTGTGATGTGAACCAATAGGCATAAACTCAACAATTTTTGGACCTGACTCAACGATGCCATGTCCCCAAATAGGTGCTTCATCACGCCAACGCTGAATAGCAAGGTTTTCAAGCGCAGCACGCACACGAGTGGATGCGGGGCGTGCTTCTTTAACTTGTTGATAGATATTAATTACTGATTCATATAAGGGTTCACCTAAGAGTAAAATAATGGGCAACAGCAGTCCAAAAGCGATCAGTAGCCAAGGTTTGTTAACTTGGCTGGCAAGCATATATGTTGGGACAATTACGATGAAAATAGCCCAGCCTGCACGAGATTGTGACAATAAAGCCATCACTATACAGCCGGTAAGTCCCCAATTACGGTAGTTTTTATCTTTTTCTTGTAAACAAAAAATAACAAAAAGGCAGCTAAGTAATCCGGCAGCAGTAGCCCAAGGTGCAAAAAATTGCCAACGTCCAGCAGCTACCTCTGGATTGGTTTGGTAAAGACTGACCATAAAAAAATTCTCCCCTGAACCGCCCAAAATTTGCAGGGGGGAGATAAATAATTTCCCTGGCAATCCAGTCATGTAAAGTAACCATGTTACAACACCAAATATAGCGCTATGTTTGGCAACGATGCACACCGCTCTTATTAAGACTTCAGGTTTAAGCTTGACTATTGCCCCCAGCATTGGAAACAAACCCAAAAGTGCCCAGCCTTTTGTCCATCCAACGGTGCTTTTGATCGTTTGAGTGCTACCTAAAGACCATTGTTCATGTGCGACCCAAAGACTTATTAGCATCACTAACATCCCAATGATCCATAGCCAAACTAGTACTGGAATACCAGTAAAAGAATTTTCACCTTCAATAAAAGCCCTCAGTGCAACCAAAGCTAACACTGTCCAACCCAAAACTGAGCCCGTGATATAAAGACCACCAATAGCGTATATTGGGTAGGTAAATAGCAAAGCCCCAACTATTAGCTTCTTTTCAAAAGTATCCTGATAATGCGCCTGCGATTCCATAAAACTGTTACTCCTGAGGTAAGGAAAATGAAACCCACTATACCTGCAGCCACTCCAAGCTCAGGAATGGGACTGTCTATTTTAGTCGGTAGTGACGGTTCTGTTAGTAGTTGTAAGACAGGATATGAAGCAAAAACATCCGCTTTACCTGCTTCTAATCTCGCTGCAGCAGAGGTGAAAATAGCTTCAGCCAGATCAAATCTTCGCTGCAATTGATCTAGCACTGCAGACTCTCGGGCAAATATTTTTAACTGATCACTGAGTTGCAATTCAGAGCGCTGTAAGTCATTTATTTCCGCCTGAGTACCTTGTTGACGAGCTTTAGCCTCAATTAAATCAGCAAACATTTGGGCACGTTTTGGATTGACTTCAAGATCAGAGTGAGCGAAGAGATTTGCGGCATGTGGACCAGCTAATTCGTTACTTCTGTGCAGCAAGGCTTCGCGTGCCCCATCGTAACGCTGTTGTTCAGCAATCACTTTGGGGTGACCGATTCCCCAGCGAGATTGATACTCTAAAAGTTGAGATGTACTGGTATCAAGCTCTTTAAGTAAACCTCTAAACTCAACATCTGATTGCAATAACAAAGCCTTACCAGCTAAAGTGGACGATACACCTAAGCTTTCGCTCAAGCCATAACTGTAATCACCAAGATTAGCGGCTTGGGCTTTTAGGTAGAGCTGTTTTTCTTTAATACTTTGTAAACTGGTCACCAGTAACATGAACTGATCTTGGGAGACTAAAAAAGAGCCCTCTTGGAACTGTAAAATATTAGCGCGCGCCTCGTTTAGCCTCACCCGATAATCATCAAGCACTCCCTGAGTACTCTCATCTCGACGTTTGATTTCATCGGCACGCAGACGATTTAATTCTTCTTGTAAACTTTGATAAAGCGCCCAAGCTTTTGCATTCGCTTGTTTAGCACTGATACCTATGATGCTAACAGCTAGAATGGAGGTTTGGGCGGTTAACTTTACCTTTGGTAGTCCATAGCCAATTTCCGACAAAAACATTTTTTCACGAGCCAATGCTAATACGCCGCGGCTTAATAGCATTTCTTTGTAATTTACTCTTGGGTTATATCCACCACCCGAAAAAGGTGCGCTGGTAGTTGATACCACCTGACCAACATTGTCGATAGAGACACTGGAAGAGGTGCCAGTGCCTGGTAAAACTAATTCTAATTCACTTTTATAAACAGGCGCTTTGCCCAAATATAAAAAGACGATGAGCATAATTAATACATAACCTCCTAAGGTAAATGTTAAATAAGGCCACTTGAAAAAACGATAAATTGTAGCTCTAAAACTGCTGCTAGGGGTTAAAATGGCTATTGGATATTGCATCATAAAGCGTCCTAAAATAACAAGGTAAATGGAGTTATTACATCTAAAACAGTTCGTGCGACATCACGCAAATTGGTTACACTAGAGTCGTAACAAGCAATGGCATCATTAGGCATAACGTAAGGATTAATTTCATCACGATTGGCTTCTCGGACCAATTGTTCTATCGAACGCTCAATTACCTGAGTTTGATTTGTCATTGGATTGATACTCGCCAACATGACTTTACGTGAGGCATTAGTCCATTCTTTTCCACCAACACAATTTGCTGAGACTGCAGCTTGGAGCAATTTAGTTCCATAGGGCAGATTGGTGGAATAACTCGTGACGTTTGCACTGGAGTTACTTAGCGCAGAATCAATTAAGTTAGACATAAACACACGAAAACCCTTTGGGGTTATTTGACTGGGGCGCACTAGGTGAGATTGAAAACATCCAGTACTAGGTACTATCACTTGATCGCCTGCAATCAAGGGATAGTCCTTTACGGGTAAACCAGTTAATATTCCGGTTAAATCAACTTCAATTTGCCAGCCTTGGCGTATCAGTATAATCTGGTCTAGTTTTGCATCAGGTCGAATCCCTGATGCCGCTCGGAGCGCTTCTGAAAGTAATCTTTTGTTGCTGTAATCACCACTAGCATTTACTCTTTGGTCCATTCTTTCTGTTGCACTTTTATCGTTAATTAAGACTCTTCCCGGTTGGAAAACAGCACCTGTTACAGGAATTTCTATGGCCGCCAAGTGGAGAACTTTAACGTTTACAGTTGCAGTCGCTGAGCGAAAAATATGAGCTTTAATGAGTGCTAATTCGATCTGCTCAGACAGGTACTTAGGCGACATGCCAGATGCATCTATTGCATTGAGTATTGGTAGAGTTAATAGTCCAAAATTATCCAATACATAGATACCATTAAATCCTTCTCCATATTCCATCATAATTTCTAACATATCTCCGGGGCTAAGAGGTAAGGCATTACGAGAGGGATTAATATTAGCAGGCAAGGGGGTCTGGCTTGGTGATGATGATAATATCGGTTTGTCTACCCGGTAATTCAGTGGTGCAGCAAACTGATCTTTATCAGTACAATTTAATTGACTTTCAAAAGCCTTGGTTGGGATACTTTGCTGAGTGAATAGCTCTCCATGATCATTGATTGAGCCATAAAAGCCTGAAGAGTGATTACTTATTTCTTGTAAGCTATCATTGTTGGCACACCCACTTAAGGTAGTGACACCTAATAAAGCACCGACTAACATCGCCTTTAATAGGGTGTTTAAGTTAAACCAAATATTTTTCATGAAATATTCCCTTTATTGGTACTGGGACGGATCCTTACAGATAAATATTTATTGCACTAAGTAAGCCAACAATAAAAAAACATAAGTATATGTTTTTTTTGGCTTTTACTTTTACTTGCAAATTGTTTTTGCATTTTGGGAGGCGTTATAAGGATGGTTTTTAATTTGCGAAACACAGTAAAAGGGATGATGTTCTGCTAAGAAGCTCTTAATATGATTGTTTAGAGCAACAACAAACCCAATGAAATATTTTTATTGGGTTGTAGTATTATATGGAAAGTGTGAATTCATAGCGATATCGGGTAGAATAAGCGATGTTGATATCGCTTATTTGTAGGTTATTTTATTGGTAAATTCTTTATCGATTAATTAATAAGCCCCTTGAGCTTTTAAGACAACGGGGATCGTAGCCAGTATGATCTTGATATCCAATAAGGTACTTTGTTGCCACAAGTAACTCTTATCGAGATTAACTTGGGTTTTAAAATTGGTGTCTGCTCGCCCAGATACTTGCCATAAGCCAGACAGTCCTGGTAAGCCATTAAGGCGGCCTAAGGCAAGGTATGAATATTCATCGACTTCATTTGACAATGCAGGGCGAGGGCCGATTAAAACCATATCACCGATGATAATATTGTAAAACTGTGGTAGTTCATCAATGGAAAATTTTCGGATGAACCAGCCCATAGTGGTAATACGTGGGTCCTTTTTGTACTTCTTACAGACACCGTCACGATCACTTTGACTTGGATCAGGTTCTTGGTAGTTTGGATCACTTTTAAGATACATTGAACGAAATTTGTACATTCTGAAATGCCGACCATATTTACCGATACGATCTTGACTGTATAAAAAGCTCCCCTTACTTTCTAAACAAATAATGACGGTGGTAATGAGTAAAATCGGCGTCAACAGGATTAATGCCACTAGCGCTATTAACCTTTGAATAAACAAAGGTATTCCACGATGTTTACCCAAAGTCTGCTCCTGTCTAGGCAAGTCGAAATTAGTTGCAATGTCTTGCTCCGCTGGCGTCTCTAGATAAAATATATTGTCAATATTCATCATTAATATCCTTAGCTTGCTTGATTAAGTATAAAAGTACGAATTAAAAATAAAGGGTTACCTATAATGTAACGAGTGAACTTTACTTTAGGCTCTTGAATAAGGCGCCATACCCATTCCATGCCAAGCTCTCTCATCCATAGTGGCGCACGAGATATCTTTCCAGAGTAAAAATCAAATAAACCACCAACCGCCAGAGCCGTCCGACAATTAATGAGATTTTTATGTTGAATGAGCCATTTTTCTTGCGCAGGAGAGCCCATTGCAACGAGCAAAATGTCTGCATTGGATCCATTGATTTTATCAATCACTTTAAGAGAACTGCTTGCCTCGAAATAACCATGTTCGCTGCCAGCAATTTGCAGCCCTGGATATTGCCCGCAAAGATTTTTGGCTGTAGTTTCGGCAACATTAGGTTTTCCACCCAGTAAATAAATTGATACATTATTTGCAATAGCCGCCTTGCATAACCGTGGCAACATATCAGTGCCGTTGACATTATCTTTAAGCTGTATTCCAATTTTTTTAGCAGCAATACGCATGCCTAAACCATCAGCAAAACAACGGTCTGCTTGATTAATATGAACTTTGAATTTTGGGGATTTATGCGCTAGGTTAACCGAATTTACATTGACAAAAAAACTGACTTTACATCTTTGTTTGATTGTAGGCTCCAAGGGTTTAGTCATTACCCAGTTTATTGCCTCCGCCATGTAATCGTTATTAATTTTTAGCCCAAAAAGGGAAAATTTTTCAGGGCAATGTAAGTGTGAACTCTCCCTGCTAAAAATTAATTGACTTATTACCCCTCTACATATCAGTAAAAGGTAACTGGTTCGTGTCCCTGAAAATTGTTTTTCAAGTAAAACGACTTTATCAACAGTATGCAACCCACCAGATTGATGCACTGTTATTGCATCAAAGAAACCTGCTTGAATGTGTCTATAGTGAGACAACGCGGCTTTATCTTTGCTGGTCAGCTCGATATTTATTGGCATACCACATAAACTAATACGTTTGCTAACTACCGCCCCTAATGCCGCTATATTTTTCATCACACCTGAACTAAAATGATAATAGTCGACTACTCGGTTTAAACAATCCTGATGTCGTACTTGTTGCAGTACTGATTTTTTTTGCAAAAGTGCCAGCACGGTATTTACAACAATAATCGGTAAACATAGTACTAATAAACACGTACTAATGACTCGGTTAAATTCACATCCCTTATAGAGCTTATCTTGTGATTGCTTTATTTCTATATTCTTCGGCTTGAACATTATTTGTATAAATTTAGATGACATTTTTTTCTCCGCAAACTAGAAATATTAGGGTTAAGTAGAACCGGTGGTTGTCCTTATCAATTTATCATAAGTAGTGCAGCTTAAATCATGCCAACTTTTATAATAATAAGTCATTGTTTTTATTGTTTATTTATTTGTGAGGATGATTTTATAATTTTAATTATCGTTTTGGATATGCAACTTGAAAATATTATTAAAATGAAAAATCTTAAATAAATAATCAGGTATCATCAGTTTTAGAAAAAAAATCGGTAGTATGCAGTGCAGATTTGGTCAGTTTTATTAAGGGATCTTGATGGTCATTTAGCAGATACAATGTCTGGGCATATTCCTGTAATATAGTGAGTATTCTGGTACCTCGTCCAAGCAGTTTGTGGCTAAGATTAAGAAAAAAATTTTGACGTAGGGGGCCAAAACTAAAATGTCTTATATAATCAGATAAATGTATATCGTAGGTGTTGTTCCAACGTCTATTAAGTGTACAGACAAATTGACAATTTTGGGTGTGCTCAATAATATGTCCATTTTCCCCCCAGCCAACATCATGTTCAGGTAATACTGAGAGGTGTCTAGCCGAGATAACGTCTACTAACCATTGTTGTATTTTATAATGATTTTTAACCAAGATCACACCAGAGTTAAAACGTCCGCTATAGCTCTTAGCAAGGTATAAATATTTATTTGGCCGAAGTAGTGATTCAAGTTGATATGCACTTGTCTTAATATAAGCATCAGCATCGACAAATAATACCGTGTTATATCCTGCCTTTAACGCTTCAAGCATTACGGTTAACTTTAACCAACAACATTCGACACCCATAGAAGTGAAATAAGGACGACAGATCACCCTATACTCATAGCCATAATGCTTTGCATATGCTCGCTGTGAACTTATACAATCACGGTACAACCACTGATAACCGTTTAGGGCAATACTAAAGATCAATGTTTTATTTTGCATATTCGTTGCCTATTATTTTGATTAACAATCAGGTAATAACTATTAGCAAGAACCAATCCATATAATACCAGGTTGAAATTGGCGCTTTCTCTCTGCGAATTGATAAAATATCTTTTTTTGCGATGCAAATTGCAAAAAATATCAATATTTTTTCTTTATGACAAGCTATAAAGCACCTGAGCAGTTGCTTTATAGGGGGATGTAAAACTTGGCTTGATGTTAGCATTGTATTCTTGGTAATCCGGATACAACCACCATCTCGATGGACCACTTAAGATTAGTTACAGGATCAGGAAGCAATATTATGAAAAAACAATTCAGCTTTAGTTTTATCAGTATATTAATACTACTGAGTTATTCTACCTTAGCCACAGAGCAAGAAAATGGCGATTATGTTTGGCAATTTCTGTCTGGACAACCTTGGCCTATTGGATATAATCAAAATATTGGTAAGCCAGATAATTTATTGTGGAGTGCCAGTGAATACACCACGGACTTCTTTGCTCGTATCAATAATGCACTGCCAGAAAGTGAGTTAAATGAAGCTTTTTTAACTGATGATTGTGGGTCAATAGTCGATCTAGATGAGGAAGGTGAAGTATTTGTTACTTTTGTTCACGAAGGAACGGACTATAAAAATGCCTTTGGTTTTTTCACTTTTGATCGGGACAATCCGCCACAATCCAGCGCCGAAGTAATGGAAACTATTATTTTCCCAAATTTATCGTTTCCTCATATGGCCAGTGGCCATCGATTAAGTTTGGGCACTTTTCCTGCGGGTACCAGCATAGGATTTTTGATTGCGGCTAATGGCTTTGATTATTATACTGGCGTAAGAACAGAAGAAATCCCTTACTACTACTCATTACAATATCTTAATCCAGAAGAGGATCCTACTTTACGTCAACATACGGTGCTACTTTATGATGAAGAGGTGGGCGAAGTGATTTTGGGTTTTGAAGATTTACCGGGAACATGGGGAGATAATGATTTTAATGATGCGGTATTTAGCATTAAAACAAGCCCAGGAACCGCGATACATAACGAATCCCTTACCAAGGTGCCTGACGTTAACGATAGTGATGCAGATGGTTTAATTGACTCCTTGGATGAATTTCCAGAAGATTATCGACGTGCATACAGTACATATTTCCCCAGTCAAACGGAGTTTGTGACCCTTGCTTATGAGGATAATTGGCCAAAACTTGGCGATTACGACTTTAACGATTTGGTTGTCAAAGAGCGCTTTCAGACAACTTATGATGCTTCAGGTCTCGTCAGTGGTTTCATTATTCAGGGTTTTATATCCGCTCGTGGCGGATCAAACGCTAATGGATTTGCGCTCAGGTTAGTCGACATTCCAGCGTCGCAAGTTGAATATGCCAACTTTCAGATAAATAATATCACTTATGATAAAAAAACAGAGTCAAATCAGTCAGATGCAGTTATCTCTTTATGGGGTAATAGTAAAGTCTTTACTGATACGGGTGAAACTGGCCAATGTTCGTTGTTTAATACGAACAAAAACTGTGCTGAATTTGCCCCTGTCGAATTTACTTTTGACCTAAGGTTTACCAATGGTTTACTGTCTTTGAATCATTCTGTAATCGATTTTTTTATCTATCGTTCAAATGATCGTACCCTGGAAATTCATATGCCGGGCTATGCGCCAACAGACTGGTTTAACTTTGCTCGTTTTGGAACCGCCGACGACACTTCTGATGTTAGTCAAGAACGATACTTTAGATCTACGAATAATTTACCCTGGGGTTTAAAAATCAGTGATAACTGGGCTTACCCCCGTGAATATATCGATGTGTTGTGGGCTTATCCCGATTATGAAGAGTGGGTTGAAAGTTCAGGAGGTTTGGCAACGGCGTGGTATAAAACCAGTAATCGTACAAGCCACTTTTATGTTCCCACAATAATTAACCCATAAAAGGATAAAGAAAATGAATAATTTATTGTTAAATAAAAGGTATGTTTTAAGGCCAACTACCATTGGACTTGTATTGATTATACTGTTTTTGGCTTTATTTTTACCTGCTGACGCCAATGAAAATACACGACAGGATCATCAGCCAATGGCTGGAAAACTTGATACAAATGCGGGTCGTTCAAAAGAGCTATATGTTGAACCTGAGTTTCGTTTTGATACGTTTAAACTGATGACCGTAGATATATCAGTAGTTGACATAAATGGGAACCCTGTTGCTGGGGCAATTGCGCTTATTTCGAATATACCGGAAGAGGTTTTAGACCTGTATGATCAACGACTCGAACAAAAATCGCTAATAGGTGTTGTGCGCTCAGATGAATATGGGCGTGTTTACCAAACGTTAGAGCTCTCAAGTTCAGTCAAAAGGGTTTTGCTTGAGCTGAACATACAAAGTGAGAACAATAAAGTCATTATTGAATTAGATAATACAGAATACATAAGCCATTTTTTTCAAGTGGAATAAGGCGAAAATAATTTTAAATGCTAGTCAACATGAAACCAACTAATAATGAGGTTCGTGTTGACGGTGAATAAATGTCAATTATATAAGATACGCGAACAACAAAATAGTTAGTTAGTAAATTTAATCCCCTCGATAGTACGTTTGATATGAAGCAAAAATATTGATTAACTATAGAAAGTTGGTCAAACGCCGACCATTTTTTATTTTATCTGAGATAAATTGCCATTAATAAAAAGGTGGGATTTTTATTTGACTGACATTTTTATAAAAGATATTTCAAAAGTTGTTCCTACACCTTCAATAGACTTGACGGTTATTGTTGCATCATGGGCCTCAATAATTGCAAAAGAAACAGATAAGCCCAATCCAGTTCCTTCTCCCACAGGTTTGGTCGTAAAGAACGGTGTAAAAAGCTGTTTGAGAATTTTTTTGTCCATGCCACTCCCTGTATCAGAGACCCTAATAATCAACGAATCATCAGTTTCCCTGCCCGTTATACTTAAGACGCCATCATTATCCATTGCATAAGACGCATTGACAAAAAGATTAACAAATACTTGCTGCAGTTGCCCCTTATTACCCATGATAAAGGGCAGGTAATCGGTTAGTTCATTTTCAATGTTATGGTTGTACCTTAGAGAAGAAACTTTGAGAGCACCTTCAATGCAGCCAACAATAGACATTTCACAAAATGCGGTCTTTCCGCTATGTGAAAAGGTTTTTAGGCTATCAACTATGTCTCTTACTCTATCAATGCCATCAATATTTGATCGCAGTAAACTAAAGGCATCAGTGGCAATGTAATCAATATCAGCTTCGCTGATGAATTGTTCAAAAGACTCCAGATTTAATGAATGATGCTCAGACAGGTGATGCTTAATATCCCGGTATAGTGCATTGTATACTTTTAAGTCATCAAGTAATATTTCCATATTGGAGCGAATGAAAGCAATAGGGTTGTTAATTTCATGGGCCACCCCCGCTGAAAGTTGACCAAGTAATGCCATTTTTTCATACTGCATTAATTGGCCTTTAGCCCTTTCTAAACTTGTAACACTATCATTTAATTTACTTTTATTTTCAATCATTTGAACATCATTTAATCTGCGCCTAATACTACTGAGTAAGTGTCCTTTGGCAGTATCTAAGACAAATAACGATTCTTTGTCTAAATATTCGGCACGACTCAAAAATGTAATCCACACTTTTTGCTCATTGTGTAATTGAATATTAAAATAAACGAGCCAGTTAAATCCTGCTAACTGTCCTTTCTCTTTTAGGGGGATTGGTACCACAGACCAAGACTGATAAACGGCATCTTGAGCTAGTGGTAAATACTCCATGTATGCTAAGAGAAATTCTTGATTGAGTGACCACCCAGTCTCCTTATTCCAAAGTTGAGTATTATTAAAATCTACGGTTGAGCCCAATTTAGTCACGAGGAAAAAACCATATTCTGCCGAGAAAAAATTGCCTGTTAACTCAACCGTATTTAACATTAGCTCTGTCATCGATAGTTTGGAAATAACATCATCAGATGCTTTAGCAAGAAACTCTAGTTCGGCCTGTTTTTTTTTAGCGTTAACTAAAGACGCTTGCAAAGACTGATTGGTCTCGTAGAGTTCTCTTGAGTAATTTTCAAGTTGCTGCTCAGCTAAACATCTTGCCTTCCTCTCTCTTTGTGCTTTACGTTCATAAACAGCTAATTGTTTTCTCAGGGACTCCAAAGCGTCTTTCATAATTTTTCAACCTTTATTAAACAACGTTGTTGACCTTCATGCTCACATTCAATCTGACAGACGTTGACACTTTGGCCAGTATGTTCAGCTAAGCCATGAACTAACCCCTCACAAAAATAACACAGTTGACGATTTGATTTGTAGTGAAAAATTAATGTCGTAGGTGTCTCGTCAATAAATATAAATTCTGGTAATAAAGCCTCTGGTTCGAATTTTTTAACTTCACTATGAATTAAGTTTTGTACCTTATGTAAGAATTCAAAAACATCTTTTATCTTGTCTGTGTTTGCGCTGGCTGGAATATGAGGGTAAATAGCGCTAAAGAAAAAATGGCCAAAAGCCTGTTGAATTCTTTTGATGGAAATATTTTTTTTCTTTTTTATTAATCTAAAGAGAATCATTAATTCTTGATTATCATAAATAATAGTTGAAGTGAATGCTCCTTCACTCGGTAAGTTAGCTGCTGTCAACAAGTCATCCCAAAAAAATTCTCCCCAACGTTCTACAATAAATTCATTAAATTTAATTAAAACAATTCCTTTCATCTGGTTACCCTTTTATGTGGACTTCTCCATTGACTCTATTAAAAATCAAACCGAACTTTATTACTTTTTTTTGAAGTATAGCTTATTAATGACAGAGGAAGCACTTTCTAACTATTAGGCGGCATTTTGCAGACTTGACTAAATACCAGATGATTTATACGGTAACTTCAAGCAACGAAAACACTCTATTCACTTCCGCTTGCCTAGGTTCTTACCGAGTGTTTTAAAGCCAATTGAATATTTTTACAGATGATTTTTTGTCTTTATTGATCACGCTTTTACAGTTGATATTAATCAGAGGTAGGCATTTATCTTCAAAGTAAGAATGAATAGGGCGATTATGTCTAGGTAGCATTGCTGTATATTCAGGCGTATTATCTGATAATTATAATTGTTTTTTATTGAGTTACGTCTAAAGAGCAAGCACCTGACATATCTTATATTGGCTTGTCAGTGTTATTTTCGTTAACTATTAATTTTGTGTATTATGGTCATGTCGATGCATTAAGTTTTGCTTAGTTTACGTTATAAACCTTTACCATTCTTGCACAGGCCATGATTAAGGGCTGCTTTCATCATTAGGAACAACGAAATAAATGTGTAAGGGCGTAGGTCAATGTCGAGGGAGTTTTCCCTGTATCAACACCAATATTAATTTCATTTTAATTATTGATGCTATTCATCATTAGCTACACCTGTCTTACTCTTCGGATTCAAGGCCCAGCTGACTATCCGAGTTTAGTGCTTGGAGTTTTATACGGTGTTCAATCTTGTTATGGGTCTCTCAATAGAGGAGTCTTTGTTCAATCAAACTACTGTATAAAAAGGCTTTAGTTGCTGCTATAGCTTTGGCTTCACTTGACCTAAACTTGTTTTTAAAAGAACAAAAAAGATGGATGTATTATCTATACGAGCGATTCAAGCAGGCAACACTAGTTCTGAATCGTTCTTGTGGTGTTTGCTTTCTTTTTTTGTAATTATATTGTTAAATGTTATTGCTTATCTGTTACGTTTTGTGTCTAAGTGTTGCGGTAGCTTTTTACTTATCACTCTCATCAATGCAGTTTAACATTTTGTAATGAGCTTGGTGTTTTTAACTAAATGTTAGCAAGTGACTCAAACGGAGAAAAGTAGTTGGCTGGGCTGCGTTCCTCACACATTTTAGCCAATTATTTTTCCACTTAATATGGTGTTATATATTTAAAAGGAGTTAGGCGTGTTATCACAAGTATTATTCATCGTAGGTGCTGCAATATTCGGATTACTGGGTTTTGTACATTTAATTTATACTTTATTTACTGACAAGTTTCATCCGCACAACCCTGATGTAATGGCCGTAATGAAAAGCTCCACAACAAAAATAACCAAAGAAACAACTGTTTGGCGTGCTTGGGTTGGTTTCAACGCTAGTCATAGTATAGGCGCAATACTTTTTGCCGCCATTTACATTCCTTTAGGTTTTTCACACATCCAATTTATTGTTAATAATAGTTGGTTTGGTGTATTACCTTCTATTATTGGAATTTCATATTTGATTATAGCAAAAGATTACTGGTTTAAAATCCCATTTTTTGGCATTCTAATCTCAACAATATGTTTTGTAAGTGCTTTTTTTCTAATTAACACATAATAATTTCAACCAGGACAAATGACCGTGCCTAGCTTCGTGCTTCGCAATTTTAGTCATTACTTTTTCGCCACTTAATAGGGCGTTAGCGTTTATCAGAATATGGAGTACAAATGAAAAATATATCGATTACCATTGCTCTAGCGTCAATGGTTTTATTCTCTTGTGGTGGTTCTGAAGGAGATGTTACTACTGAAAAGTCAAATCAAGACCTTATAGCAAATTTATCGTATACATCTTGGAAAAAAGAATGTTTTCCTTATGATAAATTGTCCACTGACGGCTCACCAGTTTCATGGTACATCAACATTAGGTTACGTATAGATTCTTCGATGAAGTCTACTTATATAACAGAATTTTTCCGACCAAGTGATACAGCATGTGCTTCAATGATGTTTAACACTACTGATATCTCAAGACTTGAAATTACAGATAAAATTATAAGTGAAGAGAGCATTGAAGCTTACGGCCTAAATGAGACTTTTATTTTTAGTTCAGATAAGACCAATCCACCTCCGCGTTATACTTTAATTTATATTGATAGTGAACGATTATATTTTGGTCAAAAGTCTGGTTCAAATCTTGGAAAAACCCCTGAAACAAGACATTCTTCTATTTCTCTTGATGACTATTTTTCTCAAATTATAAACTAAAAACTTAACAAGAATTTTAAGTAGGGCAGCTAACAGCTTACTAAGTTCACGCATGAATATAGCTTTGAAAGGTGGGAATTAAAAAGTTATTATATTTCTCAAACTGAAATAAAAAAAAGCCCTGTGTAAACAGGGCTTTAATATTACTAAATGTGGTCGGAGTAGCAAGATTCGAACTTGCGACCTCACGTCCCCCAGACGCACGCGCTACCAAGCTGCGCTATACCCCGAAACAGTAAACTTTAAGAGGGTTAATAAATTTACTGCTTGTATAATAATGGTTTAATCAGTGATTGCAATATAAAGTAACGAAAATTAATGCGTTCGATTATTTATTACTCAACTTATTCGTCTGTTGGCTAAATTGCTTAATAAAATTCACCCCATCAATCATTAATGGGAAGTCTGAGTTAACCATTATCGGTGCAGCTAGTTGACGTGAATAGCTTTGAAAGTTACCGTTTTGATCAATAAACACTGATTTGTCTTTACTAAAGACCATCATGCCATCGTCCATCGTGTTAGCAATAATGCGGTCTTTCGCTAATTTCAATAAGTCTTTGCCATTACTGTAAGCTTGTTCATTAAGATCGCAATTTAACCAGCGATTCATCAATGTTGGTTGAATGTCCATATGGCTGGTTAAATGGCTAACTGTTTTACTCTTACTGTCAGGTAAAATAAGGAGTGAAGGTTTAATCGATAAACTTGTCGCTTTTGATGCATTACCCACCGACGTTATCCAGATAATATCTTTAATTTGTTTTGCTTTTTGCGCTAAGAGCAAAGCATCCATAAATAATTCAAACTGATAACTATTACTGTCTGCAAAATAGAACAAGTGTAAACCGTCAGAGATGTTATTTAGCTTTTCAGCAAAGACTAACGTTGAAATATTATTAAGTGAGCTTTTCTCGTTAAACAAGTGTTCAAAACCGTATGATTGTTGCGATCCTTCATCATTTTTACTGTCTTTACCATGGATCAATGTGTAGGTGGTTGCAAGTTTATTGCTTGCTAATAATTGAAACAATAATGGAATCGCATTCTGCTTGACGAGTCCGTCTTGGTAAATACTGGGTAAGCTATAAAACAGATTGAACCAAGCGCTGTTAGGTAACGCGTTATCAATATGATGTTCTAATGTTAATTCGTTTTGGGTGTTTCTTTGCTTAAACTGCTTAATCTGTTTATCGGTCAACATTTCATCGTTAACCACCATAAAGACTGATTGTTGTATGGGTAATTCAGCTGAACATTCGTCACTTAATAACGGATATTGTGGAATTTCATTGGTAAATGCCAGTGGGCTAGTGGTGCGCTCGATATAGGCTTCTCTGTCAAACAGGCCATATTTTGTTAGCAATGTTTTGGCCGTTGCAGGATAAGATAAAGGTAAAACCGTATCTTGTCTTAAAATATCATATTCTAAATTAGCATCGGCCCAAATATGTATAAGGTGGCTAAAGAAAAAAGAACTGACTAAACCAATAACAACAAATTTGGCAAAGACAACTTTTTGTAAATCTCGTAGATGTTTCCAAGCGTAATTACTCATTGTTAATTCAAAGGCAAAGATAACCAGTGTTAACAAGATACTGGCAAACCAAAACATACGACTGTTGTGATGTATTTGCGTGGTAATCAAGTCAAAAATTTGTGCACTTGAAGAGGCATTTAAATGATAGCCTAAACTATTATAGATATAAGCATCAAGTAACAAGACCAATAATTGTATGGTGAACACGACAGAAGCTGTTGCTCTGATAAACCGAGTATGTGGAAATATTAAGGTGATCGGGAACAGTATTAAAACGAAGGTCATAAAGGTTAAGAAACCCATATGACTAAACCAGGTAGTGACCAAATAAAACTGGCCCAGTAATGTTTCTGGGCCGCCTTCACTAAAAATATAAAAGGACGATAGTCCAATAGCAGCAATTATATTAAAAAAAGTGAACCAATGGCTCCAACTAATTAGGTGTAACAGACGCTTGCTATACGTTTTTGAGTCAAATGCAACCATAGGTAATTATCATTCTCTTATTATTTTAGTTTATCAGGTTTATATTTTTAAAATTAATAGGTAATTATTGGACTGATTTTCGTAAAGCGTTAGTGAAATTGGTTACAATTTCAGCTCTTTTAGCTTCAGGAATATTTTTATTAATAATTTCTGTTAAGGTATTTCCTAAGCACATCAGCGCTAGATCAGGGGTTGCAGACTCATTAACTAAAACATCATGTAAGCTTTGGATAATTTTTTCTACACGTTCGTTGGAATACTTGGATACAATAGGCATCTTAAAATACTTAATAGGTTGCTTGATAGATTTATACAAGTTTATCAAATGCCTGAACAATATAAAACTGGCCTTTAACTATGAGCTTAATTATTTCAAACATTGCCCTACATTTTTTAACTAAAAAAGAAGAAACCGGTGAAGTTGTGCTGCGTTTAGGGCCAGAATCCATCGAATTTAGCAGCAAGATTGAAAACTTTGTTGATGGCTTACATAAAATCTACAACGCTAAAGCAAGTAAGGCCTACGGGCACTTTTCGTCAATGCCGGCTGCAGGAGATACTGCTCGCTTTGTTGATATTATGGAAAGTTATTTAGCGGATGCACAAAGTTTTTATGCTTTTAGTTGCCAAGCAGCAAATTTATTAAAAAATGAATTAGAAAAATATAATTTGGCAGAAACTGGATATCTTGTTGTTTGTCACTATGAATATATGGGTGGGCGTTACTTACTCGCGACGGTTATTCCTGTTTCAGAGCATTATTCTGTCGATGGAGAATTAAATATCTCTGCTGACAAACACCTCGATACTGCGCGTATGCAATTAGCAGCTCGCATTGATTTATTCGATTATAAAGATAACGAACAAGGTAATAAGTACGTTTCGTTTATTAAAGGCCGAGCAGGTCGCGTTGTTTCTGATTTTTTCTTAGACTTTTTAGGCTGTGAAGAAGGTTTAAATTCAAAAGAACAAACACAAACATTAGTACAAGCCGTTGAAGATTATGTTTCGGTTAATCAACTTGATGCGACAGAAAAACAAAATACCCGTAAGGAATTGCTCAATTATTGTAAAGAGCAGAAAAGCGCGGCACAAGATGTTTCGATTCAAGAAATAGGACAAGTGATTAAACAAGAAGGGGCAAGTCAAGATTTTCATCAATTTTGCCAAGAGCAATCTTACCCACTTGAAGCCTCTTTTCCGCATGACCAAACCGTTGTTAATAAAGTGACTAAATATTCCGGTTATGGCAATGGTATTAGCTTAAGTTTTGAACGTAGCCATTTTGGTGAAGATGTCGTTTATAATGCAGCGAATGACAGTCTTACTATTTACAAAGTACCACCAAATTTAAAAGATCAATTATTAGCGTTATTACAAACGGCTGATAAAAATGAACAAGAATCGCAGCAATCTGAAAATACAGAATTTTAAATTAGCAAATAAATTGATAGGTATGAAAATGACAACATTAACCATTACTCGCCCAGACGATTGGCATGTACATTTACGCGATGGCGAAGCATTAACGACCACAGTGCCTGACACTAGCCGTTATTTTGGGCGCGCTATTGTTATGCCAAATTTAGTGCCACCCGTAACAAATGCTGAACTAGCGACGCAATATCATCAACGAATTTTGGCCGCTAACACCAATAACTCCAGTAAAAGCAAACAATTTCAACCTTTAATGGTGTTGTACTTAACAGATAAAACAACACCTCAAGAAATAAAAGACGCTAAAGCTACGGGTATTGTTTTTGCTGCTAAGCTATATCCTGCTGGAGCAACCACCAATTCATCTTCGGGTGTGACGAATGTTGATAATATTGCTGACGTTTTAGCCGCAATGCAAGAAGTGGGCATGCCTTTATTAGTTCATGGTGAAGTCACTGACAATCATATTGATATATTTGATCGCGAAGCGGTATTTATCGATACGATATTAAAACCTTTAGTGGCTAAATATCGTGATTTAAAAATTGTTTTAGAACACATAACCACTAAAAATGCGGTTGAATTTGTGCAACAAGCCAGTGACAACGTTGCGGCGACCATAACCGTTCATCACTTGTTATTTAACCGTAATGATATGTTAGTGGGGGGGATGCGTCCTCATTACTTCTGTTTACCTATTTTGAAACGTAATATTCATCAACACGCATTAATTGAAGCTGCAACTGGTGGCAGTGCTAAGTTTTTCTTAGGCACAGATTCTGCTCCTCATCCCCAACATGCCAAAGAATCTGATTGTGGTTGTGCTGGGTGTTATACATCACATGCTGCCATTGAACTTTACGCAGAGGTATTTGAAGAAGTAGGGGCTTTGGACAAATTAGAAGGTTTTGCAAGTTTACACGGCCCAGCCTTTTATAATTTGCCCGTGAACGATGATAAAATAACCTTAGAAAAAGTTGAATGGCATGTCCCTGCCACTTTATCATTCGGTCAAGATGTTGTTGTGCCTATTCGCGCAAATGATACCATCGCTTGGCAAGTAAAAGACGCGCTCTAAATAGGAAGTAATAATGCAATTATTTGTAAATGATTTAACGGTCATTGATTTTTCATACTGCTGTCCACAACGCGGTATTGTAGGTGAGAGTTGGATTGTCGATGTACTACTTAATGGTGCACTCAATGAAATGAGCATGGTACTTGATTTTGCTGTTGTTAAAAAACAAATTAAAGCAATTATTGATGATGCTGTTGATCATAAATTACTATTACCGATGAAAAACGCCTGTATCACTGTTACAGATTCCTCACATCATAACGAACATGAATACGTTGACTTAACCACTGAACGTGCCAATTATTATTTACAGTCTCCACATTGTGCTTTTGCAAAAATAGCCACTGATACTATTGATATAGCTTCAGTGACTAAGCATTTAACCGCGATTATTTTAGAGCAATTACCACAAAATGTTCAAGGGCTGAAATTAACACTGCGACCAGAGAATATCAGTGGTGATTATTATCATTACACGCATGGGTTAAAATTACATGACGGCAATTGTCAGCGTATTGCTCATGGTCACCGCTCTACAATTAATATCTTACAAAACGGTGAGCGTGTTGCGCAATTAGAAAAGGCGTGGTGTTTGCGTTGGGAAGATATTTATATTGCTTCAGAAGTCGACCGAGTTGAAAGACAACATATCGAACTGTCGGCATTTGCTTATAGCAATTTGACTCCCGATCACCATTATTTTTCTTATACCGCGCCACAGGGGCGTTTTGATATTGCGGTTGAAAGCAAAGTATTAGATGTTGTAGATTGTGATTCTACGGTTGAGCTATTAGCTGATTTTATTGCTAGACAATTAGTTGCTGATAATAATAAAGACATAACCGTAGTCGCCTATGAGGGTGTAGGCAAAGGCGCTATTGCCAATGCTTAGTATTATCGATATAAAAAAAATTCAGCTTGTGGCTTTTTGTTTAGTCAGTATATTATTTAGCCAAAACCTGATGGCTGAAATTAAGCTTTCAGGGGAAATAAAGCAGGGCGCTTTAGTTATAGGTAAAACAGCGATTAATAATATCGTTACGTTCGATGGCAAAGTGCTGCCTTTATCAACGCAAGGCGATTATGTTTTTGGTTTCGGGCGAGATGATGTTAAGCCTCATCAATTAGTGATCACTCAGCCAGATGGTAAAAGAGAGCAAAAAACCTTAACGCCAACAAAGCGTGAATATAATATTCAACGTATTGAAGGCATTGCTAAAAAAATAATGAATCCACACCCCAAGTCTGTAGCCCGATCTAAAAAAGATGGTATTGACGTCAGAGCAGCGAGACAAACCTTAAGCGATAAAAATTATTTTTCAGCAGGTTTTATTGCTCCTATAAAAGGTGTTATCACGGGTGTATATGGAAGCCAACGTGTTTTTAATAGTATACCTAAACGCCCACACTTTGGCTTAGATTACGCCGGCAATACTGGCGATCCAGTCAAAGCACCTGCATCTGGCACTGTGGTGATGTTCGTGCCAGATATGTTTTATTCTGGTGGTACAATGATCATTGACCACGGCCATGGCATTACTTCTAGCTTCTTACATTTAAGTAAATCTTACGTTAAGAAAGGGGATGATGTTGAAAAAGGACAAGTCGTCGCGGCCGTAGGCTCTAGTGGCAGAACTACAGGTCCTCATTTAGATTGGCGTATTAATTGGTTTAATATGCGTTTAGATCCCGCATTAGCGTTAAAAGCTTTTCCGATTAAATAGAAATTTTAACGCTATATATTAAGGTCTACATTCATTTATTAAGTCGGTAGTAAGTCATACAAATAAATGAATGTTGGGTTAATTAACCTGTCTTTTTTTACCACTTTCCGCACGTTTCTTATTTTCACTTTGAACATATACCGTATCGGTTGTTGCCATGCTTGCATGACCAAGATCTTCTGAAATATCCTTAAGAGGGCGCCCGCGTTCAATTTCCATACTTGCACCGGTATGCCTTAACCAATGGGCAGAAGCTTCTTTCAATTTTAATGCCTTATTTTCACCTTCAGATCTGCGCATGTTTTCATGTGCTTGATCGAAAACACTTTGAACTAAACGGCGTAAATGTCGAGATGTCATACCACCTTGACCACGAACTTTCTCAACAAGAATTGAATTTTCATTACTTGATGGCAAACCTAATAAACCACGGGAAGAACGGTAACGCTCTAAAAAAGGTAAGAAATCAAGAGGAACCGTGATATCCCGTAATTTACGGCTTTTCCCAAAGACTTTAAGCCACCAATTTTCATCATCGTCTTGCCAAAAGTGTCCCATTGTAGGTGACCAATTTTCACGTTCCGATAGTTCGGAAATCCTTAAAAAAAGGGTTTTTAATGCAGAGATAACAAATAAATTTCGTTCAAATAGTGGATTTTCATCAGCCATTTCAACGGCTGTATCTAAAACATATTGCCATTGACTAGCGGTTAACCGTTTAACTTCTTTAACTTGAGAGTCTATTATAAAATGTCGGCAATCTTTTTTAGCTATTTGTGCGGGATTACCAATGCAAAAATCCTCAGCCATTAAATAGTTGTAGAAAACGATAATTGCGGTAAACATTGATGAAAGTGTTTGTTGTGATGGACGATATTTTTTCTTATCGATGATATATTCAGATTTTAGACTTTTAGGTGCTTGGATTTTATATGGGAACCAAAGTTCATTAGCTAAGGAATAACCATTGGATATTTTGAAACGTTCTTGATTTGATGTACCAATCCAAGTAACTGGTGGCTGCCAACAAAAGTCAGCATATTCAAGTAAGTCTGATTTACGTAATTGATCTATTGGTTTTTTCTTTTCAATAAATGACCACAAAAGAAAACGTTCAACGTCATTTCTAAATCGGTCATAAGTATGTGTAGATTTATTTCTACCTATATAAGTAAGGAAAACTTTCCCCCAATCAAATTGTTCAAGCCACCAAGGTTCATTTGATGAGAATATTTTATCTAACTCTGGGTAGTCATCAAAATCAAAATCACACAAATCAATGTATGGTGGATATAAAGGAACAGGTTTATTTAACAACATTATTTTGAAAACCAAGTAGATAGTACATATAAAGGCAGTCTAAACCATTATACTCACTATGTCCAATACTGAAGAGTATCGGACATAGTGGGCTATGTAGAATATAGGGAAGTGCTCCCTGTAACTGTGTTACTCAAAGCTTACCACTAGAACGACTCAATCAATGCTTGTAAACGTGATCTCATCTATTTAGCGGCCTGCATTAATGTTTCATGTAAAACTAGTTTGCAAATATAACGCTGGATCAAATTTATGTTCGCTTCTTTGTATTCTTAATAATAATTATCACTCTTTCTTACTGTGCGCTACGTGCATGAAATGTTTAATTGTGAGGCTTACCTTGTTAATTTTGACGTAGTGTCACGTTCAATGATGTAATTTTATTCAATTTAAAGTCTGTTTTTAATCTCTCAATGGTATGGCTCCATTTCGGTGTTGTCGGTTTACAAACAGAATTTTAATTACCACATAAGCCTGTTTCACTAAAAACAGTTTTAATTGATTTACTATTATGCCATTTAACTGGAACTAAGTATTCTGCATTATAATCAACTAAGCTCTCAAAAGCTGGATAATTTCTTGAGTGGTTAACTCGTTAAGTGTTTTATTGTTAAAGTCCCTAAATTGATATTTATCAGCTCTACGTATATCACTGATAACTTCTGCAACACCAACGTAACCAGTACCCGGATATTGATCCAAACACAACCACCAGCTTCTACAATGTTTAAGGTGTTAGAATATCAAAGTTGATGACCGGCATTATTTAATCAGACTTCATTGCATCAGCCCCAAATTGATACTTAAACGCCCTATCCAAACGTTGTTATTTTAATAGGCGCTTTTGGCTTTATTCACCATATATCAACCAGTTTACTGAGATCTATATCTACGAACCCAGAAGCATAATCGATTACTTGAGCTACAATATCTCGTGACGTTTTATTTCTTTTTAGTTTAATGATTATGACGCTATCGCTTGTATCGATTGCCAATAAGTCTATATATTTATCAAAAGCCGGTTTACTGACTAAGTATCATCTATCAATTCTGTCAATATTTAGAAAACTTGTTACAATGCTATTTTTGATTTTAGGCAGACTATGAATGAAAGTAATGATCCGCTACATGGGGTGAAACTTGAACAGATCCTAACCGAACTGGAGAAGAAAATTGGTTGGGATAAAATGGGTGAGCTACTTAACATTCGTTGTTTCACCAATAAGCCGCGTCTTAAATCAAGTTTAAAATTTTTGCGCACAACTCCTTGGGCACGTAGTAGAGTTGAAATTTTATACCTAAAAACATTTTGTAGTAAGCATAAAGAAACAGGGAAATTAATCAGGGGGATACTCGCCCAGAAAACAGCATCAGAAACGACCTCCAAAAAGCCCACTCCCTTTCTTTGGCCAACATTGAAAAATAAATAGACTTATGTCACAGGCGGGTCTCATTCGAGTATGCCTATTAGAAATAGGAAAAACGGTCTTGAATCGATTTATGATTTGATTCAAGACCATTTAAAGGACTTTATTTAAAACAGGCAGTTACAAAAAATCTATGACAGGGTCAATATCGCTTAAACTGGTTTAACAATTTTTTTCAATTTAGTTCTAAGTATTTAAAGCCCGTTATTTTCTCGCTTGTAATATGTGCTTTCGCTTCTTTTCTATCAATAAAAACACGAATACCAGCAGAATCTAATGCTTGTAGCACAACGTTATGATCCTCTAGTTCCTTGTCAACATAGCCAAACTTATCAAGTTTGTACTTAAGCGTAGCCACACTCATGAACTCTTTATTTTCAAAGCAGTAAAATTTAAGATTGTTTGATGTGTTGGTAATAGCCCACATGGTATTTTAGTTCCTTTTAGAACATTTTGAATAAGTCGATAGCCGAATAACAAATTATTCCATATTCCCGCTAGCTAAAATAGATTTATATTTTATTCGCATCCTCATTGTTCAGGCTTTGTGGTCGTTGTAGACTATTTTCATTGGCCCATGGTAAGAACCTACCATTGAAAAGATTTAAAAGCGTGAATCATTTTCACAAGGAATACCGTCTCCATCACCATCCATTTTCGTGTTTGGACAATGCTGTGTAAAATACTCGGCTTCTGAGCGCGAGGTCATTTGGCTACAGTGTTGCCTACCATCACATGCAAACTGTGAATTTTCACTTGAAAAAGAACTGACCGGTAATGAATGGCTCGGTGGTGATATTGAATGTTGTGGCGCTGAACTTGAAGGCGCTAACCCTAATCGTTGAAATACAAAAGCGCCAATACCGATGAACACAAGTATTAAGATAAGTTTATTTTTAGGCGCTGAAGTACTTCTATGAATACGCGGTTTATGTCTTTGAATGACTTTAGCTGCAACACCTTCAATACGACAATTAATGGCTTTGGTTTTACCCGTGGCTTGCTTTTCTATATCAAAGTAGATGAAGTCGCCTACTTTAGGCTTTCTACTCATGCTTTTTAGTGAGGATATATGAATAAACGTATCTTGATTAAGTTCACTCGATTCAATGAATCCAAAGCCTTTATCGTCTTTCCAGCTTTTGAGCTGTCCTTTGTACATTACGATCCTATACCTATGATAGATGATATTTCTAAACGATTAATTCGTGAGTCAGTATGAAGGTCTGCTACATACAGTAAAATAAGCATTAGCATCTATCACTTAACGTCGAATAACATCTCTGTAGATTGAAAGCTTTTAACAAGCTTTAAATTCTAAAATTCCATTAAAAGATGCTCAGTCGCGCACTACCCGACTGAGCATCTTAGCGGGTTACATATGGTCGATAATGCAATCGCCAAATTCTGAACAGGTGACTAAGGTCGCACCGTCCATCAAGCGTTCGAAATCATAAGTAACTGTTTTTGCATTAATAGCTCCCGACATTCCTTTAAGTAGTAAGTCAGCCGCTTCAACCCAGCCCATATGTCTTAACATCATTTCAGCTGACAAAATAACAGAGCCTGGGTTGACCTTATTCAAGCCGGCATATTTTGGTGCTGTGCCATGCGTTGCTTCAAAGATGGCAATGTCGTCATTCATATTCGCGCCTGGTGCAATACCAATACCACCAACTTGTGCAGCTAAGGCATCAGATATATAGTCCCCGTTCAAATTTAAGGTCGCTATTACACTGTATTCAGCAGGTCTTAATAATATTTGTTGTAACATTGCATCAGCAATAACATCCTTGATGATAATCTCTTTGCCAGTTTTTGGGTTTACAAATGAACACCACGGCCCCCCTGCAATAAAGTCAGCACCAAATTCATCACGTGCTAATTGGTAACCCCACTCTTTAAAGGCGCCTTCGGTGTATTTCATGATATTGCCCTTGTGTACTAAGGTCACCGACTCTCTGTCGTGATCAATGGCATACTGAATGGCTTTTCTCACTAAACGCTCAGTACCTTCTTTAGACACTGGCTTAATACCAATGCCACAGTTTTCGGTAAAACGAATTTTTGTCGCACCCATTTCTTCAATTAAAAAATTAATCATTTTTTTAGCTTGTTCAGTACCGGCTTTATATTCGATACCTGCATAAATATCTTCGGAGTTTTCTCGAAAGATAACCATGTCAACTTCACTTGGCTTTTTAACCGGGCTTGGTACACCAGTGAACCATTGCACTGGGCGCTGGCAAACATAAAGATCTAATATTTGTCTTAGGGCTACGTTTAATGAACGCATACCGCCACCAACGGGTGTCGTTAAGGGCCCTTTTATTCCTACTTTATATTGTTTGAACATGTCTAAGGTTTCATCAGGCAACCATGTTTCTGAATCGTACACTTGTGTTGCTTTTTCCCCGGCGTAAACCTCCATCCAATGAATTTTACGTTCACTGTTATAGGCTTTTTCAACAGCAGCATTAACAACTTTTATCATCGGTGGTGTCACATCGATACCGATACCGTCACCTTCAATAAAAGGAATAATTGGATTGTTAGGGACACGTAGTTTTCCGTTCTCGCTAGTAATGGCTTGACCGTCTGTGGGGATTATTACATTTGTAGACATATACGATTCCTCTTCTTTTGCAAAATAACATTAAGGGCTTTTGAACTTAACACCTATATTATTTAAATTATGGATAAAACTGCTTGTTTTAGTATAGGTTATCTTCCCTTTAACGTTAAAAATAAATGAAAAAGAGCTTCAGCACTAATACAGAATAGGTGATATCGACTATAACGACGGTGAATAATTCAAACATTCGTTTAAATTACATGTTTGAAAGGCATTAATAACGGTTAATGAAATAAAATAGCTTGGTGAATGTAAACTATCTTGAGATAATTACTTTTAATATTATTTTTATAGGATTGTTGATGAAACTATTAGTACGTAATTTATCTCGCTCTACAACCGAACAAGAAATTCGGATTTTATTTTCAGCTCATGGTGGTGTCACCGAATGTACTTTAGTTTTAGATCAAGAAACGGGAAAATCTAAGGGTTTTGCTTTTGTTGAAATGCCGACTGAAGCTGAAGCTAAAAAAGCGATCAAAGCGCTTCATGAAACTAGAATTGGCAGTAACAGAATTAGAGTTAAAATATCTAAATAATGTCTAGCGTTCAATAAAAAGGCTGAGCATCTATAACGATGCTCAGCCTTTTTTATATCACGTACTCCGTTAGAGTAAGCTAGATAATATCGTATTAAAGGTTTCGCTTGGTCGCATTGCTTTACTCGCAAGTTCAACGTCAGCATAGTAGTAACCATTGATGTTCATTGCTGGTCCTTGCGCGGCATTTAATTCAGCAATAATTTTATCTTCTTGCTTAGTTAATGCTTGAGCTATCGCTGTAAAACCGGCTTTCAACTCTTCATCATTCGTTTGCTCGGCAAGTGCTTGTGCCCAATACATAGCAAGATAAAAGTGGCTGCCACGGTTGTCTAATTCACCAACTCTGCGAGAAGGTGATTTATTTTCATCAAGGAACTTGCCCGTTGCTGAATCCAATGTATCTGCAAGGACTTGTGCTTTGTTATTCTTTGTATGAACACTTACATGTTCTAAAGAGGCAGCAAGTGCTAAAAACTCACCTAAAGAATCCCAACGTAAATGGTTTTCTTTTTCAAATTGTTGTACGTGCTTAGGTGCTGAACCGCCTGCGCCTGTTTCAAATAACCCACCACCGTTCATAAGTGGCACAATTGAAAGCATTTTAGCACTCGTTCCTAATTCCAAAATTGGGAATAAATCAGTGAGGTAATCACGTAAAACATTACCCGTTACTGAAATAGTATCTTCACTATTCGCTGTTCGAGCTAAAGTAAATTCACACGCTTTAACCGGCTCTAAAATTTTAATATCTAAATCTGTCGTGTCATGATCAGCTAAATAGGTATTAACCTTTTTAATCATCTCGGCGTCATGACCACGATTTTCGTCTAACCAAAAGATAGTAGGAACGTTGGTTGCTCTAGCACGTGTTACGGCTAGTTTTACCCAATCTTGAATAGGTGCGTCTTTAACTTGACACATTCTCCAAATATCACCTTGAGCAACGCTATGTTCTAATAGCGTTTCGCCGTTGTCATTTACAACACGAACAGAGCCTTTACCTGTCATTGTAAATGTTTTGTCGTGCGAGCCATACTCTTCAGCTTTTTGAGCCATTAAGCCAACGTTTGGAACGGTACCCATAGTTGTTGGATTAAAGGCACCATTTTCACGACAAAAATCAACAACCGCTGAGAATACACCCGCGTAGTTACGATCAGGGATCATAAATTTAGTATCTTTTTGCTTACCCTCTTTATCCCACATCATTCCTGATGCTCTTAAAGCGGCTGGCATTGAAGCATCGATAATAACATCGCTAGGCACATGGAAGTTAGTAATACCTTTATCTGAATCAACCATCGCAACTTCTGGACGTGTCGCATAAACAGCCGCTAAGTCAGCTTCAATTTCAGCTTGCTTTTCACTTGGTAAGCGAGAAATTTTTGCATAAACATCGCCAATACCATTATCAGCATTAACACCCAGTTGTTCAAAAATAGCGGCATGCTTATCAAAAACGTCTTTATAGAAAACTTTAACCGCATAACCAAACATGATCGGATCTGACACCTTCATCATGGTTGCTTTTAAATGAAGAGAAAGTAAAACGCCCTCTTCTTTGGCTTTAGCTGTTTCGGCTTCATAAAACTCAACTAATGCAGACTTGCTCATTACCGCAGCATCAATAATCTCTTTGTCTAACAAAGGTAGGTGTTCTTTTAATAAAGTAACATCACCATTGTCGCTAACAAATTCTATTTTTACATTCGTTGCAGCATTTAGTGTTGTTGATTTTTCACTGCCGTAAAAGTCACCTGCAGGCATATGAGCAACGTGTGATTTTGATTCTTTTGACCAAGCACCCATAGAATGTGGATTTTTACGCGCATATTGTTTAACTGAACTCGGTGCACGACGGTCTGAGTTACCTTCACGCAAAACAGGGTTAACGGCAGAGCCTAAAACTTTTGCATAAGTAAGCTTGATTGATTGTTCTGCTTCATTTTGAGGCTCAGCTGGGTAATTAGGTAAATTATAACCCTTCGCTTGCAGCTCTTTAATTACCGCTTCTAATTGTGGAATAGAAGCTGAAACATTAGGTAATTTAATAATATTAGCTTCAGGTGTTTTTGCTAACAAGCCTAATTCTGCTAAAGCGTCACTTACACGCTGTTCAGCTGTTAAATATTTAGGAAAGTTAGCCAATACACGAGCGGCAAGTGATATATCACGAGTCTCTACGTTAATGCCTGAAGAAGCCGTGAATGCTTGAATAATTGGTAATAAAGAATGAGTCGCCAACGCGGGCGCTTCATCGGTAATCGTATAAATTATTTTTGTTGAATCTGAGCTCATCTACTTTCCTATTTCTAATCTGCTGATTGCCTAATAAAGTGAACGTTATGGCGTTTAGCTATACTTCCACTCTATCAATATTAATTTTTCCGCGATAACGCTAGCGCGTTTTAAAAATGTGATTATTATTCGCGAGTCACCTGCCTGAGTTAGCTCAGACATAAAAAACCAGTGGGATCACCACTGGTTAACCTGCGCATTATAAACCTTCACGTAAGCTTCGTAAACAATATGGCTATAATTACAAATAACTAATATTGATTTTTAAGCGTTTACTCTGCACAAAGCTGTTGTCGGACAACTTATTTATTCAAACCAATGCTTATCAATGGGTAATGAAAATAACAGCGGCGCTAAACGTTTATAGTTATCGCGGTTTGATGCACATTTTACATTTTCCATATAATGGGCTTTCCAAGGGTCATTGATCAGCCAAATCTCATTATTAGCAACCGCTACACCTTCTAAAGAGGTATTACCAATAAGCTCCCAGTCTTTGCACTCCTCATCATGACTAACAACAGGCGCTAAAAACGTCATTGAAATAACTTTTGTTGGTTTTTTATTTGCTAAATCAATAATCCATAATTGATTGTCATTTCTTGCCGCCGCCGCTAGATAACCAGGGTGATTATCTACAGGTAAATAATCCATACCATTTATCGGGTGTTGTCCTTTACTAAAATTCGGTAATACAACGTGAGTATCTACAACAGTCGCAAATTCTTCTGACACCCAAAATTTTTCAGTTAACGCCAATGAAAAAATACGAGCCGCACCTTTATTATCTTTTTCTAAACCTAGATATAACGTGTTGTTTTTACCAAAAGCCAAGCCCTCAATACCATCATTAGCGTAGTCTCCTACGTTATAACGCGCATTAAATTGGAGCGGCCTTACATGTGTCATTGACAAAACATTGTTTTCGTCAATTTCTAAACGTACTAATAGTGATGGGTATTTTGTCGAGCCCGTCTCTTTAAAGCGTTGCTGACATGCTGGTGAAAGCTGAACACCGTCGCGAGCATCTTCGGTAACAACAACAAAAACGTTATCATTGTTAGGGTCAACAGCTAATGCTTCAAAGTCAGGTTTGTCGGCTAAGTATGGGTAAAAGCAACTTTCTTTTACTTGGTTCGATAAGGTCATTACGAGCGATTTTTCTGCCACGAGTGCTGAAGCAGGGTCAATAATGTGTAATTGTTTTTGCTGAGAGTGATGAGCAGATCGGTCAGATAATGAAAGTAACTTTCCTCGCCACAACTTTAATGCTGAAGTTTGGGGGTCTAACATCACCGCTTTATTGGTCTCTACCAGCCACTTTCCTTGTAAAGTAACTTGCTGATGAAAGTCATCATCAGCAAGTACAAAAGAAGTAGAGAGATAAAAGGCTAAAAAGGATAAAAGCTTCATTAACGTCTCAACCTTTAATTATTTTAAAAGATGTAATATATTTGCTAAGTCTGCTTTGCCTTCGGCAATTTCTTCTTGCGTTAAACCTGATAATTCATGTGGAAAAACCAACCACTCATCTGACTCGTGAACATAATAATCAGGTTTTATGTCAACTACGTTATTGGTTGGTTTATACCAAGGGCAAGCAATACGAACATCGGTAGGCATGTTGTTGCGTGCTAACTTCTTAAGCTGTTTTATCAACGCGTCAATACTTCTGCCTGAATCAAACACGTCGTCAACAATCAGTAAACCATCAGTGGCATTGGCATTTTCGATAATGTAATGCAAACCATGCACTTTAATTTCTTTACTTTGTTGGTTAATACCGTAGTAAGAAGACGTACGAACAGCAATATGGTCAGTTTCAACATTTTTGAAATCAAAATATTCTTGAACTGCAATACCAACAGGTGCTCCGCCACGCCATATACCAATGATAAACTGGGGTCTAAAACCATCTTCAAATACTTGTGCTGCGAGTCTAAAAGAATCTTCGAGTAGTTCTTGTGCGGTAATAAATTTTTTATTCATAGTGGTTGTTTCTTACTGTAAAAGTAGTGTAATGTGACAAATTATATCAATTGTTGACCGAATGGTTAAGTAAATTATTCAACGAATTAACTTTTATTATCTACCAGTGCTCAAAATAATACATTGAGTTTAACTAAGAGAAGTATTAATGCAAAAAAAAATATTAACAACTGCTAGTTTACTCTTTAGCCTCATGTATGTTTCACCCAGTTACTCACAAGAACTAAAAGTAGCTTCATGGAATATCGCTTGGTTAGGTTCTCATGAATATAATAAACGAAAATCTAACGATTATCAGCAATTAGCTGTATATGCCAAACAACTAGATGCAGACGTCATTGCTTTGCAGGAGGTTGAAGATGAAAATTGGGCTCGTAAGGTATTTGGTAATGAATATGACTTTTATTTTTCAACCAAAGATTGGGTACAACGTGTTGGTGTTGCCGTTAAAAAATCAGCAGGCTTAAGGGTTGTTGCTAAAGAATATAAAGCGTTAAATGTTACCCGAGTGAGACACGGTATGGATGTCACCTTATCGAGAAACGGTAAAGAAATAAGACTCCTTGCGGTACATTTGAAATCGGGTTGCTTTGCCTTGCCACTCGATGCTAAAAACCTCGCTTTATTGCCAAGTAATACCGATAAAGAATTAAGATTAAAAGAAGCATGTACTACCCTGAGTATGCAAATTGAACCACTTGAACGTTGGGTAGATGAGCGCGCTAAAGATGACGAAGCCTTTATTGTACTTGGCGATTTTAACCGCCGATTCTCACAAGACATAAGTCATAAATACGCTGAAGATCAAGGTTTATGGCAAGCACTAGACGATGAAGCAAACGAGTCACTTTGGACACCTACAGCCACTAAAAACTCTGATTGTTGGGGCGGTTACTACAAAGACTATATAGACCATATTGTGTTTAACCCTAGCGCTAAAAGTATGTATGTAGACAACTCTTTTGAACAATTAGTCTTTAAAGAGAAATACACACGAGAGCTCGCTAACACCTTAACCGATCATTGCCCTATCTCCGTTAAATTAAAGCTTTAATTAATGAACCCCTAGCAGCATATTAAGGATTTTAAGCTAAAATAGAAAATAAGCGTTAACCGTTGCTCGTATTAACGAGCAACACTTTATATTATTAGGACAACATTTCCCCATGTATAACAAGCAACTGCCACTTATAGACCTTCACCGACATTTAGACGGTAACATTCGCCCTAAAACTGTTTGGCAATTAGCCCAAAAGAACAATATTCAACTACCTGAAGCTAATTTTGAAGACTTCCTCCCGCACATTAAAATTACTAATAATGAGGCCGACCTACTCGCTTTTTTAAAGAAATTAGATTGGGGCGTTAAAGTCATAACGTCATTAGATGATGTCATTCGTATTGGTTATGAAAATGTTGAAGACGCTTACTTGGCCAACATTGACTATGCCGAGTTACGTTTTTCGCCATTTTATATGGCGATGACCCATCAACTGCCTATTGAAGGTGTTGTTGAGGCTATTATTGAAGGGGTCAATCAAGGGTGTAAAAAATATCCTACCAAAATAAACTTAATTGGCATTCTTAGCCGTACCTTTGGTGTTGAAAACTGCCAAACCGAACTCAATGCAATATTAGCCCATAAAGATAATATTGTTGCACTTGATTTAGCCGGAGATGAATATAATTTTCCTGGTCATCTTTTTGAAAGCCATTTCAAAAAAGCCCTCGATGCAGGTTTACAGATAACAGCACATGCGGGTGAAGCTGCTGGCCCAGAAAGTGTTTGGCATGCCATAGAAAAACTTGGCGCAACAAGAATTGGTCACGGCGTAGCTTGTGTAAAAGATCACAAACTTATGGATTACATGCGTAAACATGAAATTGGTCTTGAGTCATGCCTCACCTCGAATTACCAAACAGGTACGATAAAAGACTTAACCAAGCACCCCATTAAAACCTTTTTAGCGAATGGTCTTAATGTTTGCCTCAATACCGATGATCCAGCCGTTGAAAACATTGAGCTTGAAGATGAATTCAATCTTGCGAGCAAATTACTTAAGCTCAATGAAGAGCAAATAACTCAATTACAAACCAACGCGATTGAAATGAGCTTTTTAAGCAACGAAGAAAAACAAAGCCTACGTGAATTAAAAATATAGGTGAAGATAAGTGCTGTATTGGCGTTAATGATCAATCGATAATTGATCGTTTCTTCACTTAGTATTATTATAACGCCATTAACTCTTAGGCGATGTTAAAACATCGTCAAAAACAATTTTTCAGTAAAAAATCCTTGATAGCAGTTTGATCTCATCAGCTCTGGCTAAAAACTTACTGAGTTACACTTAACGAACTAAAGGATAACTCTTATGCCAACACCACATATTGAAGCTCAAGCCGGCGACTTTGCAAAAACAGTATTAATGCCGGGCGATCCGCTTAGAGCAAAATATATTGCCGATAATTTCTTAGAAAATGTTAAATGCGTAACGCGTGTTCGTAACATGTTTGGTTACACGGGCACTTATAAAGGTAAGCCTATTTCAGTCATGGGTTCAGGAATGGGGATCCCTAGCGTTTCAATATACGCGACTGAACTTTATAAAGACTACGGCGTTGAAAGTATTATTCGCATTGGCTCTTGTGGCGCTGTTCGTGACGACATAAAAGTGCGTGATATTGTTATAGGTATGGCAGCAAGTACTGACTCTAACGTGAACAGACAGCGTTTTCATGGCGTTGACTTTGCAGCATGTGCAGATTTTTCATTATTAAAAAGTGTGGTAGATACTGCCGAACGATTAAATAAGCCCGTACGCGTAGGTAACATTTTTACGGCTGATTTATTTTACACACCTCAACCAGAAATGTTTGCCACCATGGAGAAATATGGAATTTTAGCGGTTGAAATGGAAGCAGCGGGTCTTTATGGCGTAGCAGCAGAATACGGTAAAAAAGCATTAACGGTGTTAACGGTGAGCGACCATATTAAAACGGGTGAACAAACTACAGCTGATGAACGTGAAACAACGTTTAAAGACATGATGGAATTAACTTTAGAAAGTATTCTATAACGTTTAAATGAAGGTTATGTTGTGATTAGCCATCGACGTGGATGGAAATACTCATGCTAATAGGTATAAACGCCTAAGAACGGCCAGAGCACCACAACATTGCATACAAGGATATAGAGACTAAGTTTTGTTTGAAAAATAAACTGACCGTTTATCCTAAACATAAAAAGGGTTAGCATTAATGGCTAACCCTTTTTTATATCAACTATTTAAGCCAAGTAAATGGTTTGATCAAGCAAAAAATGGCTATGTGTTATTAAAACCAAGCTCCGTTAAAAAGCTTGTCCCGTAAGCCATTTCTTCAACACTAAACAGTTCTGCTATGGTTTGTCCTAAATCAGCAAAAGTGGTTCGTCTACCTAAATTCACTGAAGCAATATTGTGATGATAGGCTAATACCGGCACATATTCACGTGTATGATCGCTACCTGGCCAAGTTGGATCACAACCATGGTCAGCCGTTAGAAACAATACATCGCTATCTTTCATCGCACTCAGTACTTCAGGGATGCGAGCATCAAAAGCTTCAAGCTCTCTAGCATAACCTACTGGGTTACGTCGATGGCCAAAGTCCTGATCAAAATTAACTAAATTAGTAAAGATTAATGCATTATCTTGTGCGCTATTAATATGAGTGATGGTTGCATCTAATAACGCATCTAATCCCGTTGCCTTGGTTTTTTCACTAATGCCTTGATGAGCAAAAATGTCAGCAATTTTACCGACACTTATCACATGAGTACCGGCATCATAAATTTTATCAAGTACCGTCGGCGCTGGTGGTAATACCGAGTAATCGCGACGGTTACCAGTTCTCGCAAAATTTTCGGGAGTCTCACCAATAAAAGGTCTTGCTATAACTCGTCCTATATTTAAGCCTTCAAGTTCAGCGCGTACCGTTTCACAATACTTATAAAGATTGTCTAGACCAAAATGTTCTTCATGTGCCGCTATTTGAAAGACACTGTCTGCTGAGGTATAACAAATGGGTAAACCTGTTTTGATATGCTCTTGCCCTAATTTTTCTAGAATGTCAGTGCCAGAGGCATGACAATTACCTAACATACCGCTAAAGCCTGTCGCCAGATTAACTTTTTCAATCAAATCTTCAGGGAAGGCATTTTCTTTATTGGTGAAATATCCCCAGTCAAAAAGTACGGGAACACCGGCCATTTCCCAGTGTCCACTCGGCGTATCTTTGCCGGTGCTTATTTCTTGTGCATAACCGTAAGCGCCTTTTTTGGGCTCACCACCTTGCTGTGGAAAATCAGTATTTGAAGCCTCGTGGCCAGCTTTAAATAAACCTAAACTTGCAAGGTTAGGTAAGTTTATGGCCTTTCCTGTCTCGGTGTAATATGCCTTAGCAAGGTTAGCAAGGGTATTTGCACCAACATCACCAAATTCTGCTGCGTCAGCAGAGTAACCGATGCCAAAACTGTCTATCACTAAAACTATTGCGCGGGCCATAGCATTTCCTTTATGATCATTTTTCAAATATATATTCATAAATAGCAGAATAAAACATGACCACATGGTCAAGTTGTGCTAATTTATCACCTTTTGAAAATGGGGTAAATGATGCTTTTAAAAATACGCTGATAAAGTAACGTATTTTTCATCATTACATCATAAAAGTATAAACTAGCTTTTAATTACTGTCATCTCTACAGCGGATGGCAGAATTAAAATTATTTTTGAAGCTGAATTATCGACAGGCAAAAACATTGAACGCAAATAAACCGACAATTATTACAATCACTGGTCCATCAGCATCGGGTAAAACCCTTTTTGCGCATACGATTCATGATGAACTTATCGATGAACTAGGTGAAGACGGTATTTCCATTTTAAGTGAAGACGCATACTACCGCTCACAATCTCATTTAACGATGTCTGAACGTGAACAAACAAACTACGACAACCCAAGCGCCTTTGAGCATGATTTATTAGCCGAGCACTTAAAAAGTATCACTGAAAATAAATCTATCGATGTGCCTATTTATTGTTATAAAACACACACACGTTTAAATGAAACCCGCAGATTTACACCCACCAAGATTGTCTTGGTTGAAGGCATTTTATTACTGACAGATAAAGCACTTCGAGATCAGTTTGACATTAAAGTTTACATGGACACACCACTTGATATCTGCTTGGTTAGACGCATTAAACGCGATTTAACTGAACGCAATAGAAGTATTGAGTCGGTAACCAATCAATATTTAGAAACAGTGAGACCGATGTACTATCAATTTATTGAACCCTCTAAAGCTTGGGCTGATATAGTGATCACTCGCGGCGGAAAAAACAGAATGGCGATTGAAGTGCTTAAAGCAAAAATACGCCAACTCTCAAAACTACCACTACAAAAATAAAAATAACAATAATTATAAATTAAGGGGATTTATGGATTTTTCCGCATATAGAGGGGTAATAGGCATATTTGTTTTATTAGCCATCGCCTATGGACTTTCAAAAAGCAAAAAAGATATTAACTTTCGTACCGTAGGTTTTGCCTTTTTATTACAACTGTTACTGGGTGCTTTTGTTTTATATGTTCCCTTTGGTAAAGACGTATTAACGACAATCACCTCAAGCGTACAAAGTGTCATTGACAGTGCGAAGGTTGGCATAAGTTTTCTCTTTGGTGGGCTTGGCACAGACGCAATGTATGAAAATGGCGTTGGTTTTGTTTTTGCTATTCGAGTGTTACCTAATATTATTTTCTTCTCTTCTTTAATTGCCGTTCTTTACTACCTTGGCATTATGCAATGGGTCATCAAAATTATTGGCGGGAGTTTACAGAAATTATTAAAAACCAGTAAGCCAGAGTCACTTTCAGCCACCGCCAATATATTTGTTGGTCAAACTGAAGCCCCCTTAGTTGTTCGTCCTTATATAGCTAAAATGACACAGTCAGAACTCTTTGCCATTATGGTAGGGGGACTTGCTTCTGTAGCAGGCTCTATTATGGCAGGTTATGCAGGTTTAGGTATTGACCTTAAATATTTAATCGCGGCATCTTTCATGGCAGCTCCCGGCGGTTTATTAATGGCTAAAATTATATATCCTGAAACCGAACCTGAAAAAATCATTCAAGAAGAAGTTGACTTCGATGAAGGCGATGATAAACCGGCTAACGTCATTGACGCAGCGGCTTCTGGAGCTGCATCTGGGTTAAAACTGGCGGTAAACGTGGGTGCAATGTTATTGGCATTTATTGCGCTAATTGCTTTACTAAATACGATTGTTGGCGGTATTAGTGGTTTATTTGGATATGATAATATTACTATCGAACTCATTCTCGGATACGTTTTTGCCCCTTTCGCATTTATTATTGGTGTACCGGTAAACGAAATGCTGCAAGCAGGCAGTTTTATCGGCCAAAAAGTGGTTGTAAATGAATTTTTTGCTTACGTAAATTTTGTTGAAATAAAAGACACGCTTTCACCGGTAACCCAAGCAATTGTAACGTTCGCGTTATGTGGATTTGCTAACTTATCTTCAATAGCCATTTTACTTGGTGGTATTGGCTCAATGGCTCCTAGCCGTAGACGTGATATCGCTAGGCTTGGTGTCCATGCAATGTTAGCTGCAACGTTAGCTAATTTAATGAGTGCTGCTATTGCCGGCGTATTCATTTCTTTGTAGAGAAATAAAAGGAAAATAATCGTAATGTCTGATCTTAAAAAAGTTGCTCAGCGCGCCCTTTCGTTAATTGATTTAACAAGCTTAACGGATAGTGAAACGACAGAAGAAATTAAAACCTTGTGTCAACAAGCTAATTCATCAGCAGGCGCTACGGCCGCTATCTGTATATACCCACGGTTTGTACCGCTCGCAAAAAAACTATTAAAAGCACAGCAAACCCCTCATATAAAAATTGCTACGGTAACTAACTTTCCTCACGGAAATGACGATATAGATATCGCTCTAGCCGAAACACAAGCTGCTGTTGCCTACGGGGCTGACGAAGTTGATTTAGTCTTTCCTTACAAAGCATTAATGCAAGGTAACGAAGCGATTGGCTTTGATATGGTAAAAGTGTGTAAACAAGCTTGTGGTGAATTTGCTAAGCTCAAAGTTATTATCGAATCTGGTGAGCTTAAATCAGCAGTATTAATTGAACAAGCAAGTGAAATTGCAATTAATGCCGGTGCTGATTACATCAAAACATCAACAGGTAAAGTACCGGTTAATGCCACACCAGAAGCCGCTAAAATTATGCTTGAAGTCATTAAAAATAAAAACATCAATGTTGGTTTTAAACCCGCAGGTGGTGTTAGAAATGCTGAAGATGCCGCGGTTTACCTTGATTTAGCTGATAGTATATTAGGTAATGAGTGGGTTGATAATAACCATTTTCGTTTTGGCGCAAGTAGCTTATTGAACAGTTTACTTGACACGCTAGGACACACCACTGAAAATAAGTCAGCAAATAGCTACTGATCACCATTGATAAAGAAGTAATTCATGGCACAACTGTATTTTTATTATTCATCAATGAACGCAGGTAAGTCGACTCACCTGTTGCAATCATCTTATAATTATCGCGAACGTGGTTTAACAACGGCTATCTACACCGCACAAATTGATGACAGGTTTGCCAAAGGAAAAGTCGCCTCGCGTTTAGGTATAGACGCAGATGCTTTCTTATTTGATGATAGTATCAACATGCTCGTTGATATAAAAAACAAACACCAGGCAAAAAAAATTGATTGTGTGCTTATTGATGAAGCACAGTTTTTGTCAACAGAACAAGTAAAGCAGTTAACGGATGTTGTTGATTTATTGCATATACCGGTATTAGCTTATGGCATAAGGACTGATTTTCTAGGAGAAACTTTTTCTGGCAGTGCTGCCCTGCTCGCTTGGGCTGATAAATTAGTCGAATTAAAAACGATTTGTCATTGTGGACGTAAAGCTAACTTTGTCATCAGACAAGATGAATATGGTGTGCCTGTAAAAGTGGGTCAACAAGTTGAGGTGGGTGGTAATGAACGTTACGAGCCTCTTTGTAGAGCCCATTTCAAGCAATTAGTCTGGTAAACATAGTCATTTCTTCTTTGTTTAATACGAGGAAGATATTTATCTCATTTGTCCCTGTATAAAACAAGGAATACTCCATGTCAGTTTTTGAAAGCACTCACCCACTGGTCAAGCACAAAATTAGTTTATTACGAGATAACAATATTTCAGTTAAAGCCTTTCGAGAGTTGACTAAAGAAATATCAATGTTACTGACGGTTGAAGCAACCCAACACCTTAGTCTTAAAAATACCTCATTAACCTGTTGGTCTGGCGAAATATCAGTCCCTACACTTGCTGATAAACAACCCACGCTTGTTCCCATATTACGTGCGGGTTTGGGTATGCTTGAAGGCTCTCTTTCAATATTGCCTTGTGCAAAAATTAGTGTTGTTGGCATACAACGAAATGAAGAGACTTTAGCGGCTGAAAGTTATTACGAAAATATAATTTCTGATATAGAAAACAGAACAGCAATTATTATTGACCCGATGCTAGCAACAGGCGGCACTGCATTAGCGACAATAGATTTATTAAAAACCTCAGGTTGTAAGACCATTATCGCGCTATTTTTGGTTGCGGCACCAGAAGGCATTAAAATGATAGCAGATGCTCACCCTGATGTTACGTTAACCATTGGCGTAATAGATGAAAAACTTAACAAGCAAGGTTATATTCTACCGGGTTTAGGTGACGCAGGAGACAAGATTTTCGGTACGTTGTAATATTCGATACGTGATAAATTGACTAAAGTATTAAAATCACTTCTTATGGGCTAAATAAAAAGTGATTTTATATGATGCAAGCTTAATAGATCACCGGTGGTAATTCAGGTGACTCTTCAGAATAAGTGATTGCTTGTTGAAATTGCTGAGCAGCTAATCGCGCAGAATTTTCATCTTTCGCATGAACACGCGCAATAACTTCGCCACTGTTTACTTGTACTCCCAGCGGTAAAATTCGATCGAAACCCACACTGTGATCTACTTTTTGTTTTGGCGCAGTTCTACCGCCGCCTAAACCAACCACTGACATACCGACATCACGGGTGTTCATTTGTGCTAAGTAGCCATGTTGACTCGCTTTTATCTCCATAATAATTGCAGCTTTATGCATTGAACCCCAAGGGTTTTCAACAAAATCTGTTGGACCACCTAAAGCCGCTATCATACGTTCAAATATTTCTGCCGCTTTACCTGAATGCAGCGCCTTATCAATTTTAAGATAGGCACTTTGTTCATCGCTTGCTAAACCAGAGTTTACTAACATCGCACAGGCTAACGTTTTAACAACCTTATGCAAACGTGGTTCTCGCTGTTTACCGGTTAAATATTTAGCGGTTTCATACATTTCAATAGCATTACCAGCACTGGTGCCTAACACTTGATTCATGTCAGTGATGATCGCTTGAGTTTTAACGCCGGCACCATTGGCGACACTTGAAATACTCTCAGCAAGCGCTTTAGCATCGTCAAGAGATGACATCATCGCGCCATTACCCACTTTGACATCCATCACTAAAGTATCAAGACCCGCAGCGAGTTTTTTAGATAAAATAGAGGCGGTTATCAGGGGAATAGACTCAACCGTCGCGGTGACATCTCGAATACTATAAAGGCGTTTATCTGCAGGCGCTAAGTTGTCAGTTTGGGATATTATAGCGACACCCACCTCTTTTACGATGCGCTTAAATTCAGCTATGGTCGGTTCAACATTAAAACCCGCAATACTTTCTAATTTATCTGAGGTACCACCGGTGTGTCCTAACCCGCGCCCTGAAATCATTGGCACGTAAGCACCACACGCAGAAACGATTGCAGCAAGCATAAAGCTCACTTTATCTCCTACTCCACCTGTAGAGTGTTTGTCTACAATGGGGGCATCATAGCCCTCCCACGAAAGTACATCACCTGAGTTCATCATCGCTTTAGTGAGTGTTACTTTTTCTTCAACCGACAATCCTTTTTGAAAAATTGCCATCGCCATTGCACCCACTTGACTGTCGGAAAAACTGCCGTCAACTAAACCCTTCACGAAACTGTGAATTTGACCTTCGCTGAGGTTTTTACCATCACGCTTAATGCGAATAATTTCTTGCGGTAATACCATGGTTAAAATCCTTATAGATCCAGTAGATCTTTTGGTGTGAAAGCATCTGGTAAAAGTTGTGCCACACTCCACACTTGCTGTTCATTTTTGTGATTAAACGCAATCACCGGAGCTGATTGTTCAAAAAACTCGGCGATAACTTGTCGACATGCGCCGCACGGTGGCGTTAATTTGTCTTGCTCGGTATAAATAACGATCATCTGAAAGCTCTGCTCGCCTTTTATCACGGCATGGCTTACACAATTACGCTCTGCGCAAACCGTTAAACCATAAGACGCATTCTCAACATTACAACCTTGAACAATATTTCCCTTTGTTGTTAAAGCAGCGGCACCTACATAAAAATTGCTGTAAGGCGCATAAGCTTTACCATAAGCTTCTTTAGCGGCGGCTTTTAAATTTGCCGGTATTTCGATTGTATTTGTATTTATCATTATAAAGATTCAAGAGTTATTGAGTCGTATCAGAATAACATAGTTGACCAAGTGGTCAAGTATGTAGTTTAGGTATGAGTAAAAGGGTTAAATTTTTCCATAAAAAAAAACCCTTTAGTAAACTAAAGGGTTTTTATTGAAGTCATACTCAGTTGAATTAGAACTTGTAGCTAACGCCTACTTTAATTCTCCAAGAAGAACGCTCAGCATCATAATATGTTGGCGCACTATCTCTAAACCCTTCACTATATTCATAAGTATTAGTATCTTGGTCGTAATTAATATCAACTAACTCTCTAGCATTTGTGAAGTTAGTCACATTAACTTTACCTGCACTACTATCGATTAAGTTAAGAACGTTTTTAACCGAAACGAAAAGCACACCTTTATGACCTTCCATAAAACCAGGAACTTCTTGGCTATATTTAAAGTCAAGACGAGAATTCCAAGGTCCTGTTTCAGTATTACGAGGTGCAATTCCACCAGCATATTTCGTTAAACCACTCGCATCAAGTACAGTTTTAAGTTGTTCATAACTATAACCATCAGCATATGTTACCGCTGCATCATCTGCACCTGTTGGTATATATGGTAAAAACATATCAGCTCTTGTGTAGTTGTTTTGACCACCGAAAGCATTTGAACCGCCATCATATACCCAACTGTAAGGTCGACCTGATGAACGTTCACCTTGAAGTGAGAAAGTCGAGTTGTAACCTTCAAACAATTCAATGTTATAAGACAAGTTTAGTTTGAAACTATGTTCAATTTCATAACGGCTTGTACCAACTTGAGGGTTGTTTCGATCAGCGGTATTATATTTCGAGAAGTTTGAGTTAGAGGTTGAACTCGTTCCGCCAGCTAATGATGTTGCGTCAGTATTTGCATATGAAACATTGAAATAAAGACCGTTATCAAACGCTTTAGCTGCACTTAAAGTAAATATCTTACGTTTGCCGCCTTCACCATTTGTAACCATAGCATCAGCTCTATCACGCGAGCCTGTGCCAACAGGGATAACACGACCATCAGGACCAACAACAGATTCTTGTGTCGTTCTGTATAATTCTTTCCAGCGAACAGCGTCTTTTTCTTCAACGTACATGAAGCTAGTTTCTAAATCCCAACCCGTACCTAAATAAGGACCTAAATCAGCGGTATAGTTCGCTGTTAAACCTACACGCCATTCGCTTGGCAATTCAAAGTTAGGATCGATTGCATCAACATCGCCGTCACCTGGAGTCAGTGTTGCACCTGCAGGAGGTTGAGTTATATCAGCATTTGTTAAGTCAACATCATTTACGTTTGCACGTACATTGATTTGGCCATCATTTGAATATACGTTAGAAATCCAAACATTTGGAGTACCACCATAATAGCGACCGATACCACCACTTAAGGTCAAGTCGTCTTGCACTGACCAGTTAAAACCGAAGCGAGGTAAGAAAATATCTTTACCGTCTAAACTATTAGTGTTGCTAAAACCATATAAACCAACAAAAGCTTCGTTTTCACGGATAGTGCCAGACGTTGAAATACGCTCATATCGCACACCTGCATTTACCCATAACTCATCGTTAATTTGCCATTTATCTTCAACAAAAAGGTGGAAGTTTGATAATGAAAACTCTGCTGCTGCATCATTCGCATTACCTGTGTAAGCATTTGAATAAGAAACACGTTCAGCATTTTGATTTTTGAAGTCTTCTACTGAATCAAATAACCACTCACCTCGAGAAAAAGGTACAAACTGGTTAAATACGTTGGTTTTTTCAATACCAACACCAAATGACAATACATGTTCTTCAAGTAAATATTCACCGTCAAAATCAATAGCTAAAGTGTCATTTGTCAATTGGTTGGCATGACGATATGCGTCAGTACCAAGCCATATTGAATTTGAATCACGGTCAGAGCATCTCTCATCACTTTCACCGATAGTGATACACGCTTGACCAATTTTTTTATCGTTTAAAACATCAGAGAATGAACCCTGTTTGTTTTCAACATCTTTAAATGAAACACTTAACTGTGTTGATAGTTCATCAGTCCAGTATGAATAAAGTTGTAAAGCATATGATTCAACACTTGCATCAACGTTATACCAGTTACTCAATAAACCAAATTGATTTCTTGAACTTGTATGTTGATCACGCACTGAGTTATCTTGTGTGTTTTGATAAGTAAATGCTGCACGATGGTCATCATTGATATTCCAATCAAGCTTAACAATTAATTTTTCGCTATCGTTAGATAGGCCATCAGCAATACCGCCAGCGTTAACGCCATAGACTTCTGAAGCAATATTTTGTACTTCTGTAATCGTATCAGAAGTTAACCAATCTTTAGGATTTGCAGTACCAGGACCAAAATTATTTACAAATGGACTTTTAGACTCTTCATAACTTACAAAAAAGAACAACTCGTCTTCAATAATCTTGCCGCCTAAAGCCATACCATAATTTTTACGTGTAAAGTCTAAATTGATATCTTCGCCATCTTCATTTTTAGGCGTGCCGGCTAAAGAATCACTTGAGTAGTCGTAAAACAACTCTCCAAATAGTTCATTAGTACCTGATTTTGTAACCGCATTTATTGACGCACCGGTAAAGCCCGAAGCTTTGGCGTTAAAAGGGGTAATATCAATGGCTACCTGTGCAATAGACAATAAAGAAATAGGAGAACCGTTCGTTGGGTAACCGTTTGCACTTAAACCAAAATCATCATTTTGTTTAACGCCATCAATTGACAAGCTGTTAAAACGTGGATTTACACCACCTACTGACATTTCATTACTATCGCTATCAGAAATGTTCACCAAAGGATTTTGACGAATAATATCTTTTAAATCACGGTCAAATGCAGGGGCACGATTAATATCATCTGCACCATATACACTACCCATGCCATTTTTAGCGCCATGAATTAACGCATGACGACTACTACCAGAAACAGATATACGCTCCATTTCTTCTGAGCCTAGTTCAATGCTGACTTGTGAAGTTTGACCTAATTGAAGAAATATATTTTCTAAGGTTTTATCTTGATAAATATTAGAGTCAACAATGACTTTATAAGGACCACCTACTCTTAAACCGCTAGCAGAAAATACACCACTTTCGTTTAGCTTAACTGTTTTTTTAGAGCCTGTAGGTATATGTATAACAGTAACCGTAGCGCCTGTAACAGGTGAACCGCTATTACTTAAGATTTGTCCTCGTATTGAGGATGATGTATCAGCAGCCATAGCTGAAGTAGAAAGTCCAAGCGCTAATACAACGGCGCCTGTTATGAGTGAGAGACGAGGAGTGTTCATCTGTTATTCCTTGATTACGTTTTTAATTATTGATTACGTTTTAAGTGTTGATTACTTATTAATATTTTTAGCAACTAAAAACTTAACCAGTTGCTCTGTTTTTAATTTCGAATGAAATTAGACCAGATTTTTATTACACTTTCATTACATATTTTCAGACTTTTTTAAAATCAAATGTTATATGACAACTTTTTATAAATAAAGCGAAATCCAAAAACAATTAATAACGTTAATAAACAATAGGATAAAAAACAATCAAGGCGTTATCAATATAATTGATAATGAAAATGGACTTTATATAAGATATTGGTATCGATATCTTATTTTAATTCCCTTTAGTTATATGTGTGTGCAGCCAGTTCATTACATAAGTATACAAATAAAGCATAAACAATCATGTTTACAACAGATTGAGCTGATTTTATTTAGGTAAGCGCGTAAAATGTAAATAATAATAAACGTCAGGAACATCGATTAAAGCGTTAAAGTGCCCTTTCAAATAAATGTGTAAACATTTATAGTAGAATTTCATAAAAATGTAATTTTGTCTCTTGAATCTACGACAAGATCGAGATAAGTCTAACGAGCCATAAAAGTTAACTATATGGTCAAGACCTAGTAAATAAATAAAATTATAATAATAATAATTAACTCAAAAATGTTTTATTTATGCATTCTTAATATAGAGCAACTTTATGAAAAACAACAAAGAAATTAAAAAAACAGGGAATATTCGGATACAAAGCCAACATAAAATAATGATAGCGGCGAGTACTGAGTTTGTTTTGCAAGGCTTTAAAGGAGCTACGGTGCAATCAATTGCCGACCGAGCGGGCCTACCCAAAGCTAATATACTTTATTATTTTAAAAATAAAGAAAACATTTACCACGCCGTATTAGAACATACCTTACAAATGTGGGATGAAGGTATCGGAGATATAACGCCCGAAGATGGTCCTAAAGCGGCGATTGAAAAGTTTATTGATGCAAAAGTAAGAATGTCTTTCAAACACCCCGAGTCATCAAAAATTTATGCCATGGAGATCATCCAAGGTGCCCAACATTTAAAAGACTTTGCGCGTACTTATCAACGTAAGTGGGTAAGAGAAAAAGCGCAGCTGTTTCAGCAGTGGATAGACAATGGCGAAATGCGAGATGTTGACCCAATACATTTGATCTTTCTTATTTGGTCTTCAACCCAGCACTATGCTGATTTTGAAACACAGATCTTAACTATTATGAATAGAGCAGATTACGAAGATGAAGATGTTGAGCATGTCATTGCCTTTTTAACAGACATGATTTTACGCGGATGTGGTTTAAACTAAGACTTATGAAAAATTCAATTTTATCTATCACTATAACACTAGCGTTGACTTATATGAGTACAGCACAAGCACAACAACTTAAAATAGCAACATTCAACGTAAGTATGGAGGCTTTAAATTATCAGTCTCCCCAAAACCGTGAAACGGCTACTGTTTCAAGTAATGCTTTGCAAGTCGCTTTAGAAAGCAACCATCAGCAAATTAAAAATATTGCAGAAATTATTCAGCGCGTAAACCCTGACATTATTCTGCTCAATGAATTTGATAATCAACATAATAATGAAGATAATCAACACCAGGCATTGAAAATATTTAGTAAGCACTATTTAAATAAAAGCCAAAATGGCCAAAAGGCCATCGATTTCCCTTATTACTATCAAGGTCAGGTAAATACCGGTGTTAACTCCGGTTACGATCTAGATGGCAATGGAACACCCGGTGTTTTACCCGGTGACGGTTTTGGTTATGGCCATTTTTCAGGGCACTTTGGCATGGTATTAATGTCAAAATACCCTATTGATGTAAAGAATATACGCACTTTTCAATATTTTAAATGGCGAGATATGCCAAATGCCTTGCAACCTATTGACCCTACAACGTCAAAGCCTTGGTTTAGCCCTCAAGCTTGGCAAGATTTAAGACTTTCTTCTAAATCTCATTGGGATGTTCCGGTAGAGGTTAATGGACAAATTATACATATATTAGCAAGCCACCCTACACCACCCGTTTTTGACGGGCCAGAAGATAGGAACGGTAAACGTAACCATGATGAAATTCGTTTTTGGGCCGATTACATTTCAGCTGACAAGTCAGCTTATATCTATGATGACAAAGGTGACAAAGGTGGTTTAAAACCATTAGCACCTTTCGTTATTCTTGGTGACTTAAATGCATCGAGTGTTGATGGGAATGCAATGAATGCTGGCATTTCAAGTTTATTAGCTCATGTTGACATACAAGATGCCATGCCTAGCAGCGAAGGCGCAGAAAAACATACCCAAGATAATACTAACGCTAAACATCATACGGCCTTTTGGCGGATGAGAGCAGATTACGTTTTACCCTCAAAAATGGGACTTACCATTAAAGACGCGGGTGTATATTGGCCAACAAAAGATGAAGATACCTATCGATTAATAAAAGATAGAGCAGCATCGTCAGATCACCGTATGGTATGGCTTGACCTCTTATTAAATAATAAATAGTTAACAGTAAACCGTTAGTATTTAGATGAACCATAAATACCTCATAACTTTAACACTTACTACAAGAAGTAAAAAATGAAAAAACTCCTTACTGCTGTCAGCGTTGTCATTGCCTTAACAGCCTGTGAAAAAACTGAAAATAACGCAAGTGTTGCTATATCACCAGTAAAAACTGTTGAAAATATGCATGCACCCAAAAATATTATTATGGTAATAGCTGATGGTATGGGACCGGCCTACACAACCTCTTACCGATATTTTAACGATGACCCTGCAACAACGATTATCGAAGAAACAGTATTTGACCGTTTATTGGTCGGCTCTGCAAGTACATACCCAGCTAGAGTCTCTGGACTTGTTACTGACTCAGCCGCGGGAGCGACAGCCCTTGCTGCGGGTGTTAAGTCTTACAATGGCGCAATAGCATTAGATGTTAATAAGATAAGTGTAGAAACTGTTTTAGAGTTTGCCAAAAAGCAAGGCAAAAAAACGGGTGTGGTGGTTACTTCACAAATAAACCATGCAACTCCTGCAGCTTATTTGACACACAACGAAAGTAGAAATAACTACAATGCCATTGCCGACAGTTATGTAGATAACGGTATTAAGGCTGATGTTTATTTTGGTGGTGGCTGGCAGTACTTTATTCGTGAAGATAGAAATTTGGTTGACGAATTTAAAACCGCTGGTTTTCAATATATCGATAACTACAACGCCTTAAATACGCTTAAAGCGCAAACGCCTGTTATCGGTCTTTTTGCAAATAAGGGGTTACCCTCAGCAATTGACGACACAGACCAGCATCGATTATCAACCATGACAAAAAAAGCGATTCAACAATTAGAGAACAGCAACGGTTATTTTATGCTAATTGAAGCCAGTCAAATCGATTGGGCTGGTCATTCCAATGATATTGTTACTGCAATGGCAGAAATGTCAGATTTAGCGATAACAATGGAATACTTAGAGCAGTACGTCAAACAAAACCCAGACACGTTAGTAATACTAACTGCTGATCACAGCACAGGTGGTTTAACGATAGGTGCGCGTGGTAAATATGAGTGGAATCCTGAGATTTTACGTACAATGAAAAAATCGCCAATGATCGTTGCGGATAATTTAGTTGAAAATAAAATAACACAACAATTATTAACTGAATTACTTAGCTTTGATGTAACGACAAATGAAGTTGAGCAAATTGTAGCAGCCAAAGTTACCGCCATTGAAGAATTAGCGGCATACAAACAGCTTGGTGAAGAAACAAAAACCAACATTAAAAAACCTGAGATGAATAAAGCGATTGAGAGTGTTATTAAAAAAATTATTGATATTAGAACAAATACGGGTTGGACATCAGGGGGACACACAGCAATTGATGTTCCTGTTCATACCTTAGGTAAACGCAGTGAGATACTTAAAGGTAAAATTGATAATACCGATATAGCCAAACAAATATTTTTACTGCTGGGTAAAAAATAAAGCTAGTTCTAGCATGATGTATTTTATAAACATAAAAACCGCTAATATTCATTAGCGGTTTTTTTGTTGTTACGTCCAAGCACAATATGATTAGCAAACAATAGATTCATTAATCTAGCCTCACTCATCGATGAGACATAAACCCAACAGTTGTCTTATCGCTTTATATTCTTAAATCCTACTCATGAAAAATAACAACGACCAACGTTTATTTCTCTCATAAAATAACAACACTTTAATATGGTAACCCCAAAAACGCTATAAAACTTGATTAAAAACAAAGACAAAGAACACAAAAAATTACTTACAGCCCTTTTATCATTGCTATATATAAAGACTCAGGCCTTAAGTAAACATTCACTCCTTAATAATAACGGAGTTGCCGGGGTTGTTAAGGTCGCCCTACACAGAGTTACCAGAGTTACAGTAACCACACGACAAGGGTTGCTGGGGTTATTATTTACTTGGTTTAAAGGGTTGCCGGGGTTATACTTTGACAAGCTGTTAATAAAGGATATAACAATGAAATACCCTATCGCATTAAAGAAAATACTTGGCGTAGATAACTATAAGGTTAACGTCCCTGACTTACCGGGCTGTGAATGTAATGGCGAAAGCATTGATGCTTCGCTTAACAAAATAAAGGACAGTATCGCTGAGCACCTTGCTATTTTGGCTGAATATAGTGAGGCTATTCCACACGCGACAACGATTGAAAACCACCTAGCTAGCTACCCAAATGTTATCTGGGGTATCATTGATATCGATATAGTGCCCTACTTAGGCAAGAGTCATAAAATTAATGTCACCTTACCAGAGCTGCTGATAAAACAAATTGATGATCGGGTCAGTAAGTCTTCGGCATACAAAACACGCTCAGGCTTTATTGCGAGTGCTTGTATGAGTCAATTGAATCAATAACAATGTTAATAGCATTGGCCAATCAGTAAAAACTAAAATTGAGAAATAGAAATGACAAATAAAAATTTGCTACTACTCAGTAGCTCTCGTGTCGGTAATACACCTTACTTAGCACATGCGCAAACAATGATTGAAAACCACTTAGCAGGCATTAAAGACGTATTATTTATTCCCTACGCAGGTGTTAGTGTTAGTTATGACGATTACACGAAGAAAGTACAAGATGCTCTGCAACCATTGAACATTAACGTTACAGGTATTCATCAGTTTAGCGATGCGGTTACGGCGGTTAATAACGCAAAAGCAATTATTATTGGTGGCGGTAATACCTTTCATTTATTGCATCAGTTGTACGAGAATAATTTAATCTCTGTTATTACTGACAAAGTAGCAACCGGTGTACCTTATATTGGCTGGAGTGCCGGCGCTAATATAGCCGGTGCGAGTATCTGCACTACCAACGATATGCCGATTATTGAACCCTCCAGTTTTAAGGCTCTTAACTTAGTGCCATTTCAGCTTAACCCTCATTACACTGATTTTAATCCACCGGGTCATAACGGTGAAACAAGAGAACAACGTTTAGCTGAATTTATGGTCATTAACCCTGAAATGCCTATTGTGGCGATTGTTGAAGGAAGTGCTTTAACACTCGAATATAATAAATTGTCACTAATCGCTTGTGCGAAAATAGGAAATCCTGATGGTTTTTTATTTAAAGGAGGGAGTAAAAAAACGATTGCCGTTAGTGAAGATATCAGTCATTTGTTGTCAATGTAGAGTGGGCTGATTAATGAAGAAAGAGGTTGTAATGCGGCCCCTTTCTCTCATTTAGACAAACGTCACTAATATCCTAAAGCAGTTCAATAATCGACGATAGATTTATTGCCGACACGGCTTTGTTTAGATCCGCTTCAAAACCTAATTGAGCAATCATCGGAGCTGAAATTAGTGTCGTTAGCTCCGCTATATTTTCATGTAAGTAACTCATTGGCTCGATACAATTAGCTATCCAACCAATGCAATCAAGTCCATCTGTTCGTATCGTTTCATAAGTTAGCACGGCATGATTTAAACAGCCTAGCTTCATATTTACCACCAAAATCACCTGCTGGTTCGTTTGCTGAACAAACTCAGATAAAAATTTGCCATGACCTAATGGTAATCGCCAACCACCTGCGCCTTCTGTAATCACAATGTCACTGGCTCTTGCTAAAACGTTGTTGTATCCAAGGTTTATGTCCGATAATTTAATTTCAGTATTCATTAAATTAGCAGCGATGTGAGGCGCAATGGCGGGTTCAAAAGCGAGAGGGTTAATTTCGTTAATGGTTTGTCCGCAATTTGCCTGGTGTAAGAGTAATTGTGCATCTTCATTAACAAGGACTTCTCCTGTTGCTGAAGCTATTCTTTCACATCCGGCTGAAATAGGCTTAAACACGGCAACGTTAAAGTTCATCTTTACTAAGGCCGCAGTGAGTAACTGAGCAACGTAGGTTTTGCCTGCATCAGTGTCCGTTGCAGTAATAAAAAGTTTAATCATTTAATTTAACTATAATCCCAGAATACACTTTATAAGTAGCAGGATAAATGCCACTTGGCTCTTGAAAGTCTTGATAGCTAAGGGTCATTCTTTGCCACTTGTCTTTACCAGCTAAACCTTTTCCTTTTTCCTTAGGCACATGATTTGCGCCGAGCCCCTTCAATTCACGGGCTAAATGCATCACGTTTTCATATTCTAAGACTAAATCTTCATTTTTTTGTTCAAGTAATTTACATGAGCAAAGACTAAAAATGGTTTTTAGTTCGCCTTCTGTCTTAAAATCAATCACATGTTTATCATCATCAACCTGTGCCCAAGATGACTTTAATTCATGTAAGGTGCCATCAAGTAAGGTTGAAAATATAAATAAACCACCAGGCTTTAATACCCGTAAAACTTCCTTAACAAGGACGTCGAGGGGATCACACCATTGAATAACTAAATTAGAATAAATAACATCAATACTATCTGCTTTGAGAGGCAGATGATAAGCATCAGCCTCTAACCAAGAAATACCTTTACTACGATTTTCCTGGGCAAAAGATAACATTTTAGCTGAAATATCAACACCAATGGTTTGGTTGAATTTACTCGCTAAAATATCAGTAAAAAAACCGGTACCCGATCCTAAATCTACCACAGTAAGATCTGAGCGATTAGGTAATAATGACATCAAATTTTTACCCGTATAACGCTGTAATCGAGATGAAACATCATACGATTGGCTTGCTAAGCCAAATGACTTGGCTATTTTAACCCTGTTTAATCCCTCTGCCATTAACTTAAAACCTCATTCAAACAATTCGCTAAATAGTTGATATCTTTCTCTTTATGCTTTGCTGTTATGGTTACGCGTAACCTAGAGCTATTTTTAGCAACAGTTGGAGGTCGTATCGCGGTCAGCCAAATCCCTCTATTTCTCAACGTTTGGCAGACGTTAAGCGTTCTTTCTTCACTGCCAATAACAATGGCATGAATAGAAGAGGATGACGTTATTATATTGATGCTGGCATCAAGGTTCATTGATAAAATCTCGCTTAATTGCCTAATTTTTTCTCTACGCCAAGATTCACTTTGGGCAAGTTTTATACTCGTTTTTGTCGCCCAAGCGATAGCAGGAGAAATAGCGGTTGAATAAATATAATGACGGGAAAAATTCACCAGATACTCATAAACATCTTCATCACAAGCGATAAAAGCACCACTGGTAGCTAAAGCTTTACCAAAAGTGGCCATAACAATATCGACCGGTCCAAAACTACTACTTCCCTGACCTTTATCACCTATGATGCCAAGACTATGAGCATCATCCATATAAAGCATCGCTTGTTGTTTTTTTGCAATATCAATTAGCTGGCTAACATCAGCACAATCGCCATCCATGCTAAAAATACCTTCAGAGATAATAAGTTTATTTTCATAAGTACTGTTAGCTAAATACCGCTTAAGTTGTTGGTGGTCATTATGTAGATAACGCTTTACTGAAGCGTCGCTTGATAACGCACCATCAATTAAAGAAGCGTGACTTAACTTGTCTAATAAAAATTGGCTCTCTTTATTACCTAACGCTTGTAAAACACCGGAGTTAGCTGCAAAACCACTACTATAAAGTAAGCAGCGTGGTTTATTTAACCACTGACAAACTTCTTCTTCTAGCGCTTGGTGCGCATAATGAAAACCCGTAATTAAACTAGAAGCACTCGCACAACTACCGAATTTATCAACACCTTCTTGAAACGCTTTATTTATATCACGGTGATGATTTAAACCGAGGTAATCATTAGAAGAAAAATTTAAATAACGTTCACCTGACACAAAAATCTCTCGACCATTTTGATCGCTTATACATTGACGTTGACGATATTGAGATTTTTCTTTTTGCTGAGCAACTTGCTCAGCAATAAAGTTAAAAGACATAGATTCAGTTTGACTCTTATGCGATGTGAACGTTACAAAGAAGCGTCGTAAAAAAGCGCTTTGTTTTGCTGATTGACAACCGCTGTTGTTATCTGCTGCTCAGTATCTTCATCTTCAGTGGCAATAGTTTCGGTATTAATACCTAATTTTGCAAACAATTGCATATCTTTATTCGCTTCAGGATTACCCGTTGTTAACAATTTACAGCCGTAAAAAATTGAATTTGCTCCGGCTAAGAAACACATTGCTTGCATTTGATCATTCATCGCATCGCGTCCTGCCGATAAACGTACATGGCTTTTAGGCATCATTATACGGGCAATAGCAATACAACGGATAAAATCAAAAGGGTCTAAATCGTCAACATCTGCTAATGGCGTACCTTCAATTTTTACTAACATATTGATAGGCACACTTTCAGGGTGCTGCGGTAAGTTAGCTAATTGGGCTAAAAACGAGGCTCTGTCTTGTGCCTTTTCGCCTAAACCAACAATACCACCACTACATACCTTCATGCCCGAGTCACGAACATTCTGTAACGTGTCTAATCTATCTTGATAGCTACGGGTGGTAATTATAGAATTATAATGTTCCGGTGATGTATCAAGATTATGGTTGTAATAATCTAACCCCGCTTCTTGAAGTTCGTCGGCTTGGCCGCCATCAATCATGCCTAATGTCATACAGGTTTCTAAACCCATCGCTTTAACACCTTTTACCATTTCAAGTACAAAAGGCATATCACGCGCTTTAGGATTCCTCCAACCGGCGCCCATACAAAAACGCGTTGAACCTTGATCTTTAGCTACTTTTGCAGCTTCTAATACTTTTTCAACTTCCATTAACCGTTCTTTTTGAACATTAGTATTGTATCGAACACTTTGTGAACAATATTTACAGTCTTCAGGACAAGCACCCGTTTTTATTGATAATAACGTGCTAACTTGTACTTCATTCGGGTTAAAATGTTCACGATGAACGGTTTGAGCTTTAAACATAAGATCACTGAAAGGCATAGCAAATAATGCTTCAACTTCAGCTATTGACCAATCATGACGAGGTATATTCGTTTGAGACATATGAAACCTTTGCTGTAAAAATGTAAATGGGATAATTGCATCGTTAAATATTAGCAGGTAATCTATGCGCCAGTCATTAATTGTCAACATAAAAACCCATGCAAGCTTTACATATGAATAAAAAACATACAGATTTAATTGATTTTGATAAAAAACATGTTTGGCACCCCTACACGTCTATGTCGAATCCACTGCCATCATATTTAGTTGAATCCGCACAAGGTGTTCATATAAAACTCGCCTCAGGAGAAGAACTTGTTGATGGTATGTCTTCGTGGTGGTCGGTGTTACATGGCTATAATCATCCAAAATTGAATCAAGCACTTATTGATCAAACGCAAAAAATGGCACATGTCATGTTTGGTGGTTTAACGCATGAACCTGCGATTAACCTCTGTAAGAAGTTGATTGATATAACACCAGAGCCGCTTCAAAAAGTCTTTTTATCAGACTCAGGCTCAGTATCTGTAGAAGTGGCCATTAAAATGTCTTTACAATATTGGCATAGTCAAGGCAAAAGCGAAAAACACAAACTACTCACGGTTAAAAATGGCTATCACGGCGATACCTTTGCAGCAATGTCGGTTTGCGATCCCGTGAATGGTATGCATCAAATTTTTGAAACGGTGTTAATGAAAAACATTTTTGCGCCGGCGCCACAAAGTAATTTTTATCAACCGTGGGATGAAAGTGAACTTACAAGGTTAAAAACATTATTTAAAACACAGCACGAAAAAATCGCGGCCTTTATTATCGAACCTATAGTGCAAGGTGCAGGCGGCATGCGCTTTTATCACCCTGAGTACTTAAAAGCATGTCGCGCTTTATGTACGCAATTTAACGTATTATTTATTGTTGATGAAATAGCCACAGGCTTAGGCCGAACGGGTAAAATGTTTGGCTGTAACTGGGCAGAAATAAGCCCTGACATTATGTGTTTAGGAAAAACATTAACCGGCGGTTATATGACCCTTGCAGCTACGCTTTGTACAGAAGAAATTGCCAATACCATCAGCGATGGCGAAGCAGGATGTTTTATGCATGGCCCTACTTTTATGGCAAACCCGCTGGCATGTGCTGTCGCTAATGCAAGTTTAGACCTTTTAGAAACAGGAGAATGGCAACAGCAAATTGGTTTTATTGAAGGTTATTTAAAGCTAAAATTATTACCCTTAAATAAGCACTCAAGAGTGAAAGATGCGCGAGTACTCGGGGGGATTGGTGTTATAGAAACAGTAGATGCAGTGAATATGGCTAACATACAAAAGAGGTTTGTTGAGCTGGGTGTATGGATCAGACCCTTTGGTAAGCTTATCTATATTATGCCACCTTTTATTATCACCGAGGCAGATTTAAAGAGACTTGTTAAAGCAATAAGCACAGTACTTGATGAAGCACAGTGCTTTGCATAATAAAGACTAAATTATATTTTTGAAGTAGAGATAAACACATTTAGCAATGAACTTATACTTCATTGAGTTTAACTAAAATATAGACAACCCAAGCGACAGTGATCGTCAGTAAAAGGACTAAATTAAAATGCTTACTGTCTTGTTTTCTTCTACTTCGATAATGATCAAGCACTAAACAAAAATAGCTACATAACGCGCTTATCCAAAGCACTATATATAAATACCCGGTCAAGGGTGTTAGCCAAAATTGTCTTATTTCGATATCTCTATATCGTAGTAAACCATAATCTTGCTCTGGTGCAGCAAAATATGACATAACGATGGCAAATATGAATAAACCCCAGCCACTTAATGCCAAAACTCGTGTTAACACTACCCCAATATCTGCAGACTTTCGCCTGTTTTTTGTTGCTAAGACCATTGATCTAAACCCTCTAAAGTCAATATGACTATGTTTTGTTTATATATAGGCCGGAATAGCAAGTTTTACTTGTTAAAAACAACAGTAAAGGTAACATATCACACCTTAAAGTTAGTGCAAATAAATTCAGCATCCTAAACTGGATATATGTACAACTATCTATGACAATAATTAAATAAAGATAAGAGGTTGATAAATGTCAGTTATCTCAATCACTGATGTACTTGCTGGTAAATACCCAGTAAGTGAAGCAGTTACAGTACACGGTTGGATCCGAACTCGCCGTGATTCTAAAGCCGGTATTTCATTCTTAGCCGTTCATGACGGTTCATGTTTTGATGCTATTCAAGCCATCGCGCCAAGTGATCTCGATAATTATCAATCAGAAATATTAAAATTAACTACCGGTGCATCTGTAAAAGTTACCGGTATTTTGGTTGAATCCCCGGGTAAAGGTCAGTCATTTGAAATACAAGCGACGAAAGTAGAGATATTAGGCTTAGTTGATGACCCTGATACTTACCCAATGGCTGCAAAACGTCATAGTATAGAATTTTTACGTGAACAAGCTCACTTACGTGCCCGTACTAATATCGGCGGAGCCGTTGCTCGTGTTCGAAATACCTTAGCTCAAGCGGTTCATCGTTTTCTTCACAGTAAAGGTTATTTTTGGATCAGCACGCCATTAATTACTGGCTCAGACTGTGAAGGTGCGGGTGAAATGTTCCGTGTTAGTACGCTTGATATGGAAAACTTACCTCGTACTGACAAAGGTGATGTTGATTACGGCAAAGATTTTTTTGGTAAAGAAACATTCTTAACGGTTTCTGGCCAATTGAATGTAGAAACTTACGCATGTGCCCTTTCAAAAGTTTATACTTTTGGTCCAACATTTCGTGCTGAAAATTCAAACACCACACGTCACCTAGCAGAATTTTGGATGATCGAGCCAGAAATCGCTTTTGCTGATTTATCGGATGCTGCTGACCTTGCTGAAGAAATGTTGAAGTATGTTTTTCAAGCCGTACTTGATGAGCGTAGCGATGACATGGCGTTCTTTGAGCAACGTGTTGATAAAACAGTTGTAGATCGTATGAACTCAGTTATAAAAAATGATTTTGTTCGTTTAGATTACACTGACGCTATTACGATATTAGAAAATTGTGATAAGACATTCGAAAACAAAGTCGCTTGGGGTGTTGATCTTAACTCTGAGCACGAGCGTTACCTTGCTGAAGAGCATTTTAATGGTCCGGTAGTGTTACAAAACTATCCGAAAGACATTAAATCTTTTTACATGCGCTTAAATGATGACGGAAAAACAGTTGCTGCTATGGACATTTTAGCACCAGGGATTGGCGAAATTATTGGCGGTAGTCAACGCGAAGAACGTCTTGATGTATTAGACGCTCGTTTAGCTGAAATGAATTTGAATCAAGAGGACTACAGCTGGTATCGTGATTTACGCCGTTACGGCACAGTGCCTCATTCAGGTTTCGGTTTAGGTTTTGAACGCTTAGTTGCTTATGCAACAGGTATGCAAAACGTACGAGACGTAATTCCTTTCCCAAGAACGCCAAATAACGCGGCATTCTAAGCATCGAATAAAGTCATATAAAAAAACCTCTTTATTGAGGTTTTTTTATGTTCAGGATGAACGGTATGTCATAGTTACAAGGATGTGAAAGAATGACAATGTTCAGGATGAACGGTATGTCATGATCACATGGAGCGTTTATAGCCAAATTAGCATATATTATTGGACAAGTTCTTTTACCATAAAATATTTACAACCTGTTTTGGGGTAATGTTCTTGCACCCACTTTGTTTGATAACCGTGCTTTTGATAAAAAGGCATTGCTTGAAAGTTTAAGGTATCAAGCATACTTAAGGTACAACCTCTTCCGCTTGCTGCTTCTTCAAGCTCAGCTAAAATTCTAGTACCCACTTTCTTACCACGAAGTGACTCGTCAACCCAAAGTGTATTAATTAATAGCCAATTGCCAAACGTACGTGCCGAAGAACCAGCAATAATATGCCCTTGGTCATCGGTTATTTGAATAGCAAGTGGCTTGCGTTCATTCACTTCCCAATGCGCCCAATTAAACTCTGCTATTTTTTTATCGAGAAAGTTAATTAACGCTTGTTCAGGCTCGTCTAGTATTTCAATATTCATCAAACCTCTTTAATCGTTAAAAGTACGATACATGTGATTCAATCACTCTAGCGGGTTTAATCGGACGCTCTTTTAAAGGCGTACCAATATAGATAAAACCAATAATGTCATTGTCTGCACTTATCGCTAACTCGCGTTTTACTGAACTATTATAACTAAAGTCGCCTGTTCGCCACACGGCCCCATAACCCAAACTAAACGCCGCCATTTGCATAGCATGAGCACAACAACCTGCTGCTATCGTCTGTTCACCTTTAGGGACTTTTTCATGGTGTTGATATTGCGTACTCACCACAATAATTAAGGGGGCGCGATACGGCATGTTTTTAGCTTTTTCTATATTGGCTTTAGCAAAATCTTGCTCTATGGCCGCTTGTTCAAAGACTTGACTTAATTTATCTAAACCACTTTCTTTAATGACAGTAAAAAACCAAGGCGCTAAACAACCGTGATCCGGCGCTCGCATGCCTGCACTCAGTATAAAATCAAGATCACACGGCTGAGGCGCTGGCGATATTAGTCTGGGATTGGATTGTCGTTGTAATAATAATTCTTTAGCATTCATTAAGTATAAAGACCCGGTTATATTTTCGTTGCTGGTGATTATAAAGCTAATGTTTGATAAGGGTAAAGCAAGCAGGGCTAATAAAAAATAAAGCACGGTAAATAATAAGATTAATTTAGGCAAAAACACATTTATTTACTATTGAGACTACATAAATGATCAATAATTAAGTAGCATGGCAGTAATTATAATTACAGACTTATCATGCCGGCTATTATGACAGAAAAAACATCATTACCAAATGCTCCAGTAAAGCAAAGTGCTTTAAAACGAGCTACATTAAGAATTTTTAGTTTATTAAATTCATTTAGAAAAATAATTGTTAACCTTGTTTTTTTTATAGTGCTTTTCTTCTTTATTGCTGCAATAGGTGGTGGCGACGAAAAAATTGTTATTCCAGATAATGCCGCATTAGTTTTAAATATTACTGGTGATATTGTTGAACAAAAACATGTCATAGACCCCATGGATGCTTTGATTACTGAAGCACTAGAAGAAAAAGAAAAAAATCCAGAAGTGTTAATCACCGATATTATTAATGTCATTGAAAGCGCAAAAAATGACAAACGTATCAAAATGATCGTTTTACAACTTCAAGGAGTGAATAGTACCGGCCTGAGTAAGTTACAAGATATTGCCCAAGCTTTAGAAAAATTTAAAGCGGTGGGTAAAAAAATAATCGCTGTTGGCGATCAATATTCTCAAGATCAATATTACTTAGCAAGTTCAGCGGATGAAGTCTGGCTTAACCCGCGCGGTTGGTTATTGCTTGACGGTTATGGTCGCTACCAACTTTACTTCAAATCAGCATTAGAGAAATTGTCGATAAGCCAGCATATCTTTCGTGTGGGTACCTATAAATCGGCTGTTGAACCTTATATGCGTGACGATATGTCGGTTGCAGCTAAAGAAGCAAATAAATTATGGTTAAGTGAGCTGTGGTCACAATATAAAAGTGATGTTGCACGTAACAGAAAGTTTTCAATTGATAACTTCGATGAAGATGCTGATGTTTTAGTCGCAAAATTAGAAAAAGCTGAGGGTAATATTGCGCAATATGCTTTAGATAACCAATGGGTTGATGCCTTAAAAAATCGTCAAGATATGAAAAAGTCTTTGATCAAGCTTGTTGGCAAGAATGCCGCAGGTGACAGTTATAATCACATCAGTTTTAAACATTATTTATCAGCAACATCTCCTCTGTATCCGATTATTAACCCAAACTCTGATAAAGTTGCCGTTATTGTCGCTAAAGGGACTATTTTAGATGGTAACCAAAAGCCAGGTGCTGTTGGCGGCGATAGTACCGCTGCATTGTTAAGAGAAGCACGTTTAAATAACCAGGTAAAAGCGGTTGTTTTACGTGTCGACAGCCCAGGCGGTAGCGCTTATGCTTCTGAAATTATTCGTCAAGAAATAGAACTGATAAAACAAGCAGGAAAACCTGTTGTTGCTTCAATGGGAACTTATGCAGCCTCAGGTGGCTATTGGATATCAGCACCTGCTGATAAAATAATAGCATCACCTGCAACCATTACCGGCTCTATTGGTATTTACGGCTTTTTCATGACCTTTGAAAATTCGTTAAGTAAACTGGGCGTGTATACCGATGGTGTTGGTACAACTGATATTGCAGGTTTTGGTGTTACCCGCCCACTGACTGAGGGTATGGCAAAAGTATTTCAATTAAATATAAATCGAGGCTACCAAGACTTTATCAGCCTTGTTGCTGAGAATAGAAATATGACCCTAGAACAGGTTGATAATATTGCTCAAGGGCGCGTATGGTCTGGCTTAAAAGCAAAAGAGTTGGGACTCGTTGATGAGCTAGGTAATTTAACAAGCGCCATTAATGCAGCCGCAGAATTAGCTGATCTTGCAACGTATGACACATTATTAATCGAAATAGAAAAATCACCTAAAGACCTTTTTCTACAAGGTTTAGTGGGCCAAGCAACAAGCTTTTTCCCTGAATCTGAAATAATAAGCTTAAGCAATACAGACAAGTTATTTTTACAATTGAAAAATCAATTATCGCACCTCAACTTACTTAATGATCCGCAAGGCATCTATTCTTTGTGTATGGCTTGTGAAATTAATTAGCCACTCTTTATGTTCAGGATGAACGGTATGTCATGATCACATGGATGTGAAAGAGTGACGATGTTCAGGATGAACGGTATGTCATGATCACATGGATGTGAAAGAGTGACGATGTTCAGGATGAACGGAATGTCATGATCGCACGGATGTGAAAGAGTGACGATGTTCAGGACGAACAAGCTATTTTGATAACCAACCAAATAAAGTAAGTATTCAAGGTAAATAAATGAAAAAGCGGATTTATATCGCCTACACGGGCGGCACAATAGGAATGAAGAACAGTGGCCAAGGGTACGTACCGGTAAAAGGCCATTTAACCGAGTCTATCAATGGAACGCCAGATTTTCATCGACAAGAGATGCCAGAGTTTACTATCAATGAATATTCGCCTTTAATCGATTCATCGAACATGACCCCAAGAGATTGGCAACGTATCGCTGATGATATAAAGGCTAATTACGATGATTACGATGGATTTGTTGTGTTGCATGGTACAGATACAATGGCTTACACCAGTTCTGCACTTTCGTTTATGTTTGAAAATTTAGCCAAACCCGTCATTGTTACCGGCTCTCAAATTCCCTTAAGCCAATTACGTTCAGACGGGCAAGTCAATTTATTAAATTCGCTTTATATTGCGGCAAACTACCCTATTAATGAAGTGGGTTTATATTTTAATAATAAATTATACCGGGGTAATCGTTGTATTAAAGCTTATGCTGATGGTTTTAACGCTTTTGACTCACCCAATATGCCACCACTTTTAGAGGCGGGCATTAATATAAAATTAGTTGAAGGTAAAATAAATGTTGTAAATGATGCACCATTTAACTTAGCGCAAATCACACCGCAACCCATTGGGGTTGTGCATTTATACCCTGGGATCTCTAGCGAGTTGGTCGCCAACATTATTAAACAACCCGTAAAAGCATTAATTATTCGCAGTTATGGGGTTGGCAATGCGCCACAAGATGAACAATTACTTGCTTGCTTAACACAAGCTTATCATCAAGGTATTGTTGTCGTTAATTGTAGCCAATGTATAAAAGGTACCGTTAACATGGATGGTTATGCAACGGGTGTCGCGTTGAGTAAATGTGGCGTTGTAGGTGGTGGCGATATGACGTTAGAAGCAACATTAACTAAGCTACATTATTTACTGAGCAAAGAATTACCACAAGCTGAAATTTGTCGTTTATTAAAAGAAAATTTACGCGGCGAACTCACCACTCACTAAGATGTTATTCACATTATAGTTAGGCTATTTTGCAGAATAAGCAAAATAGCCTAAATTATCGAACTATTTACATCGGGTTATCTGAAAAGCCCTCACCTCCAAACATAAAAAATAAAATCATTTGTTATCAGTGATTTAACAAGCTATCCATTCTGCTTTAATTGAAAATCATATTATATATCACTTGCCAAACCAGTAACACGTAACCAAAAATAAGGTGTTATTGCTCAGTATAGATATAAATTTTATGTTTTTATCAAATATCTACTGAAAATAAACAACCTTAAAGGTGAGCTTATTTTACAGTAAATATAAAAAAGCCACTGAATAATCAGTGGCGATTAACGTTATTTATTTACAGAATATCAACAATAAATAGCTTTAACTCTTGAGAGTAACGGCAAGTCAGTGGATGATAATTTACCTAATTTTAACCATTCAACAAGTGATTTTGTTAAGTCGATAGGTTGTCCTGAAAGCATCTGGGTTTGCAATAATGTTACTTGAACTTGCATGCGCTTCGCTTTACATTCTGCCGGAGATTCCTTACTTGCTAATATCTCAAGCTCTAATGTCTTATCACTTCGGTCAACGCTACGGGTATTTTGATAACATTCTTGTAATCGTTTTTGCCAAACGTTGGGTAAATCTACCAGCGACTCACTGAACTTTTCAATTGATGGTGTTTCATCAGTGGCTATATATTCTAAGCAATTAAAAATCAATTGCCAAGTTTCAGTCTTTTTGTTTTCGTTAATCACTGCTAATTTTTGTGTTATTTGTGCAAGTAGCTTTTCCGCCTGTGTTACTGCACTTTTGATCAACGGCTTTTGGCTAACAAGCTTTAAACGTAATGCATCAATATTTTCTTGTATCGTTAATAATTCAGAAGCAGAACCTTGGTCAACAATCTGTTGTTGATAATTACCCAGTTGCTCTGTTAACTCAACTTGTTGATGTTGACGGTCAGATTGTTCAACCAATTTGGCTTCATCGCGTTTAGCAAATAGTTGGTCATTAACTTTCCTAAACTTTTGCCAAAGTTGATTCTCTTCGCGCTGTCCGCTGTAACCTATCGCTTGCCATTGTGTTTGTAGTTTTTTAACACTTTCAATAGCAGAAAAAACATCCTCATCACTTAATGCTTGCGTGACTTGGGCAATCAATAAATTTTTACTGTCACTGTTACGTTGGTGATAATTTCTTAATTCAAGCTTTACGGGTTGTAAACTTTCATTAAATTTTTCATTAAGTAACTGAAACTTCTGTTTATCGACCTGCCCTGAATTTTGCCATTGTTGACTTAATTTATTAAGTGTTCCGTCGATGAACTTCCAATCAATAGCTTTATTATCAGTACCTTCACTGATTTTTTTTGTAAAGTCATCAGCAAAACTTTGAGCGTTAACGATAAGCTGTTGGCGCGTGACAAGATGTTGCTCACGCAAATTTTCTTGTTCTGCATAAAATAAACGACAGGGAGCAAAAGCTTGTTCGCAAAGCGCATTAAATTGATAGTTTAATTCTTTTTCAACAGTCTCTTCTGCGTGCCCTAAAGAGTTCCAAGTAACACGAAATTGTTTTACTTTCGCTGCTTGGTCATTAGGGTTATCAAGTGGTTGGTTTACTAATAACTGAATATCAGCGAGTAGTTGGTGTTTTCTTGGCGTTGCAATTGAATGCTCTAAGTCACTTAGTTCAGCAATTTTATCTGAGATATCATCAAAGTCACGTTGCACACGTGATTTTTGCTCATCAGATAACCCGTCATAATGTTTTTTAGCTTTTTTGAAAACCCCAAAAGCAGCATTATACTTGCCACTGATAATTAATCGTTTAACATCAGCGATTTTTTTCTGACATTGCGCTAGTAGTAGTCCTTGCTCTTTAAGTAAAGACTTCAGGCCTTTTTGCCATTGTTTCTTTATTTCTTTAAACGCATCAACAACTGTTTGTGGTAAAACCCCCGCCGCTTTTTGCTCAACACTTTTCCATTCTTGTAACCATTCATCGAATAAAGGCTTGCGCAGGTTCAGCTCATCAATGTCTTTGGGTAAAGCTACTTGTGAAATTTTTGAAATTAAATGAGTGGCGTCACTCACCGATTGCGCAATTTCAGGTAACAACGCCAATTTTTTTGACTGTGCTTTAACTAAGACAATAAATGAGTCTTGCTCTTTCTTACTGAGTATTGATGCTGATATTTCTGAAAGTAATTGTTCAAGTTGATGCTGGTATTGTGCTTCATCTAACTCACCGCTTTCAAATATTGTTGTGGTAAGTTTTTGACTAATTTCATTAAGCTGACGATTAAAATGTTCATTTGCGACTTTTTTATCGTGAATTAATTTATCAGCAATAATTTGTTGTTCATAAGCTTCATGCAGCGGAGCAAAATGTTTAATCAATTGTGCATTGATAACTTTATACTTTTGATTAAAACTGTCAGATTCGTGTGATGTTAAACAAGAAAAATCTTGATGGTAACTGTGCCACTGCTCTTCGAGTTCTGTTTGTTTTTCTTTTATTTGCAGATAATCATTAACGTCTTTTAAAGCGAGTAACTTGGCTAAAACTAACTGGACACCTTTTTTAATTTTGTCGGGCTGCTCTGCTAAGACTTTTAATTGTTCAATCTTTTGCTCAATCTGATTTTTTATTTGTTCATTACACGATTTCTTTAACAACTTGTCTAACACATCAACAGGTAGTGTTTGTTGCAGCAAGAATGTTTGTACTATTTCATTTTGCTTATGTGTAAATATAGAAAGCGTTAACGACGGCTTATTTATTTTTTCAAACAAGGCGATAACAACATCTGCTTTTGTTTCACTTTGTAACCATAACTCCAAAGATGGCAATTTATTATTACTTTTTAATAGCGCCAATTTATCTTGATTACTGATGGTAATGTCATGCTGGCCAAGCAAAATTTTCTCAACTTGCTTAATACAATACTCACGCACTTTTTTATTGTCGTTGTCGATGCTGTTTTGATGCCAAACAGTAAAGTTGGCGATTTTAAGGAGCGCAGCACGACGTACTAATTCATTAGGATCTGTTTGTGCGAGGGTTGTTAAGATAACTAATTCATCTGAATTGCTCGATGATAAATCTTCATTAATCGCGGTTAACCGCACATTGTGTTCTTTGCTCTGCCATTTTGCTTTGAAAAATTTAGAAAAAATCATAGATCGGAAAACCTTGCAATATTATTGTCTGGATTGTTTTTAAGCTCAGCGAATTCGCTTTTTAACTGACGTTTAGTTTTATCAATAATAAGACCGTCCGCGCCAACACTTAAGATTTCATCTGAATTTAAATGTCTTGATTGATACGCCATAGTAATTTGCAATGCGGAGTCTTTTTGCGGTTTATCAACCACCGTACCTTCAGGCCATTTACCTGTTTCAGCAGCACACTTTAAGCGCAAGTACATTTCTTCTGACATATTGTCTACTAATGAAATAATATCCATTGTTTTATTTACAGCCTTTATTGCTTCGTTCTTTCGAGGGAAGTTAATGTTAATTTCGGTATTTAAGCATAAGCAAACGAACTCGGGTCGTAATATACCAAATAAAGCCAATGACTGCAGAACCTATACTCATAAAATATTGCCATGTGCCTTGTTGAGCATCTTGCCAATACAAAAAGAGAAAACCACCACAAAAAAGTAGCATGGCGATAAAGGAGTGATTCATCAGATTTTGTAATTGATTTATTTTGCTCAGTTTTTTCATTGATGCCATTTGACTCGCATCAACTGTGGTTAAATCTATTTCACAATGAGAGCAAGACTTCGCTTTGTCAGATATCTTTTTCTTACAGTTCGGGCAATTAATTACAGCCATAGGAAGATAACTTTTCATAAAATAATTAGTGTCAATATTCTACCTAAATTTAAGCAAAAAAAAACGTCCTAATGGACGTTTTTTAAAGTAATTTTACTTTTATTGTAAATTAATAACCGTAAAGCAATTATTAACAATGTTACTTGTTTTTATTAAAGCGATCTTCCCAGAACTTAGCTTTTTCGATACCAAGTTTTTTCGGATCAAAGGTAAATTTTGTTACCCCTAACTTCTGTTGGCTTTCATAATCTTTCAAGGCTTTAATAGCAGGTTTTGCCATAAAGAATATGGCGATAAGCGCAAATATATTCAACCATGCCATTAATCCAACACCAATATCTCCTAAACTCCATGCGGCGCTTGGTTCGGCAACCGTACCGTAAAACACAGCTGACATTAAAACAACTTTAAGAAAAAATTTAAGCACCGGCATTTTAATGGTTTTATTGATATAAGAAACATTATTTTCTGCAATAAAGTAATAAGCCAATACGGTTGTAAAAGCAAAGAAAAACAAGGCAATAGCAATGAAAGGCTTACCAAATCCTGTTAAAACACTATCAACAGCAATTTGCGTGAAGGCAGGACCACTAATAACAACATCACTCGCTAAGTTACTAACAACAAAGCTCGTCGCACCTTCTGGCATAACATTATACGACTGGGTAATTAAGATCATAAATGCGGTTGCAGAGCAGACAAACAACGTATCAATGTAAACAGAAAAAGCTTGCACTAATCCTTGTTGCGCTGGGTGTTCAACTTCAGCGGCGGCGGCGGCATGTGGCCCAGTACCTTGTCCCGCTTCATTGGAATAAACGCCTCGTTTAACCCCCCAACCTATTGCAGCACCAAGTCCTGCCATTGGCGTAAAAGCATCCGTAATAATTAACATAAAGACCCCCGGCAATTGATCAATATGTAATGCAATGATAGTACAGGCAATAATAATGTAAGCCAATGCCATAAATGGCACAACAATTTGGGTAAAGTTAGCAATACGCTTAACACCACCAAAAATGATAAACCCAAGTAATAGCACAATAAACACGGCGGTATAGACTTTAGTTAAAGGTAAATCACCCATAAAAGAAGTTACCGAACCACCGGAACCAAACACATTGACCATCGCATCGCCAATACCGTTTGATTGTACAACCGGTAATAATACGCCACAAGCGAGAATAGTTGATAAGGCAAATATCCAGGCATACCACTTTTGACCCAGCGCTTTTTCAATGTAATAAGCAGGACCACCTCGGTACTGACCCTCTTCTTCTTCTTTATAAATCTGAGCATTGGTTGATTCAATATAAGCAGTAGCTGCACCTAAAAAGGCAACGACCCACATCCAAAAAACGGCACCAGGACCACCAAAACCTATCGCGGCTGCAACACCGGCAATATTACCGGTACCAACACGTCCGGATAAAGAAACAGCTAAAGCTTGGAAAGATGAAATACCTTTATCTGAGCTTTTACCCGAAAGTAATAAGCGAAACATTTCACGAAAATGACGTACTTGCGCAAATCGCGTTAAAATAGAGAAAAATACACCTGTACCTAAACAGAGATAAATTAAGTATGGGCTCCAAATATAGCCATTAATCGTATTTACAATTTCTTCCACATGCCACTCCTGATTTATTATTATTATTTAGTTTTTTATCAATTGTATATTCGTTAACAATTAAGACATAAGTATCAGCGTGCTAAGGCATGTTGATTGATAACGAATACATATAAATTTTTTAAACTTTTTGCTATAGGTAGTATTTAAAGAGCTGCCAAGGTAGCTCTTTTGTAACACTTTATAGAGCAGTGTTACATTTATTAACTGAAGATATTGTTTAACGAAGGTCGCCAACAACATGATAAATGGCCGTTAAAAAATCACGACCAAATAAGCTACTGCGCGTGTCTGACCAACCGACACTGCGATCTGGTAATAAATCATTGTCTTTAAAGGGCATTTCTACCGTGTAAGACAAACATTTGAAGTTATTACCAACCCAATTAGCCCCCACTGTTAAGTTAGCTTGGCCGGGCTCATCTTTATCATAACCTTTGTCATCTTGAAATTCTGGTGTTACCGCTAGAAGAATGGCTTTGAATTTTTCTTCTAAGGCTTGATGTTTAGCGTCATATGCGGGGACACCTTCACAGCCAGCGACAAAGTTAAACGGTAGAGCTTCATCGCCATGAATATCAAGAAACAGGTCAACACCGGTAGCTAACATTTTTTCACGCACTAAAAATACTTCAGGGCTACGTTCCATTGAAGGCTCTAACCACTCACGATTTAAATTAGTACCGATAGCATTTGTTCTTAAATGTCCTCGAACTGAACCATCAGGATTCATATTAGGTACTAAGTAAAACACTGAACTGTCTAATAGTGAACGAGCAACGCCGTCATCTTCATCAAGTAAACGGTCTATAAAACCTTCCATAAACCATTCAGCCATACTTTCACCCGGGTGCTGGCGAGCAGTTACCCAAATAACCTTCTTATTTTCGCCGTCGTCACCCACTTTCAATACTGAAATGTCACGGCCGTCTAGTGTTTGCCCTAATACTTGTAACTGACAATCAATATCTAACTGGGCTTGATGAAGTAAGTCTTGATGACGTTCATAGCTATATGGAGCAAAATAAGCGAAATAAACGGAGTCGTATTCTGGGGTTAGCGTGATACTGAGTTTTTCGCCATCAAATTCTGTTGGTACACGAAACCAGTGCTCTCGATCATAAGAAGCGACGGCCTGATAATCTGTCCAACCTTCGGTATAAGCGGAAGTACCGGCATTCATTAAATGTAGGGTATGCTCGCATCGCTCTGTATTATGAAGTTTAAAATGAAACCACTGATAAAAATCTGATTGATTGTCTTTAACAATTTCAAGTTGAATGTTATTGGCTTGGCTTGCGTCGATAACGCGGATATTGCCACTGTCAAAGTTTGATGTAATTTGCATACCGTGATCTGCTATTTTTATTATGAATAGCCACAGTGTACACAATCAATGAAAAGATCAGAAGTAATATGCGCTAAAGTGTTCGAAGAAACAGCCCAATTTCAGACGAATAACCCATAGACTTTGCAATAACGGTATTTTTATCATCAATAACGTAATAGCTTGGATAACCTTCTATCTTGAATTGGTGCTTAATTTGCTCTGTACCTAAGGCAATAGGGAAAGTTAATTGATGCTGGCTAGAAAATTCAAAGACCTCTTTTTTATTGACATAATCCAACGCAATGGCGATAACATTTATCTGTTGGTTCTTTTCATATATTTCTTGAAGATTACCAATACTGATATGACATATTTGACACCAAGGCGCAAAGAAGTAAACAACCGTCGTATGCTTTAGAGGGGATAGTGCAATGGTTTTATAATCGAGTGTTTCTAACGAAACAGTTTGTGGCGTTATCTGTTCTCCCGTTGATAGCATGTCTGATTCTCTGAACATTGTCAGTGTTTGAAAGATAGCCAAAAATACCACAGCTTGAATAAATAAACTCTTCAACACAACTCACCTTTATAAATAATATAATAACGAAATAGTTATATTTACAGACCCGATCACCCAATTAAAAATTCAAATTAAAACAAAAAATCCAATACCTAGGTATTGGATTCTTATTGCTATTAATAAAGGGAGGTTACCAAGTAGCGTTAACCGATTTGCGTTAAACCGTTCATATAAGGTTGTAATGCCGTAGGAACTTGTAAACTACCATCAGCCTGTTGATAATTTTCTAAAATAGCCACTAAAGTACGGCCAACCGCTAAACCTGAACCGTTTAACGTATGTAACAATTCTGGCTTTTTAGTGTCACTGTTTCGAAAGCGAGCCTGCATACGGCGTGCCTGAAAATCGCCCATATTAGAACATGAAGATATTTCTCGGTAAGTATTTTGTGCCGGCAACCAAACTTCAATATCGAATGTTTTAGTGGCACTAAAACCAATATCACCGGTACACAAAATAACGGTACGGTAAGGTAACTCTAATTTTTCAAGAATTTTTTCAGCATGACCTGTGAGTGCTTCTAAGGCGGCAAATGAATCTTCAGGTTTAACAATTTGTACCATTTCAACTTTATCAAACTGATGTTGACGAATTAAACCACGAATATCACGACCGCCTGAGCCGGCTTCACTTCTAAAACAGGGGGTATGCGCGCACATTTTAATCGGTAATTCGGCTTCTTCAACAATCTCATTTCTGAGTAAATTCGTTAAAGGAACTTCTGCCGTTGGGATCAAAGAAAACTTCTTGTTACTCAAGTCCGTATGGAATAAGTCTTCACCAAATTTTGGTAACTGCCCTGTACCGTATAGTGACTCTTGATTCACTAAATAAGGTACGTACATTTCTTGATAACCATGCTCTTGTGTATGAACGTCTAACATCAGCTGTGCAAGCGCGCGGTGCATTTTAGCTATTTGACCCCGTAATACGGCAAAACGGGTCCCTGCGAGTTTAGCACCACTTTCAAAATCTAAGCCATTACCGATGCCAGCGCCAACATCAACATGATCTTTAACCTCAAAATCAAATACGCGTGGCGTTCCCCAGCGTTTAATTTCAACGTTGTCATCTTCACTTGCACCTTCGGGTACAGATTCATGAATTAAATTTGGTACGGCAGACAGAATGTCATCAATTTTCGCAAGTACATCGTCTTGTTCGGCTTTTGCTGCATCTAAATCAGCACCTAATTGACTCACTTCAGCTAATAATGGCTGAATATCTTCGCCTTGAGCTTTCGCTTTCCCGATAGATTTCGAACGTGTATTGCGTTGGTTCTGTAACTCTTGAGTTTTAATTTGAAAAGCTTTTCGTTGCTCTTCTAATTGTATTAATAACGCAGTGTCTAATACAAAACCACGTTTCGCTAATTGTGCCGCAGTGGCTTCGATATCATTTCTAAATAATTTTGGATCAAGCATTTTGTTCACATCTACAAGTTGAGTGGTTTATTTATTTGAAAAGGGTCTACTTGGTAGCATAAGTTACTAAGTACAACCCAACACCAGCGGCAAAAACACACAGGCTGACATTCAGTAATATATTTATCATGCCCTTTAAGAATTCACCCTGCTGCATTAATAATAATGTATCAAGTGAAAAGGTTGAAAAGGTCGTGAAGGCCCCTAAAAATCCGATACCAATTAAGGTTCGATAGACACTGACTTCAATAACACCATTTTCAATAAGGCCATATAAGGCGCCCATGATTAATGAGCCCGAAATATTAACCGCCAGCGTGGCAAAAGGGAACCCTTTTCCGAGCCAATTAAATATTAATTGTGAAAAATAAAATCTTAAGCTTGCCCCACATGCTCCGCCAAGTGCTACAAATAGATATAATGAAAAATTGCTGATGTTATTTGTCATAACGTTTCTCATTACTTTGTCGGTTTAATTCATTGAGGTAATGCTGTTTATCTTTAAGTTGTTTTTCCAAACCACGGTCTGTCGGATGATAAAGCGAGGTAAGCTGTAAAGACTCTGGAAAATAGTTTTCTCCTGCGGCAAAAGCATTATCTTCATTGTGTGCATATCGGTATTCACTACCGTGGCCTAATTCTTTAGTAATGCTACTTGTCGCATTTTTTAAGTGCAAGGGTACGTCTAATTCTGAGGTGTTTTTAGCCAATTCTTTGGCTTGATTAAAAGCCATGTACACCGCATTACTTTTTGGCGCTAGTGCCATATAAACAGTAGCTTGCGCTATTGCTCGCTCTCCTTCGCTGGGTCCAACACGTTGAAAGGTATCCCACGCGTTTATAGCTAGTTGCATGGCCCGGGGATCCGCATTACCAATATCTTCACTCGCAATTGCAAGCAGTCTGCGTGCTACATATAATGCATCACCACCACCGGCTAATATTCTTGCATACCAGTAAAGTGCCGCGTCAGGTGAACTACCCCTTACTGATTTGTGAAAAGCACTGATCAAATCATAGAACGCATCGCCGCCCTTATCATACAAAGCAACTTTATTTCCAGCCACTTGAACGACAGTTTCTAAGGTAACTGTTTTCGATGACCCTGAAAGAATATCGACACAATTTTCAAATACATTTAATAAGCGTCGAGCATCACCATTAGCTAAGGTCAATAATTGATGTTCTGCTTTATCTTCTATATTAATGGTGACTTTTTTACTGCGTTGTTCGTTGTCACACGCACGTTTTAAAATAATCGTTAAGTCTACACGCGTTAGTTTTTTTAAGGTATAAACACGTGCACGTGACAATACCGCTTGGTTTAATTCAAAAGCGGGGTTTTCGGTCGTCGCACCAATGAAAATAATCGTTCCATCTTCAATAAAAGGTAAAAAAGCGTCTTGCTGACCTTTATTAAAGCGGTGCACTTCGTCAACAAATAACACGGTACGTTTTTGTTGACGCTGTAAACGTTGTTTGGCATTTTCTATCGCTTGACGAATATCTTTGATGCCAGAAGTTACTGCTGATAAACGCTCTACTTCTGCATTAGCATGGCTGGCAATAATTTCTGCTAAGGTCGTTTTACCCGTACCTGGCGGTCCCCAAAAAATAACCGAATGACATTTTCCTTGTTCAATAGCCAGGGTTAATGGCATACCTGGCGATAAAATATGCTGCTGCCCCTGATAATTTGCTAATGTTTTTGGTCTAAGTTTGGCAGCAAGCGGCTGAAATTCATCACGTTGAATATCATCGTCATTATTGCCTTCATCTGCAAAATCTAAAGGCAAAGAACCATTAGGCGTAATATTAGCCATTAACGTTGGTCATCTAACTGAACACCTTCAGGAATTTCATAAATAAACAATGCGCTGTCTGGAGAATGCTTGTCATCAAATTGTGAAAGCTTAAAGATACTCAACTGACCTGTAGCGTCTAATATGGTGAAACTATCAAGTTTGTGACTGTTTTCTTTAAAACGTAATTCTAATGTCTTCACTTGCGCATTATTATCAATCGCATGAATAAGGTAATTATTCTCATCTGTTGAACTAACACTGTAATGTTGCCAAAGTGTTGGATCACTACTCGTTAGCAGTAAAATAGGGGTATTCATCAATGCTTTTTCTAAAAGGTACGCACTGACCTGCTCAACAAAGGGGTCAAAAAACCATAGTGTTACGCCGTCTGAAACAATTAATGTCTCATCAGGTTCAACGGTATTCCAATGCACTAAATTAGGCTTTTTAACCGCTAGCGTTCCTAAGGCATTTTGGAGTTCATTGCCTTCTGCATCGAGCACCTGCTGTTTAAAGTCAGCAGTAAAGTACTCGAGCGAAGCTAACTTTTTAATGAGCGTACCTTTTACCAATTGAGAGGCTTTTATCGGTTTTTCTAGAGTATTTATAGGATCATTTATTGGTAAAGCAAAAGCACTCGAGTTGCTCAGAAGAACAGCAGAAATAAATGAAACGACGGCTGTTTTTTTTAGGGAAAAAATCACTCAGTTATCCTTATTAATTTAGTAAGTTGAGGTAAAGATATAACCCCTATTGATCTCTTACAGGTGGTGGAGCTAATACTTCACGTGCACCATTGTGTCCTGGCGAACTGACCACACTTTGGTTTTCCATATCTTCAACAATACGGGCGGCACGGTTATAGCCGATTCTAAATTTTCGTTGCACACTTGAAATTGAAACACGTCGACCTTTAGTCACAAATTCAACAGCTTCATCATATAAGGTGTCAAGTTCAACGGCTTCATCAGCCTCTGCTTGCTCCCCAGGTAACAATATTTCGTTGTCGCTATCACCTGATAATATTTCGTCAACATAATTAGGGGCACCACGTGTTTTCCAGTCAGCAACCACAGCATGAACTTCATCATCGTTTACAAAGGCGCCATGCACACGAACAGAAACAGCTTCACCCGGTGGTAAATAAAACATATCTCCCATACCCAGTAATTGCTCAGCCCCTTGTTGATCTAAAATAATACGAGACTCCATTCTTGATTGCACGCGAAGTGCCATACGGGTTGGAATATTCGCTTTTATTAGCCCCGTAATAACGTCCGCTGACGGGCGTTGCGTTGCTAAAATTAAATGCATACCCGCGGCTCGCGCTTTCTGGGCAATACGTGCAATAAGTTCTTCAACTTTTTTACCAGCAACCATCATCATATCGGCGAATTCGTCGACAAGAATAACAATCGCGGGTAACTTCTCTAATAAAGGCGGTGTTTGAGTAAAAGCATCATTAGGTTGCCAAGTTGGGTCTATTAAAGGCGCTCCAGCTTCAATGGCATTGAGTACCTTTTCATTATAACCTTTAAGATTACGTACCCCTAAAGAAGACATTAGTTTGTAACGACGTTCCATTTCACCAACACACCAACGCAGTGCGTTGGCCGCTTCTTTCATATCGGTGACCACTTCAGCCAACAAATGTGGAATACCATTATAAACAGATAATTCAACCTGCTTAGGATCGATCATGATCATCCGTACATCTTCAGGCGTCGATTTATATAAAATACTCACAATCATGGTATTAACAGCAACAGATTTACCTGAGCCAGTGGTACCTGCCACCAATAAATGCGGCATTTTGGCTAAATCAGCAATAACAGGCTTACCCGATATGTCGCTACCAATGGCCATCGCTAAGTGAGATCCTGATGCTGCAAATGCAGGTGCAGAAATAACATCAGTAAAATAGACCGTTTCTCGGTATTTATTGGGAAGTTCAATACCGATAACTGATTTGCCCTCAATCACTTCCACAACACGGACACTTTTAGCGGATAATGAACGAGCAATATCTTGAGATAAACCGCTTACCTTACTTGCCTTGACTCCTGGCGCTAGGTTTAACTCAAAGCGGGTTATAACAGGACCCGGAAAAACCCCCACAACCTCAGCTACAACGCCGAACTCTAAAAGTTTTTCTTCGACTAAACGACTCACCAGTTCAAGCTCTTTTTCATCAATAGGGTTTTGAGTTCTATTGGGACGGTCTAACAAATCGAATCCTGGGAGACCTTGATAAGTTGCGCTTTCACTTTTAGGCGTTAATTTTATTGGCTCTTCAACGATTATGGGGTCGACGTTTTCAAAGGCTGCCGTTATTTCGTCTTCACTAACGTGCTCTTGCACATTAAAAGCGATAGGTTCACCGATTAAATCGTCTATCGCGACAAAGTGTTCAATATCTTCTGGGGGATCAAATGAAACATCATTTTTACTGGGCGCAATAAGATCTTGATGTTCTTCTTCATTTATCGCATTAAAAGCATGGTGTAATTCTTTACTTTCATCCGCTAAACGGTCATTTTGATGAACATTTTCAACTTGTTGCTCTGCAAAGTCGGGTAAAATTATCGATTGTTCTTTTTGCTGATTAGATTCAACCAATCGTGATTGCTTGAGTTTTGCGGCTTTAAATTCAGCCAAATAATCTTTTATTTTTTGCGGTATCGTCAATAAGTATTGCGCAAATAAAATGGTATAGGCACCAGTTTTGTCGATAAAAGCGATTAAAGAGAACCCTGTTAACAATACAAAACCAGAAAATAAGAACGTTAAAAATAATAAAGTACTGCCCACAAACGAAAAGTAAGGCAAGACAGTTTGACTTAATACGTCACCAATAATGCCACCCGCAGAAAAATAGAACACATCATCAAAGTTCATACTTGCAATTGATGTTACGCCAATATAAAAAAGAATAAAGCCAATAAACTTCAAACCTAAGGTTAAATAATCTAATTGAATGAGGCGGTGATATTTTTGAAACAACAACCAACCCGTTATTGCGGCTACAAAAGGTAGGCTATAAGCAATAAAGCCAAATAGATTTAAAAGTAAGTCAGAAAGATAAGCCCCAACAGCACCGCCTAAATTTCGAATGGGGGTTTGATAACCTGTTTGCGACCAACCTGGATCAGCAGGGTTAAAGCTAAACAGCGCCAGCATAATAAACATGGCAAAAACGAATGAAACCAACAAACCTGCTTCAAGTAGTCGTTGCACACCGTTTAATTTACTTTGGGTAGGAGATTCTGTAGACAATATAATAAACCGAGTTAATAGCTATTTTATATCCGCACTACTGCAAGAAGCATTAGCACAGGTATGTTTATATACAGTAAAATAACAAACTATCGTAAGGAGTTAAATGTTTAAATGACTTACTTTATATGATTTGCTGATTTATCGTTTAATTGGCAGAAAATTAGTCGATTTCACCTCTTCCATCACCATATAACTTCTACTTTCACTTACCGAAGGAAGACGAAGCAAAGTATCACCGAGTAATTCACGATAAGCGATCATGTCAGCAACGCGTGTTTTAAGTAAGAAGTCAAAGTTACCTGACACTAGATGACACTCTTGAATAACATCTAATTCATGCACGGCTTTGGAAAAATCGTCGAAAACATCTGGGCTCGTTTTTGTTAACGTTATTTCAACCAATACAAGTAAAGCGGCTTCAAGTTTTTGAGGATTGAGTATCGCTTGGTATCCTTTAATATAGTTTTCTTTTTCTAACCTTTTTACTCTTTCTAAACAGGGTGTTGGACTTAAACCAACTATTTTAGATAGCTCTACATTAGAGATGCGCGCATTCTTTTGTAACTCAACGAGGATATTACGATCGATTCGATCGATACTTTTACTTGGAGAACTGGACATTATATAAAACACTACATATTTTCAATATAACAGGATTATATATTGATAAATAAAATAATACGACAGGATAATTCGAGAATAACGCATTATAATAGCCGCAAATATTATAAAAAACATACAACGAGTGAAACTATTATGATTATTGGTGTTCCTAAAGAAATTAAAAACCATGAGTACCGCATTGGTTTAACGCCTGCTGGCGTTAATGAATTAACGGTTAATGGCCATGAAGTACTTGTTGAAAATAATGGCGGCGAGTCAATTGGCTTTGAAAACGGCCAATATATAGCAGCTGGCGCAAAAATAATAAACACAGCGGCAGAAATTTTTGCAACCGCTGACATGATAATCAAAGTTAAAGAACCTCAGCCAGCTGAATGTAAAATGCTGCGCCCAGGTCAAATCCTTTTCACTTACCTACATCTTGCACCCGATGCGAAGCAAACTGAATTACTCGTTGCTTCAGGCGCCACGTGTATTGCTTACGAAACCGTAACGGCTGCTGAAGGTGGTTTACCACTATTAGCACCAATGTCAGAAGTAGCTGGCCGTATGTCTATTCAAGCAGGTGCTCATGCCCTTGAAAAAGCACAAGGTGGTTTAGGTGCTTTATTAGGCGGTGTTCCTGGTGTTGCACCAGCGAAAGTATTAATTATAGGTGGTGGTGTTGTTGGTACTCAAGCTGCACGTATGGCGGTAGGTATGGGCGCTGACGTGACTATATTAGATCGTTCATTACCACGTTTACGTCAATTAGATACTGAATTTGATGGTCGTTTAAAAACAGTTTACTCTACTGCTGATGCGATGGATCAATTAATTGTTGAAGCTGACTTAGTCATTGGCGCGGTATTAATTCCAGGCGCTGCTGCTCCTAAACTAGTGACAAGAGCCCACATCAAAATGATGAAGAAAGGTGCTGTTGTTGTTGATGTTGCGATTGACCAAGGCGGTTGTTTTGAAACATCAAAAGCAACGACTCACCAAGACCCAACTTATGTGGTAGACGATGTAGTACATTATTGTGTCGCGAACATGCCAGGTGGCGTTGCTCGTACATCGACAATGGCGCTAACCAATGCAACCATGCCATTTACAGTAATGCTTGCTAATAAAGGTGCCAAACAAGCAATGCTTGATAACGTACACTTAATGAATGGTTTAAACGTGTTAGGTGGAAAAATTACTTATAAGCCAGTTGCCGAAGTTTTAGGCTACGATTATGTGCCGCCTGAACAGGCTATTGCGACTTTATAATAACGAAGTCACGTTTATAAAAATATTTCTTTAATATATAAAACCTCTGTTATATTTTTAACAGAGGTTTTTTTTGTTATAGACTATAAAACTGACCATATGGTTAAGTTATGCTATCTTTCGATTAATATAACTAAAATAAGCTACAGGAAATCAATCATGCAAATTCAGGTTGTCGATTACCAAGATAAAAATGCCGCAAAATTATTTGTTCAAAGTTTGAGAGAAACAGGGTTTGGTGTGTTAATTAACCACCCTATTCAACAGCAAGTTGTTGAATCTATTTATAAAAATTGGTATGAATTTTTTTCTAGCGAAGAAAAACATACTCTAAATTTTGATCCTCAAAAACAAGACGGCTATTTTTCAACAGAAATTTCTGAAACAGCAAAAGGTCACGCCAATAAAGACATAAAAGAGTATTTTCATGTCTATCCTTGGGGTAGGATCCCAGAGCAACTTAAAGCAGAAATACTGAGCTATTATAATAATGCATCTGAGCTTGCTGCAGAATTACTTGATTGGGTTGAAAAATATAGCCCCGTCGAAGTTTCATCAAAATATTCAGAACAACTTTCTAATATGATTAAAGATACGCCAAATACCTTACTCCGTATTTTACATTACCCTCCCCTTAAAGGTGATGAAGAGCCTGGTGCAGTTAGAGCCGCAGCACATGAAGACATCAATTTGTTAACGATATTACCCGCGGCTAATGAACCTGGCCTGCAAGTACAACAACAAGATGGTTCTTGGATAGATGTGCCGAGCGATTTTGGCAGCTTAATTATTAATATTGGTGATATGTTACAAGAAGCTTCAGGAGGCTATTTTCCATCCACTAGCCATCGCGTAATAAATCCTTCAGGCAAGGCCAGTGAAAAGTCTAGAATATCACTGCCATTATTTCTTCATCCGCGAGATGAAGTTGTTTTATCTGACCGACACACTCAAAAAAGTTATCTTTTAGAAAGATTAAAAGAACTTGGCGTAAAATAGTGATGAGTGATGGCATATAAGGGTTTATATGCCATCACTGTACATTTAACATTGCACTTATAAAATTTATTTATCAAAAAAGTAATTTACCCTCTTGTGATCTTTGCTTAAACTCCCAACTTATAACCTATAATTACATTTATCAATTTTTGGAGTCATACATGAGCGAAGCAAGACATTGCCCGTTACTCATTTTAGGATCAGGTCCAGCTGGATACACTGCAGCTGTTTATGCCGCACGCGCAAATTTAAAACCAGTGATGATTACTGGTATGCAACAAGGTGGTCAATTAACAACGACGACTGAAGTTGAAAACTGGCCTGGTGATGCCGATGACCTTACCGGTCCTGCATTAATGGATCGTATGCAAAAACATGCTGAAAAGTTTGATACTGAAATTATTTTTGACCATATCAACGACGTTGACTTTTCGAGCCGCCCTTTTACTTTAAAAGGCGATAGCGGAAGTTATACCTGTGACGCATTAATCATTTGTACGGGTGCTTCAGCTCAATACTTAGGTCTACCTTCAGAAGAAGCATTTATGGGTAAAGGCGTCTCGGCTTGTGCTACCTGTGACGGTTTTTTCTATCGTAACCAAAAAGTGGCGGTTGTTGGCGGTGGTAATACCGCTGTTGAAGAAGCTTTATATTTATCAAACATTGCTTCTGAAGTGCATTTAGTTCATCGCCGTGAAACTTTTCGCTCTGAAAAGATTTTAACCGACCGTTTATACGAGAAAGTTAAAAACGGTAATATTACCCTTCACTTAAATCAAACGTTGGATGAGGTTTTAGGTGACAACATGGGTGTTACCGGTGTTCGTTTGAAAGAGACTCAGTCTGACACAACTAAAGATCTCGACGTAATGGGTTGTTTTATTGCTATTGGTCACAAACCAAATACTGATATTTTCAAAGACCAATTAGACATGAAAGATGGTTACTTAACGATACTCAGTGGTACTCAAGGTAATGCGACTCAAACCAGCGTTGAAGGTGTTTTTGCTGCCGGTGATGTTGCTGACCATATTTATCGTCAAGCAATCACCTCTGCTGGTGCCGGTTGTATGGCCGCACTAGATGCAGAACGTTACTTAGACGCTAAAGGCGCTTAGTCATTGAACAACCAGATTATCAAATTACTCAATATCGATAATCTGGTTTTCCCTCCTCTGCAAAATGCACTTGATGAACCAAATGGCCTCCTCGCTTTTGGTGGTGATTTATCTGTAGCCCGATTACAGTCAGCTTATCGTTCAGGCATATTCCCTTGGTATAGTGACGGCGAGCCTATTATGTGGTGGAGCCCTGATCCGCGCGGTATTATTTTAACCGACCAATTACGCATTAATCGCACCTTGAGAAAAGTATTAAAACAGCAAAACTTTACCGTAACATTAAATCAAGCCTTCAATCGTGTTATCAATTATTGCGCCGATGCTCCCTTTCGAAAAGAAGAAACGTGGATAGTTGACGATATGCTTGCTGCCTATCAACAGTTGCATGACCATGGTATTGCACACTCTATTGAAGTTTGGATGGACGGTGAATTAGCTGGCGGTTTATATGGTGTGGCAATTAATGGCTGCTTTTCTGGTGAATCGATGTTTTATCGAAAAAGTAATGGTTCTAAAATAGCACTGGTTTATTTAAACAACTTATTAAAACACCAAAACATTCCATTAATTGACTGCCAAATGCTTAACCCCTTTTTAGAAGATATGGGCTGCATAGAAATTCCACGTTCACAATACATGGCATTACAAGCAACAGCATTGTCTGTTTCACTACCTTCTGATTTTTGGCTACCTCGCCAACTGACATTAGCGCCTTAATTCGATAACTACCATTAGAAACTTGATATGAGCACAAATTTTCAGCTAGGTATTACCCAATCCTTTCCATGTAATTACTTGCCTAACCAACAAGAACGATTATTGATTGCAACCGACGAGCGTTTACACAACAGTGAACATTATGGTTGGCTGATGTCACAAGGTTTTAGGCGCAGTGGCGATCAAATATATCGGCCTCATTGCGAACTCTGCTCTGCATGTAAGTCTCTACGGGTCTTAGTGAAAGAATTTTGTTTATCTAAAAGTCAAAAGCGCAATATTAAAAAAAATAACGTGTTCACCATTAACGTTTCAACTGAAACAAAAGCCATTTATTATCCATTGTACGAAAATTATATCAATACTTTACATACAGATGGCTCAATGTTCCCAGCCACGGCTGATCAATATAATAGCGTTATCAATTGTAATGTTACAGAGCAGCTATACCTTGAAATTTGGCATAAAAGTGAACTTATCAGTGTTGCGGTAACAGATACCCTAAAAGACGCTCTATCTGCCGTATATACCTTTTACCATCCAGATTATAATAAGCACGGTTTAGGTGTATTTTCAATTTTGCAACAAGTGGCGTTAGCAAAAGATATGCAGAAGAATTTTCTTTATCTCGGTTACCAAATTAACGAATGTAAAAAGATGAATTACAAGAATCGTTATTACCCACACCAAGTCTTAATAGAAAACAGCTGGCAAACGGTAAATAAATAACACTATAGCTTTACATTCCAGCCTGTTTTCGGCATTATCTGCCCAGATTTTTGTTTATGCACAACTTTAGAGGTTTAGCGCCCAATGGCGAAAGAAGAAAATATTGAAATGCAAGGTACGGTTCTTGATACCTTACCAAATACTATGTTCCGCGTTGAACTAGAAAATGGTCATGTTGTAACGGCACATATTTCAGGAAAAATGCGTAAGAACTACATTCGCATATTAACGGGTGATAAAGTAACGGTTGAATTGACACCGTATGATTTATCTAAAGGCCGTATTATTTTCCGTGCTAGATAATTAAGACCCTATAAAGCTAAAAGCCCTGTGAATAATATTCACAGGGCTTTTTTATTACTTTAGATATGTATCGTTAAATCTAGAATTCAAGCATTGATGATTAAACCAGCTTTTTTAATAAGCCGTTGCTAGCATCTTCAACTAAATCTAATACAAACTTAAATCCCCTCGCCCCACCGTAATAAGGATCGGGTACTTCTAACTCTTCAAAATTATCTGCATACTCTAGAAACAATTGAATTTTTTCATGTAAATGCTCTGGTGCTAACTTTTTTAGCTCTTTAACATTATGTTCATCCATCGCTAAGACCAAATCAAATTTGGTAAAATCTTCAATAATGACTTTACGTGCTTTAATTTTGTCAAATGAATAGCCACGTTCAATGCCTATCTTTTGTGCACGATGGTCGGGTTTTTCACGCGCATGAGAACCCGTTGTACCCGCAGAATCTATAGTTAAAGAAATACCCTTTTCTTTAACTTTATGACGAAAGACCGCCTCAGCACTTGGCGAACGACAGATATTGCCCATGCAAACAAACAATACAGATTTAATGTTACTTAAGTCTTCCAAAATTAATTCCTTTATTATAATCAAACACTTATTACATCCAATTTTATTATCACATTTCAAACATCAACTTTATAGCTATCAACAGGTTACATTTTATTTCGAGAAAGATAAAGTTAGTTTTAGGATATTTCATAAACAGATAAAGAAAATAAAATTGACCTTTGGTATTACATGCTCCATTTTTAAATAATATGATGTAAAGGGTACCGTTACCAACTAACGCGCCACTGAACGACAAACGCCCCAACCTTTATTAGTTGGAAGCTTATGGTAGGTAAACTACGACCTAACCTGCAGTAGTTTATTGAACATTCGGTGTGTCTTTTGAATCACACTTTATAACGTTTAATTGGTGGCCCAACATCGCACGCCGACCTATTTCTGTCGTTACCTAAGGACGACATATAAAAGGTGAATTATCTCTAACGTACTGAAAGTGAATATATTGTAATTGGGTGACTCAATCATCTTCTTCATACTGATGATAGCCCATAATAGATTGGTTCATTAATATACTCAAGCCCAGTAAAGTGACTAATAATAGCCAGTTGAAACTGATTAAAACAAGTAACATCAACTTTATCTGTTTTACTTGTTAGGTGATATTTTCTTCTTCATGCAAGACAAAGCTTACCAATTTATGAACAATTGGAGAGATGATAATGATGACTGGAAAGGCAATGATAAAAGCAAAGCTCCAAGCCTTTAGCCAAATATCAACAATATTTTTCACCAGACCAACGTTAAAAATACTGATAACAAAAGACATAATACATGACATAAGTAACGCCATAAAAAAAGAAAATACTATTTTGTGATGTTTGCGTGAAATCATTTAAATACTCAAAAATGGTATAGTGCGTATGACCTAATAAAGCCTAAGAATAACTGACTGAAATTTATAGGGCACGAACAAGGACCCACTGTTATTGTTCGGTTTAATGCCTGATTATAATGAGCTCACCAATCCAACCGCTATTGCCTGCGGTTCATTACTAAAAATAGCCATAGCCGTATTCATTTTTTTAAAGCCAAGTTTACTATAGAAGCCCTCTTTACCCGGACTCGCATACAAAATTATTTTTTTATGACCAAAAGATAATTTAATTAATTGTTTAATAATATCACGCCCCAACCCAATACCTTGGTATTTAGGATGAATGGCAACATCGCATATATATGAGCAATCAAGTCCATCAGCTAACGCTCGGCCAACCCCAATAAGTTTTTGGTTTTCAAAAATAAAACACTTAAATTTACTATTCGAAAATACAGTTTTAAGGTCATCTGCTGGTTTATGACCTAATGGCGCAATACGATATAATGTGGATAATTGTTCCCAATCAATGGCAGATTGTTCATAGACCCATGAAAATTTTTGCATAGATTCCTTTAAATATAACGCGTAATTAAACAGCAAAAAATAATGAACTAACGCTGCGAAGTATAAACTAGTCGGTGTTTAGTGGGTATTTGAGTTATTTGTTATATGCATTTTAGCCAAACCTTGGTTTATTTTATGTTGCATATAAATAACATGGAATATTGAGGTAATAAATGGGTTTAACCAAAGTTTGTCACCTTTAGTAGCACCAGCAATTAAATTAATACGTTTACGCACCATAATTATCCATGTTACATCGAAAATAGAGGATATTACATGAAAACCAATTATAACATTTAAAATACCAGGTTCCTGCCAATTGGCTAGCGCATGAAGTAAGCTACCCAATGAAAGTGTATATAAAAAAGGGTTATAAAAATAAAAGTTTTAGATATTTTTAATTCGGTATGCCGGTTTATTTGAACAGAGAATTGATATAGCTTGTACATCAAATATGAGCCAAGTGTTAGCACACAAAGCACTAATGTCTTTAATACTGATGCAATAGCAAAGACTCCAGTAAATCCGTTTTTCATTTATACCTCCTAACCCTTTTGTCTATATAACGTCTGACTTACTGATAAAAAACAGTTAACTATAATCTACAAGATAAGAATATAACAATTTAAGGTACTCGTAATAAGTGTCCAGTTATAAAGTATTTATACTACCGTAAATGAAAAGGTTAATTTACAATCAATATACTTAAGCATGCGATTAACTATTGTGGGTATATCAATGGTATTAGTTCCTGAACCAGAGCTTACTGAAATGAATATATCACAATCATCTATCTCAACTCTTTGGCGTACATAATAGTCATTTATCTCATCAAAATGTTTATCTGTTAATGGCACATAAACAACATAACGGTTATTTTCAACATGATTATCACGTATAGCCCCTAATATCTCTCGCTCTAGCGTAAAAGCTTGCATCTTATCTAAGTGATTAAATCTAAAGCTTATTTCTGCTTCAGTGTTTAAGTTTTCCATCTGACCCTCTTTGCTTTATTAGCTGCCAACGGTTTATTAGCCGTTTGAGCGCATTATTATGTTTTAAGCATACTTTTTTATCTACGTATATCATTGTAATATTTTTATTCGCGTCAAAATAACAATAAGACACATTATTTTTAAGTCTCTAAAGATTTTTATATCTTCTATAGTACAAACAGACTTTTTAATATTTGGTGAGCTAGCATAGCATCAACAAAAGCATTCATGTCTACGTTATCTTTTCATAATTTGGCAATTGAAAGTTATACATAAATTTATTTTGTATACCTACCCGAACAAATAAGAGGGTATCTGAATCGATGTTATAGGTAAGTGGGCATTTATTTCACTCTCCGCACGCATAGAAAGCTTAACGTCACCTTTAGTAGGTTGAGTAAATAATCCACTACTACAGAGTTTCCAATAAATCTACGACCAATAAACACCAAGATTTATTACAGTACACAAACCGAAAAAATAAGTAAGTTCATTTACGCCAATCATTGATTAAATCTCCGTAATATTGCTTTTGCATAATACCCACTAAGAGGCAAATGATAGTTAGCTAAAATAAGCGACAAAGGAGCAAATAGCCAACTGTTATGCGAGCGTTTGAATGCCTTGTTAGCCGCATGTTGTCTAAATGTTGCATAGAAAGGAAATTGCATTTTTAGCTTATATTTAAGTTTGAATATTACATTAAAATACTTATACTTCCGCTGGCTTATAAGTTTAAGGAATGAACGATTTATAATTAATTCCAATAAACGCAGGTTAAAATTACATTTATGACTGTCATGGCACATCCAAATATACAAAATGTTAAGCGATATAGAATTCAAGATAAGGTGTTCGGTATTCAAGAGTACTTTTCTATTGCCAAGCATGGTGACAAAGCTAAAATTTTAGCAGAGAAAAGACAAGAAGAAATATCTCAAAAAAGACTATATCGCCAAATACGTATGCAGTTAGATATAAATAAGATATTTCATCCTGATGGAACAGTTATTGGACTAAAACGAACATTAAAAAATAAAAATGGTTCGATAAAAAAGATTTTACATATTCAAATTAGCGTAAATGGAAAACAGAAAAAAACTGATATAACGATTGATAACAAAACCTTTGAACAAGCATATCTTAAAGCTCAAAATAAAATATTGGAATTAAGAAAAATTGAGCACTCTCTTGAAATAACAGAAATATTTAAAAAAGTAGCAGGGTACTACAAATACAGCTAACGATTACATAAGCAGAAAATGACAGTGGGCTAAAATGGAGCGAAGCGAACAGAGCAGCTCCCACTTTTAGTCCTGTTGATTAGCTTGTTATACGTTACTTGCTAGTGATATATCCACTTTAGGCCATTTACATGCATACCAAATAATCGCCACTGAGAGTAGAACCGCTATCGCAGTTAAAAACAGGTAAAACACCCAAGTTTCTGTCAAATTAGTTGCAATAAGAATAACTATATAAAGTGTGCTCAGTATTATATTCAACCAACGATTGATCTTAGGTTGAACCACTAGGGTAAAAAATATCATCACACTTGGCATTGACATTAATAAAGCAACGGCAAAAAACTCTAATTGAGTTTCAGCCGTTGCTTTAACCGCCATAGCATCTGCCAATATTCCAGGTACATAAATCTGTATATAGTCACCGTAAACATAACAAAACATAACCGCTACCCAAAGGGCAGAAATCTTTAATTTTATATTGATTTTAAAATCTTCATAAACTTCCGTATTACTTTTAACTGAACTCATTCAAAACTCCCTATTATCGATAACGTATAACGCCCATATTAACGAGCTAAGTAATAGTTGGCCAAGATAGCGAAGAATGAGCACAGCCAACTGTTACGTGATTTGTTGAATTGTTTGTTATGTTTTTTTATTGAAGGACTCTAGTTTACCTTTGAAATTACCAACAGAATACAAACGCCCCTGTATATCTTGTATATATAAATTTTCTCCTTCATGTAATTCATCATTAATAAAGGCAACTAAATCGTTACTATTACCTGATATGGCAAGTTCTCTTTCAAAAAACTCACCTTCTTTCAATACCACACAAGTATTTTTAGTAGCAAATTGCTTTCTAATTTTTTCATTAACACCCTCGTAATTAGACGTGGAGTTAATATTATATGAAACTTCGGCATCAGGTTCCTTTGCTGGAATATCAAAGGTCATACCTTTAGCTTCAATTTTAAGCCCTTTAATAATAATAGGTCTACGCCCAATGTTTGCAATGGTTACCATAAGAGTTTTAGTTCCTACATTTTTTTCATGAAACCCGCGAAAGACACTAACTTCTGCCCAAGCTTCAATTTTTGAATTGTCTCGCTCAATGTTATAAATAGAGTAGATAGCAACAAACAATGCTATGGCTAGTGATATTATTGAAATTACTAGGGATAAATCCATATTTCCTCATAAAAATAACGCCCATTTAAGGGGCTGATAATAGTTTGCTAAAATGTGTAACGAAGCGGAACCGAGCAAACTGTTAGCAGTCCCGCTTGAAACCCTTGTTAATGGTATGCTAATAAAGCACTGATAATTTAGCGTATTCGGTTGTAATTTTAGTCCCACTCTCTGTTGTTGTAATTGAAGCTTTACCAATGGAGATTACAGAGTGCTCTAAATAAATATTAATACCACCACTGGAAGGAGATGATGAGTTAGTTTTCCAATTAGAGTCAATTACCACTTTATGCGACATACCTTTAGGTAAAAATATGACAACATTTTTATTGTATATACTGTACCCTTCATGCGTATTCGTTTTTATACTCTCCGCACTAATTGTTAAATTGGATGCCATACTTGTTGGCACGATAAATAGAACGCTGCTAAGTAATGCTAAAATAAATGAACAGAAAACTACTATCTTAGGTTTTGTTTTAGCCTTTGATTTTGGCTTTTTATTAATAACTTCAACTTTAGGTTCGAATAACATATCTACATTTAACTCAAAACAAGATGCTAATGCTTTAATTGTCTCTAAAGAGCCAGAACCATTATTTTCTACCCTTTGAATAGTTCTTAAACTCACAGCGCTGGCATCAGCTAAGTGTTGTTGACTCCAAGCTCTAATTTTACGTTCTGCTATAACTTTTTCAGCGTTTATTATCATTTCCATTTGTATTTCTCACACAGATAAATCGAAACTGTATCCTGTAAAAAAAATCCTTATTTGTATACGACATGTTTACGTCAATTTAACGACAGGCTGACCTGGTCAACTAAATTCAGACACCCTAGTTAAGTTCGCTAAGCTACCTTTTTCAATTCTCTTTCTTTACACTCAAATTCATTGGGGTTTTGATAACCAAGATATGAGTGCATTCTTTTGCTGTTGTACCACATCGTGATGTAGTTCAGCACATCTTGTTAAGCTGCATAACGTGTTCGATAGTTACGCCAATGCACGCGTTCTTTTTTTAAACTACCAAAAAAGCTCTCTGCTACCGCATCATCCCAGCAGCAACCTTTCTTACTCATACTACCAACAAAGCCATGTAACTTGAGTATTCGTCTATATTGATGACTCGCATATTGAACACCTTGATCTGAATGCACTATCAGTCCAGCCTTTGGTTTTCTTTGCCACATTGCCATGGTACAAGTTGAGCTTTCATTCTTGAACCCATGCTCCAACCGACAACTTTACGAGAGTACAGGTCGATTACTATCGCCAAATATAGCCAGCCTTCTGAAGTCCATATGTAGGTAATATCTTGCACCCACGCTTGGTTAGGTTGTTGCACATCAAAGTCTTGCTCAAGTTCGTTCGCGTAAACGGGCTTGTTGTGTTCGCTGTTTGTCGTTGCTTTATATTTTTTCTTGTAACGTACCCAAACGTTTGTTTCTTTCATTAATTGCGCTGTTTTTCCACGGCTAACTGGGAAGCTGAGTGCATTCAACGCTTTTTGAGTACGTCTTTGAGCCTTTCTTTTCTGATAACTATAATAATTGTTACTTTTTATACCCAGTACTCGACACATCAGTATCACAGGCCAGATCTTCTTATGTTGGGTAACAAACGAGTCTTTTATTTCGTTTCTATTGCAAAGAAGACCGTCGCTTTTTTTAATAGCTCACGCTCGATTTCTAGGCGCTTTACTTGAGCTTTAAGTTTACGGATTTCATCTTGCTCTGGCGTTAGCTTTCCATTCCCTCTAAAAGCATGACCATCATCATTTTCAGCTTCTTTGATCCATCGACCAAGCACTTGTGCACTGACGTCTAAATTTCTAGCGGCTTCTGCTACAGCGTAGTTTTATCTCTAACGAGTGCAATTGCATCTAGTTTGAATTCTTTTAGATAGGTTTTACAGTTTTTCATTTGTATCTCCAATTAAGTCTATTATGTCTTAACTGGGGTAGTCATATCAATTAGACCACGTCACAGGTATAAATAAAATGGCAGCCACTTTAAAATTTATAAAAAATTTAAATTTTTCAGAGCAATGAGGGCATACTTTAACTTTGCCAAATTTATTCAAAGTTTTAGAAAACAGACTTGTTTTTTATCGCAATGTGGACACTTCAACGTGAATACTCTTTAAATAACAGGCTAAAAATTGTGGGCTAAATGAAGCGAAGCGTAATAGCCCATACTTTTTAGTCCTTGTTGATTTTCTTGTTAGGCACGTTTTAGCCTAGACGTAGAATAGTGGAGACAAAACGACTTGATACTGCCCACTGACTGGGCCAATAGCCATTAAACTTTGGTAAATTATCATCTACATCATCAACCCGCCGATCATAAAACGAATGCAGAACTGGTTTAGGCAATTCATAATCTTTGGAGAAATTTTCTGCTGGGATAAAGGACAAGCCAAAGGCTGGAGCTAAAGGCAAAAATGCTACCACTGGGCTGTTGCATGAAGGACAAAAACCTCGGTTTACTGCAGGTGGAAAACGATGTTTAGCGAATCGGATTGTAGGATTAATAGGTTTAATCACTTGGTTAGATCTTACCGCAACAATATCAGCGAACGGCTTACGATAAACCTCTTGGCAAATTTTGCAATGGCATATAAATCGAATTACGGGATGATTTTTGACTATTACCTCACTCTCTTCGCATGGACATGAACAAGATGTTTGCATGGTGCCTCCTTCTGATTATCGGTATAAGTCCCTAACGTCTTGCTAAGTGGAAAATAATGGTTGGCTATAATTGCGAAGCGATGCCCAACTGTTATTTTTCCGTTTGAGCAACTTGTTAGCTACTGGTTATAATTAATAATGATAGCGACATGATATAACTGTTATATGACTATCACTAACGGCATATACTAGGCGATTGGATTCATCCACACGTCTAGAGCAAAAACCTGATAAATTTTCTTTTAGCGGTTCAGGCTTTCCGATCCCCTCAAATGGGGAACGTTTAGTGTCTGTAATTAATTTATTAATTCTTTTAAGCGTTTTTTTATCTTGCCCTTGCCAATATTCGTAATCAGCCCATGCATCATTGGTCCACGCTAACAACCTAGTCATTTAATATTTCTCGCTCAATCACTTGAGCTGATTTAAATTGCTCAATAGAACGGGTTAAGTGAACTACGTTAGCAGGTGACTTTAATAAATGAACAGTTTCCATCAAGCTGTTGTAATGATCCATAGACATAACAACAGCATCTTCAGAATCTCTACGTGTAATTACCGTATAATCAGCGTCGTTTACGACATGATCAAGTACAGATTTAAGCCCATTTCTTGCTTCAGTAAAAGATACAATTCTCATAATAGCCTTATTTTTAGTTGTACATTTAATAAGACAAGTCTAACTAAAAAGAGTCACTTGTGCAAGATGATGTACAAGTTTAGTTGAAGCAGCTAACGCCCACTTAAGCGGCAAAAAATTGTTGGCTAAAATGTAAACGAAGTGAGACAGCCAACTGTTTTTTGTCCGTTTGAATGCCTTGTTATGCGATTTTTACATTACACAAACTGCACAATTTATATAAATATTAGCGACATAAAATGCACATTTAAAAAACCACAGCATTGCGACACACCAAACCGTGAATTTTGAGCCACTAACGAAAAGTGAATTTACCACTTACCTGCTTTGGCGAAAAACTATTCAACCAAAAACTGAAATAGATTTAATTACGCGTAAATAACCAAGATAAAGAAAAGACAACTACCACAATTACATTTAATCGAATTCGCAATGCCGCATAACGCCACATTAAGCCACATTAAGCGGCAAAAAATTGTTGGCTAAAATGTTGAACGAAGTGAAAATAGCCAACTGTTTTTTGTCCGTTTGAGTAACTTGTTATATGCTATTTAAGTCGTAGCTTACTATATATTTTTTAAATTTACCGAAGAAAAAGGATACTTTAACATTTGTAACCACCGCACGATTAACCTTAATAACAACCTTTTTTGTGCTGTTTAATACTTTATTAGATGTGATGTCTACCCCATCTTGTGATAACAATGCAAAGGCTGCATAAAAGTCAATCTCATTTATTTTTTTAGGGTAAGTAATTTCTAGGTTTACCATAGAGTCATATGCTCTATTAGATTCAATTTGAGGGGTAAACCCTAATTCCACAGCTTGTTTTTGCGTTAACACTATTTCTTCAACAGGCCCGCTCAACGCAAACGATGTAGCAAAACTCATATTACAGGATATGAATAACAATAAAATAAAAGCGCGCAAAATTATAACCTCCCTATAGCATATAACGCCACGTTAAGCGGCAAAAAATTGTTGGCTAAAATGGTGAACGGAGTGAAACAGCCAACTGTTTTTTGTCCGTTTATACGCCTTGTTAGCCATATTTAGCTCTGTAGAAGAAATCTACGAAGATCTCGCTCTTGACGCATGACATGTAATATATAAACTTTGTCGCTATCCACTTTATAGAAAATACGACAAGGATCAACATTAACTTCACGGTAATTCAAGTTACTTAATTCAAGTGGTCTTTTACCTGATTCAGGATGCTCTTCTAACCTAGATATTTTATCAAATATTTTGTGAGTCAATTTCTTAGCCGCATCAATATTACTTAAAGCAATATACTCAGCAATATCATTTAAATCATCAAGAGCTGGAGATGTCCAAATTATTTCAGCCATTTGCTCATTTTCTCTTTTACTTCTTGATTCGAGAATGTATTACCGCTTTTAATTGCTTGCTCACCGCGTGCAACACCCTCAAGAATGGCCATTCGTTGCTGCATAAATTCATAATCGTCAACATCAACTAAATAAGCCGATGGTTGCCCATGCTCAGTAATTAACACCGGTTCTTTGGATATGTGAAGGTCAGCTAAAATTTTGGTAGCTTGACGCTTAAGTGTCGTAACAAGTTCAACTCTCATGATAAATCCTATTTAGAACTCAAATAATGTATCACTATAGTATCACAAAAGTTCGAGGTTACAACTATACAGCTAACACTTTGCTAAGCCGATAAAAATGGCTGGCTATAATAGCGAGGTACGAGCACAGCCAGCTGTTTGTGTCCGTTTAAGCAACTTGTTATTTTTTTTCTACTTTAATTGAATCATCTAGCTCTTCTCTTATTCCTAATAAAATCACTTTGAGTGCTATTTGAATAGCTTTATTGGCTTCATTTTCTAGGTCTTCAGGGGTGTGCATATATTCTTGATATGAAAGTGTATCGCTTTTATGGACTATTTTATTTCTTAGAGTCTCAAGTGACATCCAAGCCTCTCTGAGTCTATATTGTTTTAAAAATTTAGCTTCGCGTTTAGCTCCTTTAGCATGAAGATAAACTTCACCTGACGCACATGCTAAAATGATACAAGCAACCCAAGCCCCTGAGCAAAATACTCTTTCTAATTCCAACTCTAGTATTCTTGTTTGATCGGTAGATACACCGATCTATTTATCTCCGAGAGCTTGCCCAACATAGTAGGCAAACAAATCTCGTCTATATTGCCATATTTGTTGCGTTGGCATCGTTCCTGGGTGATTTTCGAATCTCAAAATGTAATCCTGATTGATGAAAAACTAACGCCCTAATAAGGGGCTAAAAATTGTTTGCTAAAATGTGAAGCGAAGCGAAACCGAAAAAACTGTTTTTAGTTCTGCTTAATTGGCTTATTAGGTGTACCCACCTTACTTCTAATTTGATTAAATAAGTTTTCTAAACCTGAATACTCAGACGTTAAAGGATAATCTTGTAATTGTTCCTCAAAGAAACCGAAGCTCTCAACCATATCCGGATCTAAACATTTAACTTTTAAAAAATAATGCAATATTTCTAATAATAATTTATCTAAATTAATTAACGAAAGGTTACCACCCTCAGAAATAATAGATAATCTTATATCAGCCAGTGTGATGAAGTAATGCCATTTCTCAGATAAAACGTCATCTTGCTTACAAACAACCACATAAGTTCTGTTTACACTCCCTTCACTCACCAAGGAAATAAAGAGCAAACCAACGAAGAATATAGATTTGAACATTACATATACACCTAACGTCCTGTTATTTGTCCCGCTTGAACAGCTTGTTAGCACTATTTTATGAGAACAACCAAACTTGATTTAATTTCACAGTTTTTACGAATGTAGAAATTTTTAACATATAATTCTTTAGTTTTATATTGCTTATCATGTACTTTAAATAATACGTCACCAGAAAAAATAGCATCATTAGAGTTTGACACCTCGACTATATTTTTCCATTTAGTAATATCAAAATCACAAGACTCACTAACCTTTGAAAAATTTTCGAGGTCAAATTCTTTAGATGTTGATTGGTTTTGATTTGCCGATAATGCAGCAAAACTTAAAATACTTACAAGTGATATTTAAATCCGTTTCAAGATTGATTTCCTTATAATGCTAACGTCTACTTAAGCGGTAAATAATAGTTGGCTAAAATAAGCAATGAAGGAGCAAATAGCCAACTGTTATATGTCCTGCTTGAATGGCTTATAGTTGGACCAATCCATTTATCAATCGATTAGTTTACTATATTTGATAAGTGGAATATGCCTCTGTTGGTTACGAATATTGAACGGCAAACATCCAATGTTTCTA
>NZ_JACGUX010000082.1:0-35615 GCF_014076915.1 Colwellia sp. MB02u-14
TTTCTCTAGCTCTTTTTTCTTTCTTTGGCGTTCTAGCGCTTTAATGCGCTTCTCTTCTCTAGCACGTTCTTTCTTCGCTGAAGCAACTTGCTGTTCTATTTTTTTTAAACGTTCTGCGTCATCAATTTTTTTCTTTTTAATTTTATTAACTTGCGCTTCAACTTTACTTTTATCGACAATAGTCGCCTGAATAGTCTGTATCTGAACAGCTTTTGGGGGTGTTTTAGGATGGCTGTTAAAATCGCCCATCAATAATACGGCGGCTAAAACAACATGCAGTAAAAAGCTAAGCGATAAGGCTATTGCAAATTTTCGACTCATTGATTATTTATCTCCAGGGTCTGTCATTAAACCAACAGAAGGTACACCAGCTTTTTGTTGTAACAACACCATCAATTGAATTACCGCATTATAAGAAACAGCTCCGTCGCCATTTACAACCACAGGAGTATTTGGTTCAACTTTTAAATGCGCAGCAACCAGTGTAGCGACTTGTTCGGCTGACATTGGCTCATTTTTGCTGGTACCTACCGCTAAATAGTAATTACCGTCTGCATCAACGGAGGCGACTAATGGTGGTTTTGAATCTTTGTCTAGTGCTTCTGCATCTGCTTTAGGTAAATCAACTTTCACCCCTTGGGTGACAAGCGGTGCGGTAACCATGAAAATAATTAACAATACCAACATCACATCAATATAAGGAACCACATTAATTTCAGAAACTTTACGGCGTCTTACTCTTTTATACATAAGATATTACTCCGTTTATGCTTGATGTTCACTTGCACTTTGACGTTGCAAAATACTGGAAAATTCTTCCATAAAGTTACCATAACCATTTTCTAGTTTTTCTACATGATGACTAAATCGGTTAAAAGCAATGACCGCAGGTATGGCCGCAAATAGGCCCATGGCGGTTGCAATTAGTGCTTCTGCAATACCAGGAGCAACCATGGCTAATGTTGCCTGCTCGACAGCACCTAATGCGATAAACGAATTCATAATGCCCCAAACCGTACCAAATAGGCCAATGTACGGACTAATAGACCCGACCGTTGCCATAAAGGGTAAGTGAGTTTCAAGGTGATCAACTTCACGTGAAAGGGCAACTCGCATTGCTCGGTGTGTGCCATCAACAATTGCTTGTGGTGAATCAAGGTGACTTTTTCTCAAACGTGCAAACTCTTTAAAACCTGAAACAAATAAACTTTCAATACCTGTTACAGCCTCCTTTGAGGAGACTTCATTGTAGAGTTTGCTTAAATCAGCACCACTCCAAAACTTATCTTCAAAGATTTTCATTTGTGCCTGTGCCTCATTAAGTACTTTTCGGCGTTGAAAGATCATCGCCCAACAGGAAATTGAAAAACCTAATAAAATAAGCATGACGGTTTTAACTAATAGACTGGCTTGAAGGAATAAATCAAAAATTGAAATTTCAGCTGACACGTTTTAACGCTCCTAATATTTTTTCAGGGATGGCACAGGGTTTTGAAAGTTGTAAGTTAACACAAGCAATTCGCACAACAACAGAACAAATAAGCTTGTTATTTTCATCGCTAATTTGTTGAGTAAATACAAGACTCGCACGTTTAAATTCGCTGATCCATGATGTTACAGTAAGTAAATCATCGAGTTTAGCTGATGCGGTATTGTCCATTTCAACTCTTCTGACCACTAAACCAATATTTTGTTCTAAAAAAAACGATTGGTTAGCATTTAATTCTCTTAACCACTCAGTTCGAGCACGTTCACAAAATTTCAAATAGTTAGTATGGTAAACAATACCGCCAGCATCAGTATCTTCATAATATATTCTTACAGGATAGTTGTATTTAATATTTGGCATGACTTTAATAATATCAATAGCTCGTCGCTTCGAAGTTTTAATTTTATCGTTAAAAATTAAATTCAAGGCATTTAATCATTATTTTCTCTATATTAATGATAATCGCTTCCTACGACAAGCGTTGAGAAGTAAACGGATGTAACATTTTTTATAAAATATATTTTTAAAGGGCAAGCGGCTTATTTTCGTTCATCAATGAAAGGAGTATTTGATAATAATAGCATTAGTTTTTCTAATGTAACTTATCAATTTTTTTAGCTTGTTAAAATAGAACAGTTACTCTAAAATTCATTTGTTCTTTGAGCTAACGCAATAATTATTCAAGTTTATCTTAACTGATGTAACGGGGTAATTGATAGCCAAACAACTTGAACAGATTTTTATCTTTTCTCTCTGACATGTTTATTGGAACCCTATTTCCTCCTAACAACTTAATTTATAAGTTGGCCCACATATTTTTTGTGGGCTTTTTTTTGCCTAAAATTTAGTGCCTAACGGATAAACTAACTTTTGTCATTGACGGGTTTTTCTAAACCAAAATGCTGGTAAGCTCGTTCGGTGGCAATTCGCCCCCGTGGTGTTCTCTGTAAAAAACCTTGCTGAATAAGATAAGGTTCAATAACATCTTCAATCGTTTCGCGCTCTTCACCAATTGCGGCTGCAACGTTGTCAAGTCCAACGGGGCCCCCCATAAATTTATCAATAATAGCTTGCAGTAGTTTACGGTCCATTAAGTCAAATCCTTGATCGTCTACTTCTAACATATTGAGTGCTTTAGCTGCGGTTGCCTGGCTAACAATTCCTTGAGTTTTTACATCAGCGTAGTCACGAACACGCCGTAATAATCGATTCGCTATTCTGGGTGTACCTCGTGAACGTTTAGCAACTTCAAAGGCCCCTTCTGCATCGATAGGTAAATTAAGAAAGTGCGCTGAGCGTTTAACAATTTCAGTTAAATCTTTAGTGTTATAAAACTCAAGTCGTTGCACGATGCCAAAACGGTCTCTCAATGGCGACGTTAATGCCCCAGCACGTGTTGTTGCACCTATTAACGTAAACGCCGGCAAGTCTAATTTGATCGAACGAGCAGCAGGCCCTTCACCAATCATAATATCAAGTTGATAATCTTCCATTGCAGGATAAAGTATTTCTTCAACTACAGGACTTAACCGATGAATTTCGTCAATAAAAAGTACATCATTTTCTTCTAGGTTAGTCAGTAATGCGGCTAAATCACCCGCTTTTTCTAATACTGGGCCTGAAGTCGTGCGGATATTCACGCCCATTTCATTAGCAACTATATTGGCAAGTGTCGTTTTACCTAAACCAGGAGGGCCAAAAATAAGTAAGTGATCAAGCGGTTCGTCTCGCTTCTTTGCTGCTTCAATGAAAATTTCCATTTGAATTTTTACATGATCCTGACCGGTATAATCAGCTAATAACTTAGGACGAATAGCGCGGTCTATGACTTCTTCTTCTGGCTGTGCAGCGGGTTCTATAAGGCGATCAGCTTCTATCATTATTTTCTCTTGTGTCTTCAATTATTTAGGTATAGCTAAATCAAAAAGGGGAGTACAGCGTTAGTACTTCAGCTGTATTATTTAGCTATATTTTATACATTTAGTTTATATTAAAGCATTGATTTGAGTGCGTCACGAATAAGATTTTCACTCGTTGATTCAGCTTTAAATATCGTCCTTATCGCCTTATCCGCTTGTTGCTGACTGTAGCCTAAAGAAACTAAAGCGTTAATCGCATCACCTTTAGCATTGGTAACAAAGGTGTTTTCATGATGAAGTTCAATCGGCAAAGTACCGGATGCTAATGGTGATGACGTTTGAGTAACCTGCCAATCTTTTAAACGGTCGCGCATTTCAATGAGTAAACGCTCTGCTGTTTTTTTACCTACACCTGGAATTTTCACGATGCTGGTCAAGTCATCATGGGCAACACAACTCACAAATTGGTCGGCAGACATACTTGAAAGTATCGCTAATCCTAATTTAGGGCCCACACCATTAACTTTAATAACCAGCCTAAATAATCTACGTTCGATTTTATTAGCAAAACCATATAACAATTGCGCATCTTCACGCACAACAAAATGTGTGTAAATAATGGCTTGTTCATTTAATTCAGGTAATGCGTAGATACTCGTCATTGGCATGGTAATTTCATAACCAATACCACCACATTCAATTAAGACTTCTGGGGCTAATTTTTCTAATAACGTTCCACGTAAACGACCAATCACAGCTAAAACCTTCAACATAATATAAGTGTTGAAACCATATCACTATATATTTATACAGTAAAGTGGCTGACGTGCTTTATCGTAAACGCCCTCTTACAATTTTACTGACCTGCCCTGCCATTTTCGAGAGGGTGTCGTGACTATGGGCATGACAAAGTGCAATAGCGAGTGCATCAGCAGCATCGGCTTGTGGCATAGCGGGCAGTTTTAAAATAGATTTTACCATATGTTGCACTTGGCTTTTATCCGCAGCGCCCGTACCAACAACAGACTGCTTTATTTGTCTTGCTGAATACTCAGCGACGGGTAGACCTTTATTCGTAGCTGCAACAATTGCAGCTCCTCGCGCTTGGCCAAGCTTAAGTGCTCCACCCGGGTTGACTCCCATAAAAACTTGCTCTATGGCAAAGAGTTCAGGTGAAAATTGCATGATTAACTCAGAAACGCCTGCAAAAATAGTTTGTAAGCGCAAACTAAAGTCGTCTTCTTCTTTGTTGCCCGCATACGCTTTGATGCAGCCACTGCCCAAATATGAAATTTTACGACCTTCTTTTTTAATAACACCGTAACCGGTAATGCGTGAGCCGGGATCGATACCTAGAATTATGGTCAAATTGGGTTCTCTTGTTTAATTATATTTTAACGAAAGCTGACGTGACTTCACAATTGTAACGAGATTATGCGTTGTAGCCAGTTAAATGGCAATATCGTCGTTACTTGTGACAATGTTCATCATCAAACAGTCACCGAATTAGTGAAATGAATTCAGCATGACAACAAGATCCCCTGCATAAATCCTGACCATAAAAAAAGCAGCTAATTAGCTGCTTGTTATCAAACGCTATTTATAGACTATTCAGCTGAAGGTTCTTCTTTCTTTTCTGCTTTTGGCAGACAAGCAATACCCAGTTCAACTAACTGTGCAGGATTTGCCTTACCTGGCGCATTGGTTAATGGACAAGCCGCCGTCGTTGTTTTTGGAAAGGCCATAACATCACGAATGGATGAAGCACCGGTCATTAGCATCACTAAACGGTCTAAACCAAACGCTAAACCTGCATGTGGAGGAGCACCATACTGAAGTGCTTCAAGTAAGAAACCAAATTTCTCTTGCGCCTCTTCATCACTGATACCTAAAATTCTAAATACAGCAGCTTGCATATCTTGGTTATGAATACGTACCGAACCACCACCTAATTCACAGCCATTTAAAACCATATCATAAGCATCAGAAAGTGCGCCAACAGGATTCGCTTCTAATGCCTCAGCAGTTAAGTTGATTGGCGCTGTAAACGGATGATGAATCGCGTGCATGCCTCCATCAGCTTCTTCAAACATAGGGAAGTCAACAACCCACAGTGGTTTCCAATCACCTTCTAACAAGGCTAAATCTTCACCAAGTTTAAGACGTAAGGCGCCAAGCGATTCAGTAACAACATTGTAATTATCTGCACCGAAGAATATTATGTCGCCTGTTTTCGCCTTAGTACGTGTTAATAAAGCTTTGACTGCGTCTTCATTTAAGAACTTTAAGACCGGTGATTGTATGCCTTCTATTCCAGTACTTAACGCGGCGTCTACATCGTTAATTTTCATCCATGGCATACCTTTAGCGCCATAAATACCAACATACTTGGTCAATTCGTCAAGACCTTTGCGTGAGAACTTTGCAGCACCACCCGGTACACAGATTACTGATACACGGCCTTTTTCGTCATTTGCCGGACCAGAAAACACTTTAAATTCGACGTCTTTTACAATATCAGCAATATCCACTAATTCTAATGGGTTACGCAAATCTGGCTTATCTGAGCCAAAACGTGTCATTGCCTCTAAATAAGTCATACGCGGGAAGGTGCCTAAATCAACGTTCATTAAGTCTTTAAACAACTTAACAATCATTGTTTCTGCTACGGTCATCACTTGCTCGCTGCTCATGAATGACGTTTCAATATCTATTTGAGTAAATTCAGGTTGACGGTCAGCACGTAAGTCTTCGTCACGGAAGCATTTAACGATTTGATAATAGCGTTCCATACCTGACATCATTAACAATTGTTTAAATAATTGAGGTGACTGAGGTAAAGCAAAGAATTGACCTTTGTGCGTACGACTTGGCACTAAGTAGTCACGTGCGCCTTCGGGTGTTGCTGCCGTTAAGATAGGTGTCTCAATATCTAAGAAACCTTGACCTTCCAATGACGTGCGAACTGCTGAAGTTACTTTTGCGCGAAAACGCATACGCTCTGTCATTTCAGGACGGCGTAAATCTAAATAGCGGTATTTTAAACGCTGTTCTTCTGAATTGTTTTGGTTTGAGTCAAGTGGTAATGGCGCAGATTTATTTAAGAGAGTAAGTTCTAATCCTAAAATTTCAATGCCGCCTGTTTTCATATCTTTATTGATTTGACCTTCAGGACGAGCACGCACTTTACCTTTAATTTGAACACAAAACTCATTACGTAAAGTATTCGCTTTAACAATAACTTCAGGTAAGTCTGGATCATAAACGACTTGTACCATACCTTCACGATCACGTAAATCTAAAAAGATCACCGCACCTAAGTCTCGACGACGGTTAACCCAACCGCATAAAGTAATTTCTTTGCCAATGTGAGATTCGTTCACATCGCCACAATAAAGATCGCGCATGTCTGTTGTCCTGATAATAATAACTCGCCCGTGCAAGTATTAGCATGGGTGAGTTAGGATAGAAAATTGCCGACATTATAAAGGAATATGCCGACAAGAAAAGGTTTTAGAGAAATAGTGTGTCTAAAATGTACTAAAAATAATATTACTTGCCAAGAACAGCTTAATTCACAGCTGTGTCGATTTAATTAAGGTCCTTGGCCTCTGTATTAAAAACATAATGATTTTTTCCATTTGCTTTCACTCGATACATTAATGTATCGGCAATTTTAAGGAGATCATTATCGGTAACACCGTCATCTGGATACATTGCAATACCAATACTACAGCCGATATTTACTCGCTCAGCTGACAATTGAAAAGGTTGTTGCATAAGTTTTAATACTTTGTCTCCAACATAAGCGGCTTCATTTTTATTATGCAAGCCGGTCAGTAATAAAACGAATTCATCCCCGCCAAAGCGAACAACCGTATCAGATTGTCTAACACAGCTTTTAAATTTATCTGCCACTTGCACTAACAATTCATCACCCACATCATGACCATGGGTATCATTAATCGTTTTAAAACCGTCAAGATCGATAAACAAAACGGCTATTTGTAATTGCTGACGTTGATGAAAGCTAATCGCGGTATTAATTCTATCTTTTAACAGTACTCGGTTAGCTAAGCCGGTTAATTCGTCATGAGTTGCCATATGCTTCATTTTTTCTTCAAGCTGCTTACGCGTATTTATTTCGCGGTATAAGCGTCTATTCCAGATAATAATAGCAACAATGATGATGAGGATCAGTACGCCTATCTGAGCGGATACTCGCATAACAATATCTTTATCAAACCCTGTTTCAATATTGACACCAAACCAACGGTCATAAATTTTTTGTTTTTCATTTTCAGAAATAGTCAATAATGTTTTATTGATGATCTGTTGTAACTCTTCCCAATCAGGCCTGATTGCAAAGTGACTGCTGTCTCTTTCGAGTTCTTCTAATACCGATATATCTAAAACATTTAAGCTTTCTCGTTTCATTAACTCTGACGCAGAAGCTATATTCGAAATAAAGCCATCAACTTTACCTTTTTGTACTGCAAATAACCCTTCGTTGTGGGTATTAACGAGTTTTAGCGATATTTGAGGATGATATTTGAGAATGTTAGGCGATAGATAATAGCCTTTAATTACCGCTAATTTTTTTCCATAAAAACTTTTGAGATCTAAATTAGAGCCTAGCTGACGTTGATGAAGAATAACCCAAGGCATACTCCAGTAGGGTTGCGTAAATAGTACCTGCTTCTTACGCTCTGGTGTTACCGAAACGCTCGCCAGCATATCAATTTGTTGATCAACAAGTCCTTGGTATAAGTCATTCCAACTGTTAAAAAAGGTAAATTCGAACGATAGCCCCGAACGATCGGATATCAGTTTCATTACATCAGGATTTATACCACTGACTTCACCATTTGCATTAATAAATTCCATTGGCATCCAACTTTTAACTAAACCAACATTAATTTTTTTATGGTTATCGAGCCATAGTTTTTCAGAGGTCGACAAACTTACTTTTTCCGCAGAACGAACAAAATAACCATTATTCTTATGAATGAGCCAATTCCGCTCTAACGAAATCAGTTGTTCAATAGGGATATTGTCAAAACCTTCTTTAATAAGCTCAACAAGTTTATCGTTACCTTTTTTGACTAAAGAAAAAACGGGGGTTGGAAAATTAACATTTTTTAATTGATAAAATGATGACTGTAAATTACTTTGTATTAAACGTGCATTCAGGTATTCCTGAGCGCTAACCATCGCATCAATATTTCCTAATTTAGCCTCATTAAGTAATTCGCTAGCCGTTTGGTAAACCTGTACATTCATATTAGGAAACAGTTTAAAGAGGGTGTTTTTATAGGTAGTACCCGCTAGCACACCTACTGTTTTTAGCTCTAAATCTTTCATTGAATAAATGTTATCAATTCGAGTAGAAACGAAAACACCTGCATCAACACCATATATTTGTGAGGCAACTTGTAATTTATTATCAAAATGATCAGCCGAATAACCAATATGAATGTCGACATTTCCGCCTTTTAACATCGCTAATTCTTGGGAAGGTGATTGAGCAATAAACTCGATTTCAATACCACTTTCTTTTGCCCATAAACGCCATAAATCAATAAATAACCCCTGTGGTTGGCCTGTAGGGGAAACAGCCATATAAGGTGGTGCTTGCGTTAAAAAGCTTAATAATAAAGTGTTATTTTTCTTATCACGTCCTAACCATTTTTTTTCTATTCTCGACTTTTCTGTAGCGGTAACTTTGTCAAATCCTTGTACAATAAAGTCCTTCAGCAACTTGTTTTTTAATGATGTGGCGGCTACATACTCACCTTGATAAAAACGAATTCTTTTGTAAGGTGGGTATTGTTTATTTAATTCAAAATATCCAGTAAAAAATTTAGAGGGTTTCTCGAGCCCCGTATAAACCATTATTTCGTTATCTAATGCAGCTTTATATAAGGCATGTCGATTAGCATATAAACGCAACTTAAGGTTGGGGTAGTTTTCTAAAATAAATGACGCATGACTTGATCCCCGAACAGACCCGATGATATACGGCGCTAGTTGACTAATTTTAGTTAAGTTTGTAAAGTCTCTGTGGGTATAAAAATAAAAATCCTGAGAGAAAAAGGAGGGAGTGAGCGAAAATATTTTACTGCGGGCTGCAGTCTTAGTCATACCACCGTGTATATCAATTTCACCTGATTTAACGCGCGCTAGAGTTGACAGCCAATCAGTGGCTACAAACTCAATTTCTTTGCCTTGACGCTCGGCCCATAGTCGCCAAAGATCAGGCATTATGCCATCGGCTACCCCTTGTTCATTAAGAAACATATAAGGATAAGTTGTTTTATTTATCGCTATGGTTAGTGTTTGTTTAGACGTTTCAAAAGCTTCATTATTTGCTTCTACTTTTAACGTAAAACAAATCACTAATAAAATTAAACAACGGAAAAAGTAATCGAGCTGCAACAGCAATTCCTTAGAGAATAAATTAATGAAAAATAACAACAATTATAGACCTTATTCACCCAAAATTGCAGCGTAACTTTTAGCTTTAACGACTAAACGCATGCAATACTACCCCATGACAATAAATTTAAGTTAAAATAACGCAAAATTGATATTTAACACCCATACAAGTTCAACGTAATGAAACCATCAGAGCCCGATTTAATTTTTTCAAAAAAACAAAGCCAGATTAAAGATTTTACTTTTGACGCACATGTTGTTGAAGTTTTTCCTGATATGATTTCCCGCTCTGTGCCGGGTTACAATACCATTATTGATACCATTGGTCGTTTAAGTCAGCGTTTTGTCACCGACAATAGTAATATTTATGATTTAGGTTGCTCGCTCGGCGCTGCAACCATAGCCATGCGTAAAGCTATTACCGCAAAAAACTGTAAAATTATAGGTGTTGATAATTCTTCGGCGATGGTGGAGCGCTGTAAAATGCACGTTAATGCATTCAAGGGAGATACCCCTGTAGAGATAATTGAGAGTAACATTTTAGATGTTGTGATTGAAAACGCTTCTATGGTGGTGCTTAATTTCACCTTACAGTTTATTGAACCTGAAATACGCGCTTCATTAATAAATAAAATAGCCCTTGGCTTAAAACCAGGTGGTTTATTACTCTTATCAGAAAAAATATCAGCAGATGATGAGATATGTAATGAACTGCTTGTCGATTTGCACCTCGATTTTAAACGCGCCAATGGCTACAGTGAGCTAGAAATAGCCCAAAAGCGTACTGCCATTGAAAAAGTTATGCTTATTGATAGCTTGCCTGAACATATTGAACGCCTGAAAAATGCGGGATTGAGCCATCAAACGCCTTGGTTTCAATGTTTTAATTTCTTTTCACTCATCGCCATTAAGTAACTTTATTCATGTCATTCAATAAATTCTATCAAGAAATCGCCCAAAACCGCTTAAACCATTGGTTAGATGTACTACCCGCGCAACTAACTCAATGGAAAAAAGAACATTTACACGGCGAATTTGCCCAATGGCAAAAAACATTAGCAGCGCTACCCAAAACAACACCGTCAGTTATTAATATTAGTGATGGGGTAAGTGTGGGTAAAAAAGAGGATATTAGTGAAGGAGAATATAAACGTTTAGAAAACTTATTGAAAAAATTCAAACCTTGGCGAAAAGGCCCTTATCATATTCATGGTTTGCACATAGACACCGAATGGCGTTCAGACTTCAAATGGGATCGTTTAAAAGAGCATATTAGTCCGTTAAAAAATAAATATGTGTTAGATATTGGCTGCGGTAGTGGTTATCACTTGTGGCGTATGCGAGGCGAAGGCGCTAAATTTGTGGTGGGCATCGACCCCACACAGTTATTTTTCACTCAGTTCAATGCGATTCAGCACTTTGTTAATGACTCTAAAGTAAATTTACTGCCATTAGGTGTCGAGCAACTGCCTGAACTTCACGCTTTTGACACCGTTTTTGCTATGGGTGTTTTATATCATCGCCGCTCTCCTATCGACTTTATTTATCAATTAAAAGCACAACTAGTAAAAGGGGGCGAATTAGTATTAGAAACGTTAGTGGTTGATGGCGACGATAATACCATTTTAGTGCCTGGAGAGCGTTACGCTAAAATGCGTAATGTCTGGTTTTTACCCAGTTGTGATGCAATGTGCGCGTGGCTTTCACGTTGTGGATTTAAAAATATACGTATCGTGAATACGGACATTACCGCTCTTGATGAGCAGCGAAAAACTGACTGGATAGACACTGAATCACTGGCCGATTTTCTTGACCCCAACGATAGCAGTAAAACAATAGAGGGTTACCCAGCCCCCAAACGGGCTATTTTTATTGCTAATTCTTAACGTTATAGCTCCCTATTTAGAGGTATTTATCAATAATTAATTGATAGGTGCCTTGCTCTTTAATATGTTTCATCCTTGATAGCTACATGAACAAGTTATCACTCGATGCGGCTGCCATCATCTTCAACAATAAAAGGTGAGTTAGCTAAGCCTGCCATACATTCTATCTTATCGGTTACGACACTTTGAGCGATACATGAAACAGTCTTATTTTGCGTATTGATCTCGTTACCCTGGGCAAAACATCGCTACTAAATAACAAGAGACTCAACAGTAATACGTTGAAAGAAGAATTAACAAATCACATAACCCCTTTAAAGAGAAACACTTGCATTCATAAATAAAAACTGGGTAAGGTGTAACACCGCTAATAAATATTGTTACCTAGCGATAATAATCAGCGCATATTATCATGGTATGTAAAATCGGTTAAGATAATTTCAATTGAAATAAGGTGTGTATGAACGAGATTTGGGCAGAGCGAAAACAAGCCAGTGTTGCAAAACGTCAACATGATCACCGCAGTTCTTATCAACGTGATCGTGCACGCATACTTCATTCAGCGGCTTTTAGGCGTTTACAGTCAAAAACCCAAGTAATGGGCAGTGGACAAAGTGACTTTTACCGTACTCGATTAACGCATTCTTTAGAAGCGGCACAAATTGGCTCTGGAATTAGTGCTCAATTAAGGAATAAGCATACAGAATTATCTGCTGAACTTTTTCCTGCTGACGAAACATTAATTGAATCTATATGCTTGGCTCACGATATTGGTCATCCACCTTTTGGTCACGGTGGAGAGGTCGCTCTTAATTATATGATGCGAAACCATGGTGGCTTTGAAGGCAACGGGCAAACATTTCGTATCGTTTCACACTTAGAGCCCTTTAGTGAATTTTATGGAATGAATTTGTCTCGTCGCACACTATTAGGGTTAATAAAATATCCACAAACATTAACAAACTTAACAACATTACCTTTACCACTTGCCCCTAAAACGTTTAGACAACTAAAAGCTTCTGACTGGCATCCCGCTAAAGGATTATATAGCGATGACGGTGAAATGTTTGCGTGGGTTCTATCACCTTTATCTGCTAGTGACCGTGCGCTTTTTCAATCAATAAAAAACATCGATGGTAGCCATAATAAAACAATATTTAAATCACTCGATTGCTCTATTATGGAGCTCGCTGACGATATCGCTTATGGCATTCATGATTTAGAAGACGCGATTGTAACAGGTGTCGTGAGCCAGCAAGATTTTGAGCGAGAAGTCATCGCTAAACTCGAAAAAATTGATGAACCTTGGATACAAGATTATTGTAAAAACTTAACCGTTATGCTTTTTAATGAACAACATTACATTCAAAAAGAAGCGATTGGCGGCTTGGTAAATTATTTAATAACTGAAATTTATTTAAGTGATTTAAATGATAGCTGCGACCTAAACTTTGCTGAACCACTACTACGATACAATGCAAAGCTACCAGAAAATTCAGCAAAAGCTCTGCAAATATTCAAAGACTTTGTCTTTGCATTTGTTATTAAACAAACGAGTATTCAGCAACTCGAGTATCGGGGACAACAAATAGTGATGGAATTATTTGAAGCGCTGGCAAGCGATCCGACACGTTTATTACCTAAACATGCAACACAGCGTTGGCTTTATGCAAAGGAGCATAACCTAAACGAATTTAGGGTTATCGCTGATTATGTTTCTGGGATGACTGATGACTATGCAACTCGCCTTTACCAACGCTTATTCCTACCCAGCGGTGCACTACCAATAAGTGAGCGCTAACACCAAAAATATAATGAAGCGAAGCGAACATTTAACTTCATTAAATTCAACGTCTCAAATAGCCACAAAAATTTAAAATCTGCAGTGGCAGATATCAACCTTTTGATAATGTGAACAAACAGCGCCAGCGGGATCTTTAACAACCACATACTTGTCGTTACCCGCTTGTTTTATTTCAGCCACCAGCTCACCTCCAAGCTGAGTAACATGGGCAATAGATTCGTGCAGGTCTTTAACTAAAAAATAAGGTAACCACGCAGCAGGCATATCATCATTTTCCCCTTTAGCATGACAAATACCACTAACAGCTTCACGAGTCTCTGGGCTATTCATGACATAATCATGATGATCCACCATTGCAACATCTTTGGCTTGTCAACTCACAACTTTCTGATAAAAGTCTTTCACCTCAGTGGCATTATCTACCGTTAAATCTAGCCACGCCATTTCACCAATTTTGTTAGTCATGTTATTTCTTCGTTGATTCAATCGTTTTAGGATTTCTAGGATAGTACTTTTCAGGTAAAGCGCTAATATGTTCGAAATATCGTGTGTCTTTGTAGGGTAGTTTCATAAACCCTGAAATTCCTTGCCCTTTAATTGTTGGTAACAGGTTAATAATTTCGGCTAAACACTCAGTAAATTCTTCCTTTTTTTGATGATTAAGCAACATTAAATAACTATGAATTTTTAAGTGAGTGGGTAAAACTTCAAAAATAATACAACCGGTATGATGAATTAAATTCAAACGCCCTAATACGGCCATTATCTCATCAGGTAAATATAAGTATTCATCGGGATCTTTGCCGTCTTCGAAATATGAATGTAGACGAGTAATATCGTCAACTTCTGCAATATCACTGACCTCGAAAGCAAACGTTTGTCCCAATTGGGCAATAAAATCATGTTCACTGCTCTGCCTTTCCACATGAAGCGTATTTCTGGCGTTAAATAAACAACTCTTAAACATACCGACACGATGAATACCTTGCGCGAGGTGCACCATGTTATTCACTGCACTTTGAAAAGAAGCGTTCAAGCTTGGATCAAATAAAGTTAAATTAGAATCGATATACACACCATCAGCTTGCCAACGTATCGCTAAACCTCCCACCACCGGAAAGCTGCCCAAACGGCCTACTGCTGCAATAAAGCCTTTTTCTGTATCGCCCATGCCCATAAGAAAATTTTTATAATATTTTTCAAGTTGCGCATCATCAATCTCATTTAATTCATCACTTTCTGTTGATTCTCTTAAAAATGATTTTCTTGAACCATAAACAACGGTATCAATAATTTTGTCTGTCTTTGACTTTAGCCAAACAGGGATCAGTAGCTCCGTATCTAAAGAGCGATGCTGTTTTGCCATAACCATACGTTTTAAGTAAGGTAACTGCTTGAAAAAGTAATCGCCGGCACTATTGCGTGTTTTTTGATTATCACTGAGCATCCCTTCAATAATTTTCGCCAACAGCTTTGGTAAGCCTAGTGAAAGCGGTGAAATAACTTGATGACCGTACCGGCACGATTGACCTGATGCTATTGCATAGAGTGTTGCGGCTAATCCCTGCTCATCAAAACGCGGTGACGACATAGCCCCACTTATTTGGTCTTGACCAATAAAGTAAACATCGCCCAAGCGCGCATTGGTATTTTGTAAATCACTGCTCATTAAATCCATAATGCTATTGGCAGTATTTTGTCCTGAGGCATCTAATTGAGCAATAACAGCTGAGCCCCAATCCACTAAGTATACTTTGCCTGTTTTTTCGTTATACACAACATTTGAAGGTTTTATGTCACCGTGCACATAGGGCTTACCTTTTTCATGTTTATTTGGATTACGCAAATATAAAAGGATTTCGGCCAACTGAATGGCAATACTGACAACAAGCTCAGGTGCTAAAGGGCCATGCTGATGAGAATACTTTTCTAAGTCAACGCCAGGGGCACGTTGCATATGAACAATAGATTGGCGTTTTATTTTGTAATACTTAACAACCTTTGGAATTCGTCTATGCGATAACTCCCCTTGAATTTCAGCTTCTTCTGCTAAGCGGTCTTGGACATGCTGAGGTAAATTCATTCGTGAAAATTTGAAAACAAATGCATTACCCAAATCATCGTCACCATTAAAAACAAAACCATAGGCCCCCTTTCCTAATAAAGCGATATTTTGATAGCCAAGTAAACCTAATTGTTGCTGACATAACTCGACCCAGACTTTTAATTTAGTAGAATCTTTGGTATTTAATAAATAAACAGATTGCTCTTCGGCAATATAAAAATGTTGAAGTTTATTTTCGTGCACGTAATTTCCTAGCCAGCCCACTCTACTAAAAAGTATATCGTTAAAGTCACTTGATGTTAACTTAAAGCACTTTTAAACTTTAACCGCTTGAAAGATAATTTTATTGAGGTAATATCTTTAAAAAAAATAATAACGCACGATAAAAGGATTTATATGAATTCACTAAAAGCGCTGGTACTTTTGGCTGTTGGGGCAATACTCGGCTATGTTTTTTCATCCTTGAGCACTGAAAGTTATCAAGATAATTTGACACCTCCTATGGTAATCGCAGTTAAGACACCGCCAACCGCAAAGATATCAAAATTAAAAGTCGCTCCGGATGTACTCGATCAAACCATTGATGCTAGTCAAGTCCAACCACAAGTCACCAATAACCAGACATTAACAACTGTTGACGGTGACGAAATGTTAAATCAGCAGCACCTAGATTTAATCGCTGAGCATCAATTATTAGAGGACAAATATAAAAAATCAAAAAATAAAATTTCATTATTGAAAAATCAATTAAATGAATTTGATGGTAGTAAAGTTACTGATGAAGAAATGCAAGCACTCGCTCCAGAACCCTTCAAATTTTTCTTGAGTTCGTTTCGAGGTAAAACAAGAAATGACATCTATGATTTTCATCAAAAAGAAGACGATGTAGATTGGGGCTATAATATGAAAAACAATATTTCTGACTTTGTCTTAACGCATTATGAAGCCACAAATATTGATTTGATCTCTGTAATTTGTAAACAGCCCTATTGCGAAATATTGGCGATTGAAAAACAAAAAGACGCGTTGAATAAAATTATAAAAGATATTAATCAGCAGCCATGGTGGACGTTTTCGTCAACCAGCTCATCATCAAATAATGAGTCTACTTACATATTCCTTTCCATGTAAACTATGGGGTTTAAACAAAAAAACCTGCATAAGCAGGTTTTTTAATATCAAAAAGCGTCGAACTAAGACATATGCATCAACATATTGCTTGGTTCTTCTAAAAATGATTTCCACAAGTTACAAAAACGAGCAATTGAACCACCATCAATAACACGATGATCTCCAGACCAACTTACTTGCATAATATAGCGTGCTTCTACTTCACCTTTATCATTAAAGCGTGGTAATTTTTGTAATTTACCTAACGCTACAATCGCAGATTCTGGTTTATTGATGATTGGCGTCGCAACAGTGCCGCCAATAGCGCCAATGTTTGAAATGGTAATAGTCCCCCCCTTTAAATCTTCGGCCCCAACACGACCTGCACGGGCAGAATCAGTTAAACGCATGATATCTTTAGCAACATCAACAATAGATTTATTCTGTACTTGCTTAACATTAGGCACGAGTAAGCCAACTTTAGAGTCAACAGCCATACCGATATTATGATCATCAAAATAAGTAATTTCAGTACAATCATCATTAACCTGCGTATTCACAATCGGAAATTCTTTTAACGCTAAAGAAATCGATTTCATGAAAAATGGCATCATGGTTAATTTAATATCCTGCTTCGCATAAGCGTCTTTCATCCCGCTGCGCAACGCCATCAGGTTTGTCATGTCTATTTCTTCACAATAAGTAAAGTGAGGGATCGTTGACACTGAACGTACCATAGCTTTTGCCATAGCCGCTTTAATACCGCGAATAGGTTCAACACGTTTACCACCACTTTGTGCAACAGCAGCAACTTGCGTTACATTTTCAGTGCTTACAACTGGTACTTTAGTGAAAGAAACGACGTCTTCTTTATAAACACGACCTTTCTTGCCACTGCCTGGTATCTCATGAATATTAACATTTAACTCACGAGCAACACGACGCACGGCTGGGCTAGCAACAGCTTTACTATTAACGACTTTCTTTTCAACGTTAATGTTACTAACAGCGACTTCTTTCGCTACAGAAACCGTTGGTGTTTCAACCGATTTAACTGCAACAGCAGCTGGTTCGTTAGTATTAACAGAGCGTTTTTCGATTTCAAATAACGGTGCGTGTACTTTCGCAATTTCACCTTTAGCATAGTAAAGTTTAGTGACGGTACCATTATGCATCGCTGGAATTTGTACGAGTGCTTTATCGGTCATTACATCAGCAATAGGTTGATCTTCAACAATCACATCACCTTCTTTAACTAACCATTCAACAAGTTCACATTCCACAATACCTTCACCGATATCCGGTAAAATAAAGTCTTCTCGTTCGAAAGTTGCAGCAACAACATCCGCCGCAGCTACAGGGTGTTCAGCACGTGCTGTATTTTCTATTTCAGGAACACTTGCCGGTTGCTCAACTGAAGGTTCTTGATCAGTTATCATTGAAAAAAGCGGTTTATGTACTTTGGCAATATCACCCTGCGCGTAATAAAGCTTAGTAACCGTACCATTATGCATCGCCGGAATTTGTACCAGCGCTTTATCGGTCATCACATCAGCAATAGGCTGATCTTCAACAATTACGTCGCCTTCTTTAACTAGCCATTCAACTAGTTCACATTCAACGATACCTTCACCAATATCGGGTAGAATAAAATCAATACTCATGACAAAAACCTTAGTAATTTATGCTGTGTTTAATGGCTTCATACACTTTTAAGTGGTCGGCTACGTATTCTTTTTCTAACGATAATGGGTAAGGCGTATCCATACCACAGATGCGTGCAATTGGTGATTCAAGGTGTAAGAAACATTCCTTTTGAATCGTTGCAGCAATTTCACTCGCAAAACCCGCGGTTAATGGCGCTTCTTGGCTAACAACTAAGCGCCCTGTTTTGGTAACAGAATTAACAACCGTTTCAATATCCCATGGCAAAATAGTACGTAAATCAATGATTTCACATGAAATACCGTCAGTTGCAGCCATTTCAGCCGCCTTCTCTATTATTTCCATTTGTGCGCCCCACGCTAACAACGTGATATCACTACCTGGCGTAACAACCTCAGCTTTGCCTAAAGGTAGTTGATAATCTTCGGTGGGCACTTCGCCAACGGAAGCACGATATAAACGTTTTGGCTCAAAAAAGATAACCGGATTTTTATCGCGAATAGACGCTAACAACAAACCTTTTGCTTGGTAAGGGTTACGTGGTACAACAACTTTTAAGCCTGGTGTATGAGCAAAGTAAGCTTCTGGTGATTGACTATGATACAAACCACCCGCAATACCGCCACCGTATGGGGTACGTATTGTTAAGTTACCCACATCAAATTCATTACCGCTACGGTAGCGAAATTTTGCAGATTCGTTAACAATTTGATCAAAAGCTGGAAAAATATAATCAGCAAACTGAATTTCAGCGATAGGCACACTACCTTGTGCCGCTAAACCATTAGCAAAACCAATAACACCTTGCTCCACGAGCGGCGTGTTAAAACAACGCAATTTACCAAATTTTTCTTGCAAGCCACTAGTTGCACGGAAAACGCCGCCAAAATGGCCAACATCTTCACCAAAACATACGGCGCGTTCATTTTCTGTCATTGCAATTTCAAGTGCGTTATTAATTGCATGTAATAAATTCATTTGTGCCATTATTTAATTCTCCCCGCGGTGAATGGGTAGGCTTCTGGATACTTTTTGATATGCAGTTTTAGCTCTTCAAGTTGAGCTTTTAATAACGTTGGCGGTTCATCGTAAACATCAGTAATCAAATCTTCAACGGGTGGTTTATCAATGATTTCTGCAACTTTAACAGCGGCTAATATCTCTTCTCGCAATTTATCAAATAAAGTGGTTTCTTGTTCTTCATCCCACCATTTGTTAGCTAACATCCAATTTTTCATACGAAGAATTGGATCATGAGCCTGCCATTTAGCTTCTTCTTCTCGGGTACGATACCCTGAAGGATCGTCTGAAGTTGAATGCGCACCTAAGCGATAAGACATTGCTTCAATAAGTACTGGCTTGTTTTCTGCTAACGCATAAGTACGTGCATCTTGCGTCGCTTTTAATACCGCTAAGATATCGTTTCCATCAATTCGAATTGTTTTAATACCGTAACCCACACCACGAGAAGCAATACCGTTACCTGCATATTGTTCATCAGCAGGTGTTGAAATTGCGTAGCCATTATTACGACAGAAAAAGATAACTGGAGCACGATGCACTGCGGCCATATTTAAACCGGCATGAAAATCACCTTCAGATGCAGCGCCTTCTCCGAAATAACAAATAGTTACCGCGTCAAGTCCTTGTAACTTCTGGCCATATGCATAACCAGTAGCTTGTGGTATTTGAGTAGCAAGTGGCGACGAAATAGTCATGTAATTTAATTCGCGACTACCGTAATGAATAGGCATTTGACGACCTTTGCCTAGATCTTTTTCATTACTGAACATTTGATTCATGAAATTTTCAAGTGAGAAGCCACGGTACATTAATGCTCCTTGCTCTCGGTATTGCGCCATGATCATGTCTTGAGGTTTTAAACCGGCAGCACCACCAACACTTGCTGCTTCTTCGCCAAGTGCTGTCATATAAAAGCTTAAACGACCTTGACGTTGTGATGCGACCATTCTCTCGTCGAGCGCACGGTGAAACGCTAATGTTTTATAAATTTTAGTCGCTGATTCCTGATCTATTTCAGGAAGTTCGGCACCGTCATATACGTTACCGTCTTGTTGTAATACTTTGAGGATGGGAATTTCAACTGAATGACCATCAATAAAAGCGGGTTGATGTACCACCGGACTTTCTTTATATACGTCAGTGTTCATAGCCTTCTCTTCTCTTCTTGTCTTATGGAATATGTTCATTGCAGAATATGCTAAACCATTATTCTTTATGTAAGTGTACTTGGCATGTACTTATTGGGTTTCGCGCAATGAGCTGTTGTAAAATAATCGAACGTACTTTACCTTTACGTAAACTGAAACACAAGTTGTGTAAGCGAACTAAAACTCTGGGTATACGTGTTCAAGATAAATATGCCCATAAAAGTTTACATCACTGCATTCATTATTCGATAATTGCAGGGATCACGGTTAAGAGTGCTCGCTGGCCAATGGCAACATTAGCATTTGGGAAAATAATAGCTTCGCCCACTTTTTCTGTTTTAATTTCTTTACCGTCATCTAACGCAATAACGCTACCTTTTGGAAAATCAGTAAAGTTTTCAACATCATCAGAAAAATTCAATGAGAATTTTTCACCGTGACGATTAATTGTTTGATAAATTTCATAGATACTAAAATCTTTTTCATCATAGTCTTTTAGACATAAATCTTCACCTGAGACCAAACGCGTTAATGTTTGCTTAACTTGAGAAAACTTAGCCATGTCATTTTCACCAAAAGGTTTCACTTTGCCTAATTCAACCGTAAAAGCGTCAGCGTTAAATTCATTTGATGAAAAATAACTAAACGTGGTGGTTGGTGAGTGCGAAAGTAAAATGGTGCTCACGCCACAGGCATGCATAAATTGTAATTGTGATTTTTTCCAAGCTCTACCATGCCTAAAAGGATAAACCGCAAACTTATCATTTTTTGAACCACGAATAGCAGTGTGTAAATCGTAGTGACAACGCTCGCGCTCAGTATTATTGACTAACGATTGACCTTGTTCAAAAAAGTCTCGCACCGTATTTTCAAGTAATAAAGCACGATGGCGTTCTTTATTAATTAAACCCGCGCCATGACCTTGATCCGCCGAGTGGCCCCCAGAGAATAAACGATTCATATTTTCTTCAATAAAACGTTCAGAAATATTAATAGAAGCGGGATTACCAAAGATAAAGAGTACTCGCTCCATGCAAGCAACTTCTCCTAAGATAAGTTTTTTAATAAGCTCGGCACAAATTTCAATTGGCGCTGTTTCATTACCGTGCACCGCACTAGAAAGCACAATATCTTTATTTGATTGTGATAAGTTACAAGGTTCAAACGTGATTAAACCGGTATCAACTACCGTGACCTTTGTTTGGCTGTTACTTGCTTGATGTTGAACTTGAAAGGAAAAAGCCCCTGCTAACGACCATTCATTAGCGCGAGTTAAGGCGAGAAAATCACCTGTTGTTTGTAGCGTTTGCTGTTGTTCTTGTAATACTAATTGTAATTTATCCAAACCACTTTCACTAAGCCAATAAAAATTATTGGGTATTGTACAAAAAAATTGAGATTATTGCTTGGATTGATAACAATAAAAGTAAATAGCACAGTAATTAACACATCAATTTTTGACTAAATAGCTCTATAAATATAGAGCTATAAAATTAACGACAGTGATAAATAAAGACCTTTAATCACTGTTGGTTTGTGTAGATACTGATTATGGGGCATCACTAAAACTTATATTATTATTATATTTAAATTTTTGACAACGATTAAATGAAAGAATTCATTATTTTTAGATCATCAACTACAAACCTGCTTTGGTAAACGCTGCGCTGACCAGTACTTGTGCCTCAGTGATAATAAGTTGCAAATGCTTTTGGTCGATAAAGCTTTCTGCATAAATTTTATAGATATCTTCGGTACCTGATGGGCGGGCAGCAAACCAGCCATTAGTGGTGGTAACTTTAACCCCGCCTATAGCTGCATTATTACCGGGTGCATGTGAGAGTACTTGGTTAATTTTTTCTCCTGCAAGAGTCTCTGTAGTAATGTCATCGGCACTTAATGACGTTAGCACTTTCTTTTGCTCAAAACTTGCAACAGCTTCAATGCGTCCATAACAAGGTTCGCCAAGTTTTTCTGCCAGTTCTTGGTACAATTGAAATGGGTCTTTACCGGTAACGGCAAGAATTTCAGCCGCAAGTAGTGCCATAATAAAACCATCTTTATCTGTTGTCCAACAGCTACCGTCGCGAGCAAGAAAAGACGCGCCAGCGCTTTCTTCTCCGCCAAAGGCGTATGATGAGTCACTCAAGCCATCAACAAACCATTTAAAGCCAACTGGCACTTCTGACAAAGGGCGATCAATGTATTGTGCAACACGGTCTATAAGAGAACTTGATACCAAGGTTTTGCCAATTTTACTGTTTTTAGGCCAATCACGATGTGTCATTAAGTAATAAATAGCTACCGCTAGGTAATGATTTGGGTTCATCAAACCCCCTGTTCTTGTCACAATTCCGTGACGATCAAAGTCAGGATCATTACCTACTGCAACATCAAACTTATCTTTTAAAGCAATTAACCCTGCCATTGCATAGGGTGATGAACAATCCATACGGATCTTGCCATCTTTATCTAATGGCATAAAAGCAAAACTAGCATCGACAACAGGATTGACAATTTCCAGGTTCAAGCCATATTTTTTCGCAATGACTGGCCAGTAATGAATACCAGAACCGCCTAATGGGTCAACACCAATTTTAACACCAGCTTTTGCTATAGCTGCCATGTCGACAACTTGTTCAAGTTCGTTAACATAGAAAGTAATAAAATCTTGCTTTAACAATAATGGCGAAGAGCAGGCTTTTGCGTAGCTAATTTGCTTAACATTTACAAGGTTCTCTGCCATTAAATCATTAGCACGTTGTTCAATTTTTTGAGTGACGCCACCCTCAGCAGGCCCGCCGTGCGGAGGGTTATACTTAATACCGCCGTCAGTTGGAGGATTGTGCGAAGGCGTAATAATTAAACCGTCTGCTTGATTATCTTTATTTATGGCTAATTTATTATGAGCAATAATCAATCGAGAAATAACAGGTGTAGGCGTAAAGCCATCATCATTTTGAACAACTACCGGAATATTATTAGCAATTAACACCGATAGCGCATTAGCAAAGGCGGGTTCTGAAAGCGCATGGGTATCTTTACCTAAAAATAATGGCCCTTTCAAACCTTGCTCAGTTCGATGCTCAGCAACCGCTTGGCAAATAGCAACAATGTGTTGTTCATTAAAACTGCTCTTGCTTGCATTACCTCGATGGCCTGATGTGCCAAACGTTACACGTTGTTCAATGATAGAAACATCGGGTATTAATAAGAAATAATCACTGACTAGTTTACCAATATTGATACGGTCTTGTGGTCTAACTGGTTTTCCTGCATGTGCATGTATAGTCATGATATTCCCTATTTTTTATTTCAATGTTTATCTGCTGTAATTTTTTACACGTTATAATAGATCGCGAATTTTCTCAGCATCTTCTTCAGTATAACCTAAGGTTAACGACGCTTTGGTTAACATCATTTTTTTACGTGTAGTATTTGAATTTGTCATTACCCAAAATGGGCTATCAGGTATTTGTAATGGTTTGGTACTACTGCCACTTGCAGAGAGTTCCTCTTTACTTTTGGCAAAGTATAAACGGTCGCGACCTCTAATTTCAGAGACAACAGCAAACTTTTCACTGTGTACGCGATATAAAGCAGCAAGAATAAGTAAAAATCGTCCGACAGCACCACGCTGCGTTGCTAATTCTTCTTTATTAATATAGTTAAGCACATTATCAATGCTAGGAGGCTCAACACTTTCTTCTATAATAACAACCACTTCTTCTTTTTCAATAGTTTCTTCAATTTGAAGTGGTGAGCTTTCAACTGCTTCTTCTTTATTCTCAGACAATATAACTTCAATATCGCCAGCGGTACCTTCAGCTAAGGTTAAGCTAAGTAAACGGCGTAAGATTGACGAAGCACTTTCGCCAATAAATTGGGTATTCGACACTATGTATTGATAAAGTACTTCATCTATTTCAATGTTTTTCATTAATTACCCTAAAATTTCATTAATCGCGCAGGATTATACTTAGCTTAAGGAAAACTTTCCAGCGACAATATCTTGATAAAGCCTCAAAAATAATTGCATGGGGCTATAAAAGCTAAGACAATAAAGCTCTAGACAGAAATATTCATTGAATGAGCTATCCATGACACAAACTTTACATTATCAACAACAAGGCTCTGGCGCCGATATTATTTTGATACACGGCTTACTGGGCAGTTTAGAAAATCTAAATATGGTAGCAAAAGGCCTCAAAGATAATTACCGAGTGACGAGTATTGATGTAAGAAATCATGGTCTTTCATTTCATAAAGACTCAATGAGTTACGAAGAATTAGCTCAAGACACCGTAGACTTAATGAAAACACTTACAATTGACCGTGCTCATTTTCTTGGGCATTCAATGGGAGGTAAGATTGCTATGGAAATTGCGCTAAAACACAGCGAAAAAGTTGAAAAACTAATTGTTGCTGATATAGCCCCTGTTACCTACCCTCCTCACCATAATCATATTATTGAAGGCTTACAAAGTATTACACTTGAACATGTTAAGAGTAGAAAAGATGCCGACGAGCAATTAGCACATTTCGTTGATGAAATGGGTGTTCGGCAGTTTTTATTACGAAATTTGACAGTTAAAGATGGAAAATTTACTTTTAAGTGTAGCCTTAATAATATTCAACATTGCTATCCTCAAATAATGACAGGTTATAAAGGCAAGCAACATTTTAAAGGTGAAACTCTATTTATTAAAGGTGGAGATTCTGATTATATTACCGCAGAGCACCGCGACATTATTAAGGTCTTGTTTCCAAAGAGTAGAGCAAAAATAATTCAAGGTACTGGGCATTGGTTACATGCCGAGAAAACGACGATATTTAATAAAATCACAAATGACTTTTTACAGTTTTAAACACCTATAGAAAGCCTTTTGAACGATTTGATGTAATGTCAGCTTTCATCTTGCTACAATGAGTTCATTACAACAAATGATGTTAATGTGCACTGTCATTTATGGTAAAAATTATGTATTTAAGAACAGAATTATGCTACAGTGCGCCTGAAATTTTTAGGGTGAATTATGTTAGCTGAAAACTTAGAACTTATTGAAACCATCGGTTTGAATTTATTTTTCGCTTTTATCTTTATTTTCATTGGCTTATCGGTCCATGATGTTATGACAAAAAATGATGTTCCCAAAATGGGCCGTATGGTCGTTTATTTGGTCTTATTTTTAGGTTGTGCAGGCTTTATTGCCAAAGGCATTATTCAACTGGTTTGGGAAAGCCAAGGGGTTGGGTAAAAGTTAACGATGGCAAAAGAAGCAAGTGATTTAACCACTATTGATTTGTTTAGTGATGAAAAGCGTCCTGGACGCCCAAAAACAAATCCTCATTCGCGTAGCGTCCAAGTAAAAATAAATAAGCGCAATCAAGTTAAACGCGATAAAAACAATGGCTTGAAGCGAGTTGAATTTAAAATACATCAAGAATTGTTTGAACAGTTAGACGACTTAGCAATAATTCAAGGCATTAGTCGTAGCGAACTTATTGAGTCGATATTGAAAAATTCAATGACGGCAAAAGCATTAAATATTAGTAAATAAGGGTTTTATACCATGGCAATTGTAGGTTTATTTTTCGGTAGTGATACAGGCAATACTGAAGCTGTCAGCAAAACTATCCAAAAGAAGTTAGGCAAAAAATTTGTTGATGTAAAAGACATCGCAAAAAGTACTAAAGAAGAAATCGCTGAATTTGACTTAATCATTTTAGGTATCCCAACTTGGTATTACGGTGAAAACCAATGTGATTGGGACGACTTTTTGCCTGAGCTTGAAGAAATTGATTTTACTGACAAGTTAGTCGCTATTTTTGGTTTAGGTGATCAAGAAGATTACTCTGAATATTTCTGTGATGCTATGGAACCTTTGAAAGATATTGCCGAATCAAGAGGCGCAGTTATTGTAGGTAACTGGTCAACTAAAGGTTATGAGTTTGAAGCGTCTAAAGCCTTAGTTGATGAAAACACTTTTATTGGCTTATGTATTGACGAAGACCGTCAACCAGAGCTAACTGAAGAGCGAATTGATAAATGGGTTACACAAGTATATGAAGAAATGTGTTTAGCAGAACTTGCTGATTAATTTTCGCTATCAAAAGATCTGATATGAAGCCTGCATTTGCAGGCTTTTTTGTAGCCTAAAATTATTTAGGCATAATATTATTTATTTTTCTGACGAATATACAGACGCCGATTCAACTTAGCCACCAACTCGCCATCATTATTTTTCACATACACACTCACCGTGGGTTGATACTTTTCACCGTGACAAGTATTTTCAATAATTTCATTAATAAAATCATCACTTACATAAAACTCTGCCTTTACCACTCCCACTCCAGGTTTTATAAAGTCAATATCAGCTGATTTATCCCAAACATAATATTTATTACCTAAGCGCGATAAAATCATCAATACGTAAAAAGGGTCAGTCATCGAGAATAATGAGCCCCCAAAGTGTGTACCTAAGGCGTTTTTATTCCATGATCGCATTTTTAAACGCACTTTAGCTTGTCGAAAGTCACTAGAAAGTTCTGTTACCTTAATACCTGTAAATAAAAATGGTGGCCAAATATTGAGCAGCAACCTTAGTAACCATGCTCTTTTTAGCATTAAAATCTCCTTTATTTCTTAAATGACTTACCCAAAAAACTCATCGTACCAGTAAAGCAGTTGCAGTTTACTACTATTTTATCAATCAAAACCTATGTATTTGGTAATCATTTAAACTAAGGCTTCCATCAAGCCCTAGAACCCCCTATAATTTTGTTTAACTTATCGAATTAGAGAATTAAAGTTAATGGCAGACCAAAATGAAGAGCTAAAAAGAGCCGGATTAAAGATTACCCTGCCGCGAATCAAAATCCTCACTATTTTACAAAACCCTAATAATCAGCATATTAGCGCGGAAGATGTTTACAAAATATTGCTAGTGCAGAATGAAGAAATTGGTTTAGCGACTGTTTATCGTGTACTAAATCAGTTTGACGATGCAGGTATTGTTAGTCGTCATCACTTTGAAGGTGGGAAATCAGTTTTCGAGTTGAGTCATAAAAAGCATCATGATCATCTTGTTTGTTTAAAATGTGGCAAAGTAGTTGAATTTGAAGATAACGTTATTGAGCAGCGTCAAGAAGATATCGCTAAATCACATAAAATAACGCTAACGAATCATAGTCTCTATTTATATGGCGAATGTGAAGATGAAGAAGCTTGTGATTCATACCGAACTTCTAATAGTTAATTATTATGTGACTTTAAATGAATAAAAACCTGCTTTAGCAGGTTTTTTATTATCACCATTTAAATACAACCAAGAGTGTTACTGCTAGCGTAAAAATTATGAATGACAACCAAGCAAAGCACTATGTCTATTACCTATTTTTAGGCAAAGAAAAAGCGACTCACAAGCCGCTTTTATTTCTTTATTAATATAATGCTGCAAATCCATTTGCTAATTTTAAACGTCCTAAATAATATGGAATTTATTTTTGTATAAAAACTCATTTTATCCAAGCTTTATTACTGTCCTTTATTCGACATCCATTTCAGTACTAACCGTTCATTAAATCCGTTTAGATGGCCCTATCTAAAAGAGCATCAGCTCTCTATTAGCTTCCTTTCTCGGTTAATTTCATCCATAAATTTTATTCATTATATGCGCGGTAAAATAAGTTAACTTTAGCGCTAGCTATTGCATCCATTCAAGTAAATTCCATTTATGTTCCATTCCATTGGAAATAATAGTTTCCTTACGGCTAAATCCTTTATCAACCAAATGTTAACTTAAACCACTTCCTTTTTGCACTTCCTGCACAATATCCAATAAACAATGTTTATCCTTTAACTTATTTATCGTGTTATCCATAACAGTTGTCTTCCTGACAGGTTTAATAGTAACACCCGTAAGTTTTCTCGCTACAAAGGTAAACCAAAAAAACTTAGTCATAATCAACCACATTAACAATAAATTAATTTTTTAACTTAATTAACAATGAGTTAAAATTTATTTTTTTTTACGCTTACAATTTATTGAATGATCACTGACGTAATTGTGCGAAATGGCTTACATACTACGTATGATTTTGTCGGGGAGTATCAAAATTATAAGTGTAACAATATGCAAATATCGCTGAAAATTAAAAAAAAATTCGTTACTCTTGCCAGCGCTTTAGCTCAAACAATATTTTTAGGAGTTTATGTGCTTTTTTTGAAGTCACTATTTTGTTTAACCGGTTCAGATAATCGTAGTCGATTCATTGCTATTCATTTTAGTTGTTATTTATTATTTGCTTTTTTTAGTGCCATTTTTTTATTTAGCGGCTTATTATCCTTCCTGGTATTATCTTTTTTTGCTAGCATTTGTACACTTGCAACAAAGCGCCGCTTAAACGATGCCAACCTCAGCATAGCTTGGTTACTCGCTCCAACGGGGAGTTTTTTAATTGCCGGGTTAATTATCATTATCAGTGATTACACGCCTAGCTATTGGTTACTTTTATTGCCTTTAATCATTTCCACATTGTTAATGACGTATAAAAGTCAAAAAAATAGTCATATATTGGGTTACTGCGGCAGTGTTGATTTAAGTGGCTATGTAAAGAAGCAAGGAAATTTTCAAAAAAAACAAAGAATAGAGCCCACATTTAATCAAAAAGGAGTGGACAATTCCCAAGTAAGTACTCATCAAGAGACTCGCCAGGCTTTTGTTGATAACGCCAAGGTACCTGCAGAGGCGCATAAGCAATCGAGTGATGATTTCGGTGAAGCGATCAGACTAAAGCTGTTCAATATTAAAAATAAAGCCTCAACATTAAGCATACTCATTTTAATCGCCTTAATGTCAATAATATTGGCAGCTGTTTCTTTGTTCTTAAATGATGAACAACATATAACGCCAGATAAGAATGACAAAACTCCCAGCATGGAGTCAAAACAGACTTTATTACATAAAATCACTCTACCCGATAATTTTTCTTTATCCGTATCTGCTTTCGATGGTATTACAATAAAGTGGCAAGGCACTGCTGTGCAGGGCGGTTTTTTATGGCAACAAAATACGGCGCAAGGTGATAATACCTGCCAGGCGATTACTTATGATAATGGAGAGATGATTAGAACATTAGACGTAACACAAGCAGATAAAGGTGATAATTTGGCTAGATTTTCTCCTTTAGATACAAAAGTAATTGTGAGAAACATTGCGATGAGAGGCAGTTTTTCTTTATGTGGGTATACATTTTCACTGAAAGGTAGCCAATCAATTTTAGGTAAGCACCGTTATTATTCAACCTATCTTGAGTATTAATTTAAACAAAAAAATACGGCTCTACGAGCCGCATTTCTTGAACTAGCTTATATGCATCCTGCATAATTTTGTGCCCCGCTTCATCCATAAAGAACTGTCCGTAGTATATCCTAATAGTCCTTTTCTTTCCTTTCATCTTCCATGATTGCCACTCATCCTAAGTAACATCTATAGTGATTTTTCGTCCTTGCGAGCTCTTCCGTTAGCTGTTAATCCTTTAACTTAATTCCTTTTCTTTCATCTTCCATGATTGCCACTCATCCTAAGTAACATCTATAGTGATTTTCCGTTCTTGCGAGCTCTTCCGTTAGCTGTTAATCCTTTAACCTAATTCCTTTTCTGTCCATTCATCTTCCATGATTGCCACTCATCCTAAGTAACATCTATAGTGATTTTCCGTCCTTGCGAACTCTTCCGTTAGCTGTTAATCCTTTAACTTAATTCCTTTTCTGTCCATTCATCTTCCATGATTGCCACTCATCCTAAGTAACATCTATAGTGATTTTCCGTCCTTGCGAGCTCTTCCGTTAGCTGTTAATCCTTTAACTTAATTCCTTTTCTTTCCTTTGATGATTCCTATCATCCTGCCTAATCCCTCAAACGTCCTTTAAAGAGTTATCTACTCTATTGATCTTCCTGACCTGCATCTTCCTGATGAATTAAATAATACGTTGATTTAGATATTTTCCAAGTCATCATAATTTTTTAATTTAACAACATTAATTTTAAACAAGTATATAAAAAACAAAAAACACAATGTAATCATGTGTTAATGTAAATTCACAATCTATTTGCTAGAAGTTATTTACTCAATATCTTACGTGTTTGTAAGATATATCTTACAAAATCTCAATCAAAAAGTGAAACACCCAAAGACTAAATGGATCAGGGTAATATTAAAGAAAAGTCATTAACTTTTTATAGGTCTAATAAAGCTACACCCCGCTGTTATTAAGAAGGTGGGTTATAAATATAGCCCAGAGTAAGGTCCCTATGCTTTTTGTAGATACTTTTATACCGATATTATTTTAAGCGCTTTACTCTACAAACCTTAAGTTAACTCTGCTGTGTTCTATAAATAAAACATATTTATAGTAGGCTAACATTAAAGTTATTGATTATTGAGGACTCGACTTCGTTGCGAAAGGGTCTAAGAATAGGGTTGTCAAATTTTGGCTGTACTATTGACGATACCGATGATGGCTCATAAGATTTAAACATGGCTTTAGCGAGCGATTATTCCTTACTCATACTTGATTTAATGCTACCGTCTATTGACGGTAAGGCTATATTAAAAGCCATCAGAAAAGCGAACAAATACCTCAGATTACTGATACTTTCAGTACGATATCTTACAGAAAATAAAATTTCAGGCTTATTACTGCTTAACAAAACCTTTTTCTTTTGATGAACTTCATGTTCGCCTGTTCTGCTAAATGCGCAGGGGTAGCTTAAATGTCAATGACAATAAGATTAATATTGGTTTTTTTTCATTAGACATTCATTTAAAACAATTACTGTGTAATGGAGCAGATGCTCATTTAACACTTAATGAATATAAGCTTGTTTAATGTATTTTTACTAATCAAGGTAAAGTAGTTTCACCTGAAAAATTAAGTGAGTACTTAGCGGGACATATAATGCAGTCCCTAAAAACTCAAGTGAAGCTCATCTTTCCACCGCCCATAAAAAGTGAGAGATATTGGGCATGATTTACCAATAAAAACTCAACATGGTTTTGGTTACTTTGTTAATAGCTGTTAATGAACTCTATTAACAAAAAGTTAAGTCGATACATATCAATTTCCATATTTATATTATTGGTATCGCTTTTTTATAACAGACATAAGTGTTGATAGTTAGATCAGTAATCAATTTGATCGAGCGATGGTAAACAAAGCAGGATTTTTAGAAACATTAGTCAGCGAAGCTACAGAAAAAATTGACTTTGATTTTGCTGATGAATTTATGTATGAGTTTTCAGGGGTAAACGATCCAGAGTACTTTCAATTATGGTGTGACAATAAAGTTTTTGAACGTTCAGAAACACTTAAGCTTTTTAAATACAACGAATTGCCAAGGTTAGTCGTTGCCCTACATAAGTTATCAATAACGAATATAACCCTACCAGACGGACGATCTGACAGAATGTATTTCATAAGATTTAAGCCTCAAATTGATAGTGATATTAGGGAGATGTTTGGTTTAGCGAGAGAGGAATTTGTAAAAAATAAAAAACCGATGGAGTTAGCTTACGCAACAAGTAATGAAGCCTAAATAAAATTCTTTGGTTTGTAGACATTATTTTTATATTTACCTCAATTTTCGCTGTTATCGCGGTAAGGCTCATTGTTTTCAATGTTGTTGAGCGTGGTTTAAAACCACTTAATGAATTAAATGCTGCGCTAAAACAGATAAATTTAAACTCTGAAGTCAGTGAAATTTCGACAAATACATTACCCGAAGAACTTGTTGCTATCACAGAAGATATTAATCATTTTATCAGTGCAAAGAAAATTCTCTATTTAAGAGAAAAAAGAATCACCTCAGATATTGCTCATGAGTTAAAAACACCGATTGCTGAGTTACTGAACTTAAGTGAAGTTGCGATAAAATGTCCTAATGAATAACAATTAGCGGCGAATTTTAAGACTAATGTACTGGCAATTACTCAGCGCTTAAAAAATATAGTCAATGGTATACTTTTACTGTAAAAAAGCACATCACACTCTGAGCTAGAAAAACAACAAGTGGATGTTACATTGTTAATAAATACCATTATTATCACAGAAAACAAGAATAATAGAGATGTTAAGGTAAGCCTTCATCATCAATATGAAAATATTAAAAAAAATGAATTTGCTTTCACTACAGTGCTAAGTAACCTCATTAATAATGCCCTTTACTATAGCCCGTATCCAAAGACTAAAAAATGAAAATTAAAATTTCAAATGTCAGTACATTTGATTATTCAGAGCAAAACTGAGTTCTTTTTTTGAACCTTTATGGTAAAAAGATTCATCAAGAACCTCTAAAGAAAAGGTATGGGCTAGCTTTAGCCATTGCTCAATCATACTATCAAAAAATTGGTGCAACTTTAAACGTTTCAATAGAGCATGACCAAAAGATTGTTTTCACTATCATAATATAATCCGCTTAGCATCTTTAACAACCACTTAGTTAACTAACGTTTTACACCATTATTTATCGATTACTGGGCGATGTTGGTAAGATCAGTTTTTTGATTTCAAGTGTCGCGACTTCTTTACCATCCTTTTCTTGCCCTACTCTAAAAGGGATAAAATGATGCTCTGTACTTAACCAAAAGTGAGTTTTTCTTGAGCTGTTCTTTTTTACTCGTGAAACTTTTATCGTATCAACTGCTCCCATCGTTGTTTTAATGTTTTCTCTGCCTAAAAATTCGAATGAATATGTTTTAACGGATCCTTCATCATAAACTAAATACTCCAAGTTATGCCTTTGGTTGCCGATTTCGCTCCTCATTTTTTCTATAACTAACAAGGGGTCAAGTATATTAGGCGTTAAAGGAAGTGACCATTTTTGCGCTATATCTTCACCTAAAACGACTCCTGCCGCATAATCAAATTCAATCATTTGATGTTTGTTTTCTTTAAAGGTTCGCTCATCACTACTGATATATTTAAATGGTTTTACTTGCTGAGCATCATATGTAAACTCACTGGACTCTTGGGTATTGATGACATAAAAATATTTTGAAGCTTCAGTTTTAAACGTTAACTTATAAAGAGCATCATCAGTTCTCGATAACGTTCTTACTGCTTTGCCATATTTATCACCTTTTCGGTAAACGGTATAATGCGCAGTATATTCTATCAAAGTAGCATTGTTCGCTACGGTAGGGTTTTCTGTACTTTGCGCATAACAACTGATCATAGCCAAGCAGGACAAGAGATAAGTTTGAGTAATAATTGAGCGTAACAATTGTGAATAGAGAAACATCTAAATAGTGCCTTATTATGATTATGCGGGAAGCGTTATTTGTAAAACCCTCTCTTTTTAGCGTAAATCACCCCTAAGGTAAATTGATTATTCAAATAAAGGCTTTTTTCAGTTTAAGCTAAGCCAACCTTAAGCTTATATTATGAGTATGAAGCCACTAATCTATAGGTGGTTTTATGAATTTAATCACTCACTACATTTCTTACTTTAAACGTTTGAAATTAACAACAAATCAATTGTTATTATTTACCTATTGTTAAATTGCACAGATCTTAAACTTGCCATTTTTGTTAAAAACAGTAGATATAATTACCGCATTAGATAATTATTGTCTTTGCCAATATTTTTTTATCGCTAACCGTTATTATACAAGGCGTTCTTTCATTTAGGTGGTTAACCAAACCCTTACTTATCGCGACTGTGATTTGTTCGTCATTACTCTTTTATGGCACTATTTCATAAGGGATAGTCATTGATTATGGCATGATTCAAAATACCCTTGAAACCGATACAGCAGAAGCCTTATCTTACATAAACCTTCACGCTATTTTATTCTTTATATTTTTTGGATTACTTCCCACATTCATCATCTACTCATTTCAATTAACTTATAAGCCATTTTTCAAAGAGCTGTTGAACCGGCTAAAACTGCTTAGTTTAAGTCTTGTCACTGTATTTTTAATCTGTGCTTTTTTCTATTCAAATTATGCAGTGGTTGGCAGAAACAATAAACACCTCATTACCTACATAACGCCATATAAAATGGTGGTAGCGTCATTCAAATTTGTCTGCAATCACTATTTTTATCCGCTACTTTAATTTAAATTTTTAGATGCCGCACCGTCAATTGTACTTAACAGTTATAAAAAAAGTCACCGTTATGGTGTTTGGAGAAACAGCTCCCGCCCAAAATTTTTACTTAATGGCTATAGTAAACCGACTAACCAATATGCTAAAAAACAAGCCGTGGTCTCATTCTCAAGGATGAGTTTATATGAAACAACAACGGCTATATCTGTGCCCTGTATTTTTTCAAAGTTAAATAAATACGGCGATGAAAAGCGTATGACAACAGCCCAACAAAATGTCATTGATATTATCCATTTAGCGGCGCTGATGTTTTATGGATAAGTAATAATAACGGCAGCTGTAAAGTTGTTTGTACCCGGTAAAAATGCAACAAGTCGACCTTGATAAATCAAACCCTTTATGTGATGGCGAGACTGCTATGACGAAGCACTTTTAGCGCTCCTAATAAGTAAATCCAGTCAGTTAACACATCAAAACACACCGTCATTGTACTGCATATAATAAGCTCTCACCGGCCTACTTATTTTAAATGCTATTCTAGAAAAGACATGCTTTTATCCCTGATTTCCAACGTAGCCATACTCAAAATTGTTCACTAGAGCAACTGATTAATAGTTATGACAATATCACTAAACCTAAAGGCCTGCGAAGAATCTATTTGGCCACATTAAATTCATTGCGCGCTTTAAAGTGGTTATACGACAATAAATCTACTTTTAAACAAGAGCTTTTACTGCTGCTTGTTGTTATAACCGCATCTTTTGTTTTTGATATCAGCATTAAAGAACAAGTGATATTAATACTCGCAATTGTTTTTGTTATATTTACAGAAAGAATAAACACAGCCATTGAAGCTGTTATCGACAGTATTGGTTTAGAAATTAATCCATTGTCAGGTCTTGCAATAAACTTAGGAGCAGCAGTAATGTTAAGCCTACTTGTAGCAAGTTGTATTTGGCTAATAGTATGACTTTAAAAACTATCCTGGCTTAACTTAAGTTTAAGTTTAAG
>NZ_JACGUX010000083.1:0-45682 GCF_014076915.1 Colwellia sp. MB02u-14
TTTTATTTTATTTTATTTTATTTTGACAAGTATTCAGTTTGTTTTGCTCGATTTTGTCGTTTTGCAACACTTGTTTTAAATCTTCTGTACGTTGTTTAACCGCTACGCCATAGCTTTTATCATCTCCCCACTTGTGGGCTAAAATGTTCATTGATTCAAGGTCATGTTCAGTAAAGAGTTTCCCTGCTCTGTCAGATTCAGCTTGCTCATTACCGAGCAGTACTAGCGCTTCGATGCCAAGATTTACTGCTGAGTCAAATGTTTCTCGTTTAAAGTTTGTAACACCAAGCTGCATAATTTGGTACGCGTGTCGCCGATCAATAGCACGAGCAATAATTTTTAAGTGCGGGTAGTGCTTTTGAGCCAGCTTAATAATATCTAATGTTTTGTCGGGTTCATCTACAGCAATCACAAGCATTTCTGCTTCTTTTGCTCCTGCCGCTTCTAATAAATCTTGGCGAGCCGCATCACCATAAAAAACTTTACTGCCAAAGCGTCTGAGTAAGTCAATTTGGCTAGGGCTGTGATCAAGAATCGATAAATGGTATCCCTGAGCGGTTAATAGCCGACCTATTATTTGGCCAAAACGTCCGTAACCCGCAATAATAACATTTTTGGTTGCTTCAATTTCTTTAGTTGAATCAAAATCAGGTCCTGTCGAGCTATCTCTAGCTAACAATTTTTCGTATATAATGAGTAGTAATGGTGCGCAAAGCATCGATATTGCAACGATAAGTGTAATTAACTTAGTTTGCTCTGGCGATGTAATAAGTAGGTCACTGGTGAGTGAAAGTAAAACAAAAGCAAACTCACCTCCTTGAGCCAAAGCCAAAGTGAATAATATTTTTTGACTTCCTTTCATGTTAAAAAAGTGAGCAAGTACATAAAGAACAAGCGCTTTAATCGCAATAAGGGCTACGACGGCAAATGTAACAATAGTAATTTTATCAAGGAGTAATGGAAAGTCTATTGAAGCTCCGACGGTGATAAAAAACAGTCCTAATAGTAGTCCTTTAAAAGGTTCAATATCAACCTCTAACTCGTGTCTAAATTCGCTTTCAGCTAAAACCACCCCCGCTAAGAAGGTGCCTAATGCGGGTGACAACCCTATTTTTTCCATAATAAGTGCAATAGAAATAACTAATAATAACGCTGCAATGGTAAATATTTCACGTAATCTTGTTTCTGCAATATATCGAAATAAAGGTGAAGATATGTATTTCCCAGCTAAAATAATAGCCGCTATTACTGCCAACGAAATAGTCACCTGAGCATAAACAGGTAAATGGGCAATTAAACTATTGCTTGACGACGCTACCGAGCTTAAATCTTGAAAGGCGAGTATCGGTAATAGGGCAAGAATAGGAATTACCGCAATATCTTGAAAAAGGAGGACAGAAAAAGCGTTTTGTCCTGCAGCTTGTTTAATCCAACCTTTTTCTGTCAATGTTTGTAAAACAATCGCTGTTGAAGACAGCGCTAACATTAGCCCAATAGCTAAAGCTGTTTGCCAAGCAAAAGTAAATATATAAAAGCAAAGCGCAAATATAATGGCGGTTGTTGCTAAAACTTGTAAACCGCCTAAGCCAATAATTGAATGTCGCAACTTCCAAAGTCGCGCCGGTTGAAGCTCTAATCCCACTAAAAATAGCATCATTACTACGCCGAATTCAGCAAAATGCATAACACTTGTTTGGTCGCCAACGAGGCCTAATAAATTAGGTCCAATTAAAATACCGGCTAACAGGTAGCCCAAAACTGATCCTAGGCCAAGCCTTTTGGCGACCGGTACGGCAACAAATGCTGCAACTAAGTAGATAACTGCTATTTCTAACATCTTTGAATGCACTCCTGAAATAGCGAGTGTCTTAATTATTAATGCAGACACTCGCTATTTGTAAAAATTTGAATTGTTTTTATGAATGTTCTTTACACTACTTTAACCTATTGCTGTGATAATCTCCTAGAATAAGTCTTTTCAAATAAACATAAATACCTTGCATCGCTGAGGTGAATTTATATTCACTGCTTATGTTTACTGATTAAATAAAGTTGTATCGTGATGCTATTAGTTGATATTGTTTTAGCATCCTTGGCACTTTAATAGGGGTATATTGAATGATATCAATTATGTTAAATAACGTGGTCATCATATTATGCAAAGTTTAGTTTCAGCAATTTTAGCTCAAGTAGGCGGTATTGTTTTAGGTAAGCCTCAAGAAATACGTTTGGCACTTGCCTGTTTATTAGCAAAAGGTCATATCCTGATAGAAGATTTACCCGGTATGGGTAAAACTACCCTTGCACAGGTGTTAGCAAAAACCCTTGGGCTCAGCTATCAACGAACTCAATTCACCAGTGATCTGTTACCCGCTGACGTTATTGGTATTTCTATTTTTAACCCTGAAAGTAAAAAATTTGAACTTCATCAAGGTCCGATTTTTAATCAGGTAGTACTAAGTGATGAAATTAATAGGGCAAGTCCTAAAACACAAAGTGCTTTACTCGAAGCGATGGAAGAACACCAAGTTAGCATTGATGGGACAACTTACGTATTACCACAACCTTTCTTTGTTATTGCTACACAAAACCCTCTAATACATGCAGGAACATACCCACTGCCTGAGTCTCAACTCGATAGGTTTATGATGCGTATATCGCTCGGTTTTCCTGATATTGCAGCAGAAAAACAAATTTTAATGAGTGAAAGTAGTCACGATAGCTATAAAAAGCTACAGCCTTGTGTTGATACCAGTAAACTTATAGCTATGCAATCGATGGTGTCACAGGTGACTGTCTCAGATAATATTATTGAATATGTTATCGCCTTAAATCATGTCAGTAGGCGTCAAGGTTTTGCGGGCAGACCTTTGTCACCAAGAGCAGGACAAGCATTGGTGAGTGCCGCTAAAGCATGGGCTTTTATGGCAGAAAGAACGTATGTAATACCCGAAGATATTCAAACGGTATTTGGCGCTGTATGTCAGCATAGGCTTGAGTCAACGGCAACTCGCTTTGGTGATCACGCTGAAAAAATTTCCAACCAAGTTATTGCACAAGTTAATGTCTTAAATCCATTTAATACATAACACTATCAAAAATATTTTCCATAAATATAGAGATACTCGTGACGAGATTTGTAATACCGATACAAAGTTTTATTAGTTGCATTATTAAGAGGCGACTTAATCGGTGGCTAAAACGCCGAATTCCACCTGCCAGTCAGCATACGCTATCAAACCGCAATATTTTCATTATGCCAACACGCTTTGGCTTTGTTTATCTTGTTTTTGTGGTGTTGTTATTCCTTTTGGCCACTAACTATCAAAATAATGTCATTATGCTATTGAGTTACTTAATGGCGAGTGTGTTTATTACGACGATGATGCACAGTTTTTTTAATTTATCGGGCATCGAGGTATCTACCGATAAGCAAGTGGAGGGATATGCAAAACAATATATTATGGTGCCAGTAAAAATATTATCCCCCAACAATCGTCTAGACTTCAATTTTTGTTTTGACCACCAGAAAATGTCTCATCTTCCTCAAACTGTACAAGGAAATCAAACCGTTTATGTCTCTTGTCGTTACGAAAATAGAGGGGTTCATTATCCGGGTCGCTTAAAAATATGGAGTGAATATCCATTAGGCTTATTTATAACATGGACAAGAATAGATTTTGATTTTAAGTGCATGCTGTATCCAGCAGCTGAACCTGTTAGGCATATACCCAGCAACTTTGCTGGCTCTGTAAAGCAAAATTCATTTTTAGAAAATACTAAACCAGGCATCGATGAATTTTTCGAGCTTAAAACACATATTCCTGGCGAACCACTATCACGTGTTGCATGGAAACAATTTGCCCGAGGGCAAGGTCGATTGACTAAGCATTACCATCAACAACAAGGAGCAACGTGTTGGTTGAAACTCACGGATATGCCAAAGCATGGTCTAGAGAAGCAATTACAGTATTTGTGTTTTCTGGTAAAAGAATACAACGATGGGGCTCAAATATTTGGTTTGGACTTAGGACAAGAAAAAATCAAACCCTCGCAAGGCCAACAACATTTTAACCAGTGTTTGATGGCGTTAGCGCTTTATCCTAAGTTACTCTGATGAAAAATAGTCACGATGGTTTGCAATGTTTCAGTTTATCCCGCAAAAATGCTTGGGGTTTATTCGTATGCCAATGCCTTAATTTATCTTTGCTTATAAGTGAATTAAGCGTTTGGATGTTGGCGATCATTAGTTTGTGTTTATGCTGGCGTTCGTTAACGCTTATTAAGCCGACAGTAAAACCTCACCGATATGTTGTCTTATTGCTTGCTTGCTCTGGATGTATCGCAATAGCGGTTAATGGTCGAGAATTAGGCGTACTATTAAGTATGTTGCATCTACTTTGTTTTGCTTATTCATTAAAAAGTTTAGAGTTAACGACTCGAAAAGATTTTTACCAAATTATCTTACTGGGTATTTTCATTCTTGCGTCTGTACTTATTTTTTCTCAGTCTTTATTCATGTCGCTGCTTGTCTTTGGCTTACTTATTTTGAATTTAACTGTTTTGCTTGCGTACTTCTTACCACCGGGAAAGTACAAACAGCCCTTTATTAACAGTGCTAAAATGGTCATTCAAAGCATTCCTCTTGCTGTGGTGTTATTTATTGTTTTCCCTCGGCTCTCTCCATTTTGGCAGGTGCCGTCAGCCAAATCAGCGCAAACAGGTTTGTCAGAAAGTGTTACTCCTGGGGATATTGCTCATTTAGCAAGATCTTCAGCGCTTGCTTTTCGAGTGAATTTTTTTACTGATATACCTCAATACAATCAGTTGTATTGGCGAGTAATGGTGATGGATGAGTTTGACGGGCGTACATGGCAACAAAACAAAAATAACCTCTCAACTAAAATAGGTAAGCCAGATAATGTGCCTGTTGATGTTCTACCCTTAACGGGGTTACCAACACGTTACCAAGTGATGGTTGAACCGAGTTATCAACCTTGGCTTTTTTCATTAGCGGTGGTTGACCCTAAAAGTTTGTTGAGTAATCAAATAGATATCAGGCAATTAGCTAACTACACCATTAAAAAGAGTAAGCCTGTTAGTCAAACAACGAGTTATGAAATTGCCAGTTATACCCACTCATTTCTTAATTCGCCATTAGGTGATAGTGAAAGAGCCAAAAATTTACACATACCAGCTAACAGTAATCCTAAACTCCAGGCACAAGCAATAGAACTCAATGGTGCTTATCCAAATGAAATTGAAAGAGCACAAGCTGTTTTGGATATGATTCGAGAACAAGACTTTTATTACACGTTATCGCCACCGTTGTTATCTGGAGATGTTTTAGATCAGTTTTTTTATCAAACGAAAAAGGGATTTTGTGTTCATTATGCTAGTGTATTTACCTTTTTAATGAGAGCGTCTGGCGTTCCTGCTAGGTTAGTGACGGGGTATTTAGGGGGTGAATACAACAAGCAAGGTGGCCACTTAAGTATCTACCAATATGATGCTCATGCTTGGGCCGAAATTTGGGTTAAAGACAAAGGTTGGGTAAGGGTTGATCCTACCGCGGCGGTAAACCCTGAGCGGGTCGAAAGCGGGCTCTCTCAAATGTTACAGCAAGATGCATTTTTTAATAATGATTTGCTGAATTTACATCGTTACAAACACCTTGCTTTGATTAACACTTTTCGCTTACAGCTTGATGCACTAGATTATCAATGGACACGCTTGGTGCTAGGTTATTCTTCTGCGAGACAATATGATTTACTCACTCAATGGTTTGGCGATTTACGCGCATGGAAAATAGGAGGTGCTATTGGTGGCTCATTATTTTTAGTGATGATTATTATGTGGTTAACAAATATAAAACGTTCTAAAAGTAAACCTTTAGTACAATGGTTAGCTCAGTATCAGCAAATATTAGCAATATTAAAAGCTAAAGGACTAGAAAAACCAGTTGCTATGCCAGCCAGTCAATTTTCAATGTTAGTTACTCAACAATTTCCTTCACTGACGGTCAGCTTTATCTCGTATACACGATGTTTTGAAGCATTAATGTATCAGGTACTAACGGCTAAACAAAAAGAAGAGTATTTAACCGATATGAATAAATATCAACAACAGATAAAAGTACAATTGAAAAAGGTGCAGAAAAACACTGAGAAATGAGGAAACTAAGTCTCTTGATACGTTGCACTTGCCATTTTGCACTGTTTAAGTAAGTGGTTGAATTCATTAATACCTCGGTCAAAGCTATCGGCAGGTAGGAACAAATGATAGCCAAATGCCGCAGATAATTGCTCCGATTGATGAAGAAATGCGGCGATGGGGCCTTTTATAGATTCGCCATTTGACAAGACAAAGGGATCAAAATTAATTTGAGCTTGTTCAAAGGTCATTAATTGATGTAATACACTATAAACAATTAGCCCTTTTTGTTGGTGAATCAACCGATTAGCCAATCGAATTGATATGTTTTTAGCGATTTTATCTATATGTACTAATCGTATACCTATGTATGGCAATGCTTCTCTATCTAGGCCAATAACTTCAGAAACTGGCTGAATATTTTGTATGTCCTGCCATGTTAATTGCCAATGGCCATAACGGTGATTGAAGATGATTTTATCCGGTGTCAAATACAGACTAATATCAGGCTCTAAAAGTTTAACGACCCCAACCAAGATAATAACGAGGCTGAGTAAAATAACAAAAATATGGGCAAGTCTAAATATTTGCCAATAAAATTGAGCCACTAATACCGTAGCACACAAAAGCAGGCCACCCAAAACGCAGAGAAACATGCCATTATGCTTCGCGATAGGTTTGATTATTATGCTCGGCTTTTGTTGAAATTTAATCGTCATTTACGCTCATTATTCCCATTAATAAATACAATATGTCTAATTTTTAGTTAGTTTAAAAGCGTGTCGTATCAGAATTTTAAGTACCAGGAGTCGCTTGAATAACTTTGTTTCTTAACCACTTATTTGCAGGTTCGAAGTCCAGATTTGTGTGCCAATATAAATGCATATCAATATCGGGTAACTCTACCGGTAATGGATAAATAACTAAATCGAGTAATTGAGCATACATTTTAGCGGTTGTCTCTGTAGCTGTGAGTAACATATCGTTACCGGCAAGCACACGACATGCTGAAAACGTGTGTTGGCACCTTAAGCCTATTTTTCGCTGTAATCCAAGACGAGCGAGTTCAAAATCCTCAATACTTGGACCGGTTGAACGAGATGAAACCAATATATGGTCTAGCGCAAGATATTGGTCTAAAGCTAATGTAGATTTAATCTTAGGATGATTTTTGCGAGCAACAACCACAAGTTTATCTTTTTCTAGTTGGGTATGTATTATGTTGTCACTTACGGGCAATAATGTATCAATAGCTAAATCAATATCCCCACTGGCGAGTTTGTTTTCTAATTCATGGCGGTTGACTCTGCGGCTACTTTGTATATTAACCCATGGTGCTTCTTTGGCTATTCTTTGTATTAAAGGAGGTAAATAAGAAGCCTCTAAAGCTACGTGTAAAGATATCGTAAAGCTTTTACGGGAGCTCATTGGCTCAAATTGTTTGGATTGTGCTAAGCATATCTGTAACTGACGTAAAGCTTCGCGCACATCCGATACAACATTGTTGGCAACAACGGTAGGGCGCATTTCATTACCTTGTCGAACAAAAAGCGGATCGTCAAAGTGAGCACGTAGTTTACTCAGTGAATGACTCACCGCGGGCTGTGATAAGTTTAGTGCAGATGCTGCTTTAGTAATATTTCCTTCACAGTAAATCGCTTCGAATACCACAAACAAATTTAAGTCGACCTTCATATATAAATACCTAATCCATCAAATAATGATCATTATTATAATTCCACTCTATTCATATAATGAATAGTTGATTATGAAATTTATTCATTTGTTTAATTTAACGGTTGCTCCTAGCATAGTCAAGTAGCGTAAATATTGTGCGATAACTGTGTAAAAAACCAAAGGTAACTTGGTATAGCATTTCGGTTTGATAAAACTTTGTCTACGCTTAAACAAGAATCATGCTCAAACAAAGTATTTGAGCAGAATCGCATTTAATCAATAAGTGTTTAGTAAAAATAAATGGGGACACAGCATGACGCCAAGATTAGCATCACAACTCTTTAAGAGATCATTACTCGTTTCAGCAGTCATTAGTGCATTGGGTACTTCTGTGCTTAATGCTCAAGAAATAAAATTAGCCAGCCAAGACGATGAGAAAGGTATCGAACGTATAATGGTAACCGCGTCTAAACGACTTACTGGGTTACAAGAAACGCCTATTGCCATTACCGTTGTCAGGGGTAAAGATATTGAAGAAGCAAAAGTTTTAGATATTAATGATTTGCAAACACTCGTGCCAACATTAAGAGTCACTCCATTACAACGTTCAACGAACACTAACTTTTCAATACGTGGTTTTGGTAATGGTACCAACAACACCGGTATTGAACCTTCGGTGGGGGTATTTATTGATGGTGTATATCGTTCTCGCGCCGCTGCTCAAATTGGTGATTTACCCAGACTGCAGCAAATTGAAGTACTCAGTGGTCCGCAAAGTACCTTGTTCGGCAAAAATGCTTCTGCGGGTGTTATCAATGTGCGCACTATGGCGCCTTCTTTCGATTTAGAAGGTAATGTTGAAGTGGGGTATGGTAACTACAATCAACAATTGGTGAAAGGTTATATCACTAACGGTGTTACAGACGAATTGGCTTTTAGTTTATCGGGTGGTTACAACGCGCGTGATGGTTACACTGACAGCGTAAGTGGTTTAAATAAACTGAATGACAAAGACCGTTGGAATATGCGTGCACAAGCATTATATCAACCTAACCAAGATGTTACTGTGCGTTTTATTGCTGACTACAGTGAGATTGATGAAGCTTGCTGCACTGTTTCCAATGCGATTAATGGCTCCACAACGGGCGCGGTTCAATTTTTAGGTGGAATGGTTAATGATTCAGCCGACCCGTTTTCCTATACATCAGCCCTTAATATGGACCCTCGAAATACCGTAGAAGATAGCGGGATATCTATACAGGTCGATGTTGATTACGATGGTTTTGCTTTCACCTCAATTACCGCATTACGTAGTAATGAATCTACTTTTATACACGATATAGATTACACCAGTTTAGATATTATCCGAGAAAGTGGTGACACTAAAATTGATACCTTTACGCAAGAGTTACGTTTGAATTCTATTGGCGTAAACAAACTAGACTGGATGCTAGGCGCGTTCTTCTTCCAAGAAGACGTTGACGCCCAAGACGCCTTATTTTATGGCGATGATATGAGAAACTATTTTGATGTCTTGTTAGCTGCAGGAGGTGCTGCTGGTTTGCTTAGTGGGGTAGAGGGGGTTTACGGCCTTGCGCCGGGTTCATTTATTTCATCAGATACTGTTGTTGATTCTCAATTTATGCAAAATAATAATGCTTATTCTATTTTTGCTAATATTGATTATCGAATTTCAGCAAAGTTCACGACAACCTTTGGTGTGAGTTATACCCATGATGAAAAAGATGTCATTGTTGCTCAACAGAATAACTCTACGCTTTCAGCGATTGATTTAGACAATGATTTAACCCTTTTTGGTGTGCCAATGCCTTTCATACCGACATTAGCGCCAGCTATTCCGACATTAAAAGGTTTGCAGTTCATGCCACCCATGCTTGAATTACCAAACTCAGTTGAAGACGATAATACCGCTGATAGTAAAACTACGTGGTCATTACGCTTAGCCTATGAACTTAATAACAATATTAATTTGTTTACCACCGCTGCAACGGGCTTTAAAGCATCATCATGGAATTTATCCCGTGATACCCGTCCATTCGCTGCAGACAGTGATGCGCTTATAACTAATGGTCTAGTACAAAAAAATCAAAGCTATGGCGGTCGATATGCTTTACCAGAAGAATCAACGGTTTATGAATTGGGTATGAAAGCCAGATTTGAAAAAGTTGCCTTCAACATAACGGCCTTTGACCAAACGATAGAAGGGTTTCAGTCGGCTATTTTTGTTGGCACAGGCTTCGTTTTGGCTAATGCCGGTAAGCAAAGTACACAAGGTATCGAATTCGATTCTGCTTACAACCTAACCGAAAACTGGGCATTTACCTTAGCGGGTATCTTTCTTGACCCCACCTATGATGCTTTTAAAGGTGCATCAGGTGTTGATGGTCCTATCGATTTATCGGGTAAAAAACCTGCAGGAATACATGAACAAAGTATTACAGCTGGTGTGACTTACCATTTCGAATTAAGTGCGGGTATTAATGGATATATTCGTACCGATTACCTCTATGAAAGCGAGGTTACCCTTGCTGAAAATGTACCTGATTCCCTAACACGAGAAGTGAGTACTTTTAATGCCAGTGCTGGGCTTAACTTCCCCAATGGGGTTAACTTACAAGTTTGGGCACGTAATTTAAATAATGATGAATATTTTCATTCTGCCTTTCCTGTGCCTATTCAAGCGGGTAGCTTTAATGCCTATCCGAGTCAGCCGAGCACCTATGGAGCGAGTATTTCTTATAACTTTTAATGCGTTACCTTAGCTGAAAAAGTATTGCAGTCCTTTAAAAGTAATCAGCCTTGCACTCTAGATGTGCAAGGCTTTTTTATGTAAATAATAAAAATATTACGGGTTAACATTTTATAAAGTGGACAATTAATACTGATTCTTTATTCTAATAATGAATAGTGGGTTATAAGAACTATTCATTTGTTTAATTAAGAGCTTGGGATTACTATCAATAAATCAAAGTTTTGGCGATTAAATGATCATAGTGAGTGATAATAAATGATAACAAGCAAATGTTTTAATCGATTCGAAAATCCATCTATTAACGGGCTGTCTTAAGCGAATGACTGCTCTGTATCTTATACGCCACGGACAGGCATCCTTTGGTAAAGCCGACTATGACTTGCTCTCTGAAAAAGGCAATGAACAATCGCGTTTGCTTGGTGAGTCTTGGCGATCTGCACCTGACAAAATTTATTCAGGAGATTTACTACGCCATGGACAAACCTTAGAGCATTTTTTGCTTGGTTACCAAGGTGCACTTTCACCCGTTACCTTGCATTCAGGGTTTAATGAATTTAATCATGAAGAGTTGTTGATTTGTTATGACTCACAATGGCGAGACTTTGCAAAAATGGCTGCGGCCATAAGTAAAAAACCCAACGCAAATAAACGCTTTCAAAAAGAGTTTGCGCTTGCGCTTGACCGTTGGATCAGTGGCAAGTACGACCAAGATTATAAAGAAAGCTGGAGTCAATTTAAAAAACGCTGCATTAGTGCATTACAAGATGTTATTAAACAAGAATTAACAGCCAGAAAATTATCATTAATCACTGAAAGTAATCAACATGCTAATCATATCTGTATTTTTACTTCAAGTGGCACCATAGCGGTGATTATTCAACATATTTTAGGCTTGTCTGATGAAAAAACATTAGTGATTAATCAGCAATCACGCAATACAAGCGTTACTAAATTACTCTTTTCAGAAAATAATTTAAACATTGATTATTTCAATAACTATAGCCATTTAACCTCAGCAGGTAGTGACTGGGTAACGTTTAGATAATCAATAAACATTAGATATTAAGTAGGAAACTTAACATGAATAATCTATTTGACTTAACAGGAAAAATCGCTTTAGTTACGGGCGCAAGTCGTGGCATTGGTGAACAAATTGCAAAATTACTGGCACAAAGTGGTGCTCATGTGATTGTGTCGAGCCGCAAGGTGGCTGGGTGTCAAACCGTTGTTGACGATATTATTGCAGCAGGCGGTAGTGCTCAAGCGATAGCTTGTCATATTGGTGAGATGGAGCAAATAGAACATATCTTTTCTGCGATAAAAAAACAACACGGCAAGCTTGATATCTTAGTGAATAATGCTGCGGCCAACCCTTATTTTGGTCATGTATTAGATACTGATTTAAGTGCCTTTCAAAAAACAGTAGACGTTAACATTCGTGGTTATTTTTTCATGTCTGTTATGGGCGCTAAACTCATGAAAGAAAACGGTGGTGGCGCTATTGTTAATGTTGCTTCTATTAATGGTGTTATCCCGGGTGACTTTCAAGGCATCTATTCAATTACCAAAGCCGCGGTTATCTCTATGACTAAAACATTTGCCAAAGAATGTGCCCAATTTAATATCCGCGTGAATGCTCTATTGCCTGGCGGCACTGATACTAAATTTGCCTCAACGTTAGTTAATAATCCCAAAATACTCGATCAAATGCTGCATCACGTACCAATGAAACGTATTGCCCAGCCAGAAGAGATGGCAGGGACGGTACTTTACTTGGTTTCAAATGCGTCAAGTTATACCACAGGTAGCGCGATTAATGTTGATGGTGGTTATTTAATTGGTTAGGTAATCTATTGATTAAAATAAAAAATACAACGCGAAAGCATAAAGTCACGTGTGTCAATGAATGTATAACAGTATTAAATTTAGGAAATAAGATGAGTAACAATAATTCAGATAAACTTTTTGAGTCATTTACAGTCGGTGGACTAACGTTAAAGAATCGAACGGTTATGGCGCCCATGACGCGAACATTCTCGCCTGACTACATTCCTAATAGCGATGTTGCAAAATACTATCGCCGAAGAGCTGAAGGAAATGTCGGCTTAATCATTACAGAAGGGACCTTTATTTCCCATAAAGCGGCGAATGGCTATGAACGCGTACCTGCTATTTTTGGTGAAGAAGCGTTAGCGGGTTGGAAACATGTTGTTGATGAGGTTCATGCTGCGGGTGGCAAAATTGTTCCACAAATCTGGCATGTCGGCTCCGTAAGAAAAGAAGGTATTGGCCCTGATAAATCGGTGCCTGCTTATAGCCCTTCAGGATTATACAAGCCTGGAGCACCCAATGGTGTTGAAATGAGCCAAGTTGATATTGATGAAGTGGTTGCTTCTTTTGCACAAGCCGCTCTTGACGCTAAAAACGTAGGTTTTGATGGCGTCGAAGTTCATGGCGCTCATGGTTACTTGGTTGATCAGTTCTTTTGGGAAGGTACAAACCAGCGGGTTGATGGCTACGGAGGTTCATTAGAAAACCGTACCCGCTTTGGTGTAGAAATTGTACAAGCTATCCGCGCTGCGGTAGGTAATGACTTTCCTATTATTTTTAGATTTTCTCAATGGAAGCAGCAAGACTATCATGCAAAACTTTGCCAAAACCCTGAAGAATTAGCGCTCTTTTTATCGTTATTAAGTGATGCTGGTGTTGATATATTTCATGCCAGTACGCGTCGTTTTTGGTTACCTGAATTTGAAGGTTCAACGCTAAACCTTGCCGGATGGACAAAAAAATTAACACAAAAGCCTGTAATAACCGTTGGTAGTGTTGGTCTCGACAGTGATTTTACCGGTGAAGGAAACACGGATTTAGGCGGTGCTTCTAATCCTACCAGTATTGAGGGCTTACTCACGCGCTTAAATAACGATGAATTTGACTTGGTGGCTATTGGTCGTGCGTTGCTAGTCGACCCTGAGTGGGTAAATAAAATTCGAGATAAAAAAGAAGACCAAATAGCCCCCTTCAATAAAGACGCATTAATGAAGTTGAGCTAAATTAATGACTGTCAGCTATTAACTAAAAAATTCAATAGCGAATTGATTTTCAAAATGTTATTACCACAGCGTATTAATCACTAGCGCATGTTCAACGGGCGTTATTAAACTAAAAGGATCTCTCATGGATTTCGAATACAGTGACAAAGTTAAGGCGTTAATCAAGCGTGTAAACTTATTTATGGACACCTATGTTTATCCTGCTGAACAGGAAATGCATGAACAAGTTGCGCAAGCACCTTGGTCAACGCCGCCGTTAATGGAAACACTAAAAGCGAAGGCTAAAGCACAAGGGCTGTGGAATTTATTCTTACCGCTAAGTTATGGCAAATACAGTGCCGGATTAACTAACTTAGAATATGCACCTTTAGCTGAAATTATGGGTAAAGTGATGTGGGCGCCAGAAGTCTTTAATTGTGCGGCACCTGATACCGGTAATATGGAAGTTCTCGCCAAATATGGTAGTGAAGCACAAAAAAAACAATGGCTAGAGCCCTTGCTAAAAGGGAAGATTCGTTCAGCTTTTGCGATGACAGAGCCTGAAGTAGCATCGAGTGATGCCACCAATATTGAATTACGCATCGACCGTGACGGTGATGAATATGTCATCAATGGTAAAAAGTTTTACATCAGTGGCGCTTGCCGTAAGCAGTGTGAAATTATGATTGTTATGGGTAAAACAGATCCTGATAATGACAATCGTTATATTCAACAATCTCAAGTACTCGTGCCGATGAAAACCCCTGGAGTTACGATGGTACGACCAATGAAGGTGTTTGGTTATGATGATTCTCCCGAAGGGCATGCGGAAATTATTTTCGAAAATGTTCGCGTTCCCGTTGAAAACATTATTGTTGCTGAGGGTAAAGGGTTTGAAATAGCTCAAGGTCGCTTAGGTCCGGGTCGCATTCACCATTGTATGCGATCGATTGGTGTTGCTCAACGCGCCCTTGATTTAATGTGTAAACGTGTCAATGAACGTATTGTTTTTGGTCGCCCGATGATCAAACAACAATCTATACGTGAAGACATTGCTATTTCAGCGTGTCAAATTGAACAAGCCCGTTTGATGACGTTAAAAGCGGCTCAAAAAATGGATCTTGAAGGCAATAAAGCGGCGAAAGATATTATTGCCATGATAAAAATAGTGGCGCCAAATATGTCACTTGATGTTATTGACCGTGCCATTCAATGCCATGGTGCAGTGGGGGTTAGCCAAGATACATTTTTAGCCCATGCTTATGCGGGACAGCGAACCTTGCGTTTAGCGGATGGTCCTGATCAAGTTCACATGATGCAGTTAGGCCGAGACTTAGTCAAAAAATCTACGTAATTATATCGTTGTTTAAAATAAAAGTCTTACATATGAAAGAGAATAAATACATGGCGGCAATAGCTCCTTTTGATGTTGAAAAACTCACCTCGTACCTTGAATGCCATCTTGAAGGTTTTGTTGGGCCGATAACACTCGACAAATTTTCAGGTGGACAATCTAACCCTACCTATAAAGTAATGGCGAAGTCAGGAACTTATGTTTTACGCAGCCAACCACCAGGGAAATTACTCAAATCAGCTCATGCGGTTGACCGTGAATATAAGGTCCTTGCAGCGCTAAAAGATTCTAATGTGCCTGTGGCTCAGGTCTATCAACTTTGTGAAGACACAAGCATTATTGGTTCAATGTTTTATATCATGGAATTTTGTGATGGCAGCGTTTATTGGAGTGCCTCGTTAGCTGAGATACCCACCAATACAGAGCGTAGCCAAATGTATGATGCAATGAATTATGCTTTAGTGGCTTTACATCGCGTGAATGTTGACAACATAGGGCTAAGCGAATATGGAAAAGCAGGTAATTACTTTGAACGTCAATATGGTCGTTGGTCTTCACAGTATCGCGCTTCAGAACTACAAAAAATAGATGCTATGGATAATTTAAGTCGATGGCTTGAGGTTAACTTACCCCAAGATGACGGCAAAGTTTGCCTGGTACATGGTGACTTTCGATTAGACAACATGATGTTTGCCAAAAATAAGCCTGAAATTATCGCCATTCTTGACTGGGAGCTCTCTACCTTAGGGCATCCGTATTCTGATCTAGCCTATCAATGTATGGGGTTAAGAATGCCACAAGGCATGGGCAGTATAGATGGACTAAAAGGCGTTGATAGAACACGTTTAGGTATACCCAGCGAAGCCGAATATGTGGCTACTTATTGTCAGCGCATGGGCATTGAAAAAATAGACAACTGGACCTTTTATCTCGCGTTTAGCTTTTTTAGGTTAGCCGCTATTGTGCAAGGTGTTGCTAAGAGAGCTTCCCAAGGGAATGCATCGAACGAAAATGCTAATAAAATCGGTAAGTTTGTCGAGCCTTTAGCTCAAATGGCATTACAGATCATTGAGCAAGAGAGTCAGGCGCAATAATAATTAAAGATGAATATAAAAATAGGCATAAACGCAAGCTTGAGCAACAGACCCAAACAACGGTCAGGCAATATTTTACTGTGAGGAAAAAAACATGGATCCATTATTAGATTTTACTGGAAAAGTAGCGGTTATTACCGGTGCAGCTCAAGGATTTGGCAAATTATTGGCTGAAGAACTGGCTAAACGTGGTGCTAAGTTAGTGATCAGTGATATTAACGAAGCCGGTGTTCATAGCGTTGCGGATGAAATTGCGGCAACTGGGGCACACGTTATCGCATTAAAATGCAATGTTGCTAAAAATGAAGACTGTAAAGCGATGGTTGATGCCGCCATTGAACATTTTGGTCGTGTTGATATTGGTGTCAACAACGCGGGTATTGCCCATGAGTTCCATGCGTTACACGAGATTGACGAAGCGCTCATGGATAAACAATTTGCGGTAAATGTTAAAGGTGTTCAGTTTGGTATGAGTCATCAAATTCAACAAATGTTAAAACAACAAGGCGGCGCTATTTTGAATGTTAGCTCAATGGCCGGGCTTGGCGGCGCGGCAAAGGTAGGCGCTTATTCTATGGCGAAACATGCTGTGATTGGTCTAACCAAAACAGGCGCTGTTGAATACGGTCGTCATAATATACGCATCAATGCCATTTGCCCATTTTTTACCTTAACGCAAATGGTAACAGATATGGCTGATGAAAATATGCAAAGCAAAATGAGCTTAGGTGCGCCGATGAAACGTCTCGCTGAACCTAAAGAAGTGGTTGCGGTAATGCTGATGATGTTGTCGCCTGCTAATACTTATATGACCGGGCAATGCATCGCGATAGATGGCGGCGTATCTGCGCAGTAAGCCTTAAAGGTAAGCTCAAATCACTGTTTTTGTTTACCTTTATTTTAATACTACTTTTAATCTAGCCTTTGATTTTATGTTTTGATACCAGAATAAGAAGAGAACAGTATGCTCAATGAATTAATGAATGCACGTGATATCGAATTCATGCTTTATGAATTTTTTGATAGTGAATCACTATTAAAAAGAGAACGATATCAAGACCATGATCGTCAAACATTTAATGATGTTATTGCCACGGCTAAAACAATAGCAGAAAAACACTTCTTACCTATTCGTCAAAAACTTGATACGCATCAGCCTACTTTTGATGGTAAAAACGTACATTTAATCCCTGAACTTAAACCCGCTATTGATGCCGTTATTGCTTCAGGTCTACCCTCAGCCACCGCTAATTACAACACTAATGGTATGCAGCTTCCGCCAATCATCGCAAGTATTGCCAGTTCATATTTGACTGTCGCGGGTGGTGTTGGTTTGGGCTACAACATGTTAACCACCGCTAATGCTAATTTACTTGAAGCACATGGCAGTGACGCACTGATTGAAAAATGGGTGAAGCCTATGCGTGCTGGACGTTTTATGGGTACGATGGCCATGACAGAGCCGGGCAGTGGTTCAGGCTTAGGTGATTTAATTACCAAAGCGACCAAGGCAGCAGACGGCAGTTATCGTATCAGTGGTAATAAAATCTACATCTCGGGTGGCGATCATAACCTAAGCGAAAATATTGTACATTTAGTGCTGGCTCGATTAGCTGGGGCGCCAAAAGGTATCAGGGGCATCTCACTCTTTGTTGTGCCTAAATTCTTAGTGAATGATGATGGCTCAATCGGTGCAGACAATGAAGTTGCCTTGTCAGGGTTATTTCACAAAATGGGGGGTCGAGCACAAACGTCTACTTCGTTAAGTTTTGGTGAAAAAAATGGCGCTGTTGGTTACTTGGTTGGTGAAGAAAACCAAGGGCTAAAATACATGTTTCATATGATGAATGAAGCCCGCATTATGGTTGGTACAAGCGCTGCTGCTATCGGTATAGCGGGTTATCTGTACTCATTAGCGTACGCAAAAAACAGACCACAAGGTCGTTTGCCTTCATGCAAAGACCCGCTTTCTCCTATGGTTAATATCATAGAGCACGCCGATGTTCGCCGTATGTTATTAGCACAAAAAGCATATGCAGAAGGTGCGTTTTCGTTAGTGCTTTACGGCACACAATTAAGTGACGACGAAAAAACAGCACCGAGTGTTGCCGCTAAAGAACACGCCCACTTATTACTCGACTTCCTTACCCCCATTATTAAAACTTGGCCTTCAGAATATGGCACTAAAGCCAACGATTTAGCCATTCAAGTATTAGGCGGACATGGTTATATTAACGAGCACCCCGTTGAATTATTTTACCGTGATAATCGTTTAAACACGATTCATGAAGGTACAACGGGAATTCAGTCATTAGACTTATTAACGCGCAAAGTACCGATGAACAACATGGCTGGATACTTAGCCACCCTAGCTGAAATACGTAAAACCATCGAACAAGCTAGACAGTATGAAAGCTTATCAGAGTTTACTCAGCAACTAAGTGAAGCGGTGGCTACGTTACAACAGACCACTGAAGCGGTGTTGGCCGCGATGACGACTAAAAATATAGATTTAGCATTAGCTAATTCTGTTAAATATTTAGAGTTATTTGGTCACGTTATTATTGCCTGGTTATGGCTTAAACAAGGCCTTGTTGCTACTAAAGGTCTTGAATTAAAGCCTCATCAAGATGAGGCTTGTTTTTATCAAGGGAAACTGCAAACGCTTCAGTATTTTTATCGCTTTGAATTGCCACAAATATCGTTATGGGCAGCGCTTTTACTCAACACCGACAACAGTACCTATGAGATGAAAACCGCATGGTTTTAAAGCACTTTAATTAGGTGAAAAAGTCATAAGTCTATGAAAAAAACACTTAATGGTAAGCCCCCTAATAGAAATAATAATAAAGAGATAGCTTATGCCAACAATAATTAAAAAAGATGAATTAGCACAGTACATTGGTTATCAAGCCGCACCTACGCCTTGGCATACCATTGACCAAGCGCAAATTAATCTATTTGCAGATTGTACACTTGACCATCAGTTTATCCATGTTGACGAAGTGAAGGCTAAAGCAACACCGTTTGGCACTACGATAGCGCACGGGTTTTTATCCTTATCGATGTTGTCTTATTTTGCCAAAGATTTTAGCGTGATTATTGATGGCTTTTATATGGGCTTAAATGCGGGTTTTGACAAAGTGAGATTTTTACAGCCGGTTCATGTTAATAGCCGTATTCGTGCACATGCAAAAACGTTGGCGATTGACGAAAAAAAGCTCGGTCAATACCGCTTATGTACAGAAGTCACGGTTGAGATTGAAGGTGGTGATACACCCGCTTTGGTTGCTGAGTGGGTTTCAGTACAAATGGTTAAATAACAACGCAACTTAGCGAGTTTATGCGTGCTAATAAATTAAAAATGATCATCTAGTTTTATAAATTATGCACTTTATATTTTTAAAAGCTAATTTACAGATTTAAGCCTTTATTGCTGAGGTTAACGTGAATAGAATCATTAGAAAATCGATTAAGGAAATATTATGACAATCAGTTTTGTAGGTAAAGTCGCTATTGTTACAGGCGCAGGTAATGGATTAGGTCGTTCGCATGCCTTAGCGCTTGCTGCACGTGGCGCTAAAGTTGTCGTCAATGATTTAGGTGGCGCCCGAGATGGTCGCGGCGCTTCTTCACAAGCCTCACAAGATGTAGTGCGTTTAATTGAAGACAATGGCGGTGAAGCGATAAGCCATGGCGCCAATGTTGCCAACTTTGATGAAGTACAAGATATGGTTAAACAAGCTATGGATAAATGGGGACGTGTTGATATTCTCATTAATAACGCGGGTATTCTACGCGACAAATCATTCACAAAAATGACCTTAGATGACTTTAAAGTTGTTATGGATGTGCATGTGATGGGGTCCGTTAATTGTACTAAAGCTGTTTGGGATATCATGCGCGAACAAAACTATGGGCGCATTGTGATGACTACCTCATCAAGTGGTATGTACGGCAACTTTGGTCAGTCAAATTATGGTGCAGCTAAAATGGCGGTTCTAGGGCTAATGAATACGTTAGTCATTGAAGGTGCTAAAAATAATATTCGTATTAATGCACTTGCACCCACAGCGGGGACACGAATGACCGAAGATTTAATGCCAGAAAATATTGTCAAAGCCTTTGCCCCAGAAGCCGTAACCGCTGGCATGCTGACACTGTGTGATAATGATGCGCCTAATCGCTTTATTTTATGTGCGGGAGCGGGGGGATATTCAAGTGCCAGTATGTTTGAAACCGATGGCTGTTTTATTCCACAAAACAGTCAAAGCCCCGAAAAAGTGCGTGAATGTTGGAGCGAGCTTAGCCGTCAAACAGACCAAGTTGCCTTAACCTGTGGTGCTAAACAGGGTGAGAAATTTGTCAGTAAAGCGATGGCATATATGCAATCACAGCAGTAATAGCCATGATTAAAGCGCGATTAATAAATAATAACGAATAAGGAACATCGATGAGAGAAGCCGTAATAGTATCTACCGCCCGAACTCCAATGGGTAAAATTTACCGTAGGGGCTTTAACGATTTAAAATAAAACATTTAACGTGGCATAACTATAATAATAATGTCATGCATAAAATAAGTGATTGGGGAGACGAAAATAATGGAAAAAATTTGGCTTGAAAAGAGTTATCCAAGCGGTGTTGATTTTGAAATAAATCCAGATAAATATAGTTCTTTAGCTGGCTTATTTACTAAATATACTAAGCTATATCAAGATAATACCGCGTTTATTAATATGGGCGCGAGTATTACTTATCAAGAACTGGGTGAGCAAGCTAAAGACTTTGCTGCCTATTTACAGCGAGACTTAGGATTAGTTAAAGGTGATAAATTTGCCATCATGATCCCTAATCTTTTACAATATCCTGTCGCCTTATTTGGTGCGTTAATGGCAGGTTTAACCGTCGTTAACGTTAACCCGTTATATACACCCCGAGAATTACAACATCAACTAAAAGACTCAGGTACAAAGGGTATTCTTATCCTTGAAAATTTTGCCCATGTACTTGAAGCGGTTATTGATAAAACAGATGTTGAACATATTGTCATTACTGGTGTGGGCGACCGATTAGGAAAAGTAAAAGGCTTACTGGTAAATAGTGTACTTAGGTATGTAAAAAAACAGGTGCCAAGTTTTAATTTTCCTCAAGCCGTCAGTTTTAATAAAGCGATGGAAACAGGTGCTAGGTTAAGTTTTACTCCGGTCGAGGTTACCGGAGCTGATCTGGCCTTTTTGCAATATACTGGCGGTACCACGGGGCCATCAAAAGGGGTCATGTTAACGCACCGTAATATGGTCGCTAACCTTGAACAATCTAATGCAGCAACCAAGAATGTCTATGATGTTGGTCAAGAATTCATGGTTACCGCGCTGCCGCTTTATCATGTCTATGCGCTAACCTCTAATTGTTTATGTTTTTTGCCCTTTGGTGGTACTAATCTTTTAATTACCAACCCCAGAGATATGGCGGGGTTTGTTAAAGAGCTGGCTAAATATCCTTTTACAGTAATCACCGGTGTAAATACCTTATTCAATGCGTTATTGCATACCCCAGGATTTGACCAACTAGATTTCACACCTTTAAAGCTTGGTTTTGGCGGTGGCATGTCTGTACAGCGGCCGGTTGCAGAGCTTTGGGAGAAGGTCACAAAAACCCGCTTACTAGAAGGTTATGGCCTGACAGAATGTGCACCTTTAGTGACCATGAGCCCTTATAACCAAGCAAGCTTTAATGGGTCAATTGGTGTGCCTGTTTCTTCTACCGATATTCGCCTAATGGATGATAACGGCAAAGAAGTTGCACTTGGTGAGCCGGGTGAAATGTGGGTCAAAGGCCCACAAGTAATGGCAGGTTATTACAACCGTCAAGAGGCAACGGATGAAGTCTTAAAAGATGGGTGGTTAGCCACGGGTGATATTGCCACGATGGATGTGAATGGCTTTTTTAAAATTGTTGATCGCAAGAAAGATATGATTATTGTTTCTGGTTTTAATGTCTTTCCCAATGAAATTGAAGAAGTGCTTGTTATGCATGGTGGGGTACTTGAAGCCGCTGCTATTGGTGTACCTCATGAATCAACGGGTGAGGCGGTCAAAGTTTTCATTGTACGTAAAGACCCGGAATTAGTTGAACAAGATATTCTAGACCATTGTCATGAACAGTTGACAAACTATAAACGGCCTAAATTGGTGGAATTTATTGATGAGCTACCAAAGACCAATGTCGGTAAAGTATTACGCAAAGCGCTACGTACATAAACGAAAGCTCAGTAACGTAAATTGCTCACTTACGCGGGCTATAAATAAGTCATAAAGGTATGTTAGTGTGGCCTCAATCAAACGTTGAGGCCAATCGCCTTAAAAATTGATAGCAAGTTAACACCGGTTGATACATAAAAAGGATTTACTCTTGAGTATTATTGAAAATAGCTGCCTTTTGCTGGGCCGTTTTTTAATGGGAAGCTATTTCATTCTTCCTGCTGTTAGTAAAATCAACAAATTTGACGGCACAATGACCTATATGGAACAGCATAATGTTCCCATGATCTCAGTATTATTAGTGGTGACTATTATCATTCAATTGGTTGCAGGTGCTGCGATTATTGTTGGATTCAAAGGAAAAATAGCGGCGTTTATATTAGCAGGTCTAACCTTGGTCATTAGCTTATATATGCATAACTTTTGGGTAATGGAAGAAGGTTTAGCACGTAGTCATGAATTGCAAAATCTATTCAAAAATATGGGTATTATGGCAGGTTTATTAATGATCACGGGGTTAGGTACGGGCAAATATAGTATCGACCAACATAACGTTATTCAAAGTGATGGGCATTAAGCCATTAACCTATGTCCGTATTGCTAACTTTAGCCCTGTAGGGCCAATGAAATTAGCGCTATAAACGATAATCATAAAAACGATCACAGATGGAGAGCACGCGATAATGAAAACGTCAAAACAACTATTTACCCTTATTTCTAATGAGGGACAACTTGAAATATCTTTAAAGACCGTCGATGTACCTCAACCTAAAGCACATGAAGTCATTGTTCGCATTGAAGCTGCTCCTATTAATCCATCAGATATGTGGCCAATGTTTGGTCCGGCTAATTTGGCGGAAGCAGTACTTAGCGAAGATAAATCAACATTTAGTGCGCCGGTACATAAAGGTATTTTACCACGTATTAAATCACGTTTAGACCAAGTGCTACCTATTGGTAATGAAGGTGCGGGTACTGTGATAGCTGCTGGTGACAGTGAGGCTGCACAATCGTTAATGGGAAAAACAGTCGCCATATTGACGGGGGGCACCTATGCTCAATATTGTTGCGTACCAGTACAAGCGTGTATTGTGCACAAAGAGAGTACGTCTGCGATTAATGCTGCGTCTTCATTTGTAAACCCTTTGACCGCATTAGGTATGGTAGAAACCATGCGTATGGAAGGTCATACAGCCTTAGTGCATACAGCGGCAGCATCGAGTTTAGGGCAAATGCTGAATAAAATTTGTCTCGCACAAGACATATCACTGGTTAATATTGTTAGAAATCAGCAACAGGCCGAGATACTTAAAGAGATTGGCGCGACCTATATTTGCGACTCTTCAAGTAAAACCTTCAAAGCGGATCTTTATCAAGCGATTAACGAAACAGGGGCAACTCTAGCTTTTGATGCTATTGGCGGCGGCGAGATTGTCAGCGATATTCTTACCGCGATGGAACAATCAGGTAGTAAAGACGCGGTAGGTTTTAATACTTATGGCTCTGAATCTAACAAACAAGTTTATATTTATGGCGGTTTAGACTTCTCGCCAAGTATTTTAAATCGTGCTTATGGCATGACGTGGGGCATAGGCGGCTGGTTACTGATGAGATTTTTAGCTAAGTTGCAACCCCAGCAAATTGTTAAGTTACAACAACAAGTGGCTAATGAAATCACCACAACCTTTGCCTGTACCTTTACTGAAGAGCTAAGCTTTGAACAAGCGATGACCCCAGCAATTGTTTTGCAATACAACGCGAAAAAAACGGGTGGAAAATACTTGATTAACCCCAATAAAAACTTATAACTTGGTTGCAGGAAACTCTAATTATCTTGTTATAGTTTCCTTATTTCTCTCGACCTACTTGTTATATATTTCTCAGCGATCCCTTACTTTGTATTCTTTAAAAGAATAATGAGCCATAAGTACTATTCATTTGTTTAATTTATTTCTAACGTTTACCCTACATTATCCTTATAATAATGGTTGTGATTATTACCTAAAAGCAAATGACTCAATAAGATGCTACACAATATGTTAGAAATTTATGCTGGCGAATCAGCCTTAAAGACGATTAAAGAAAAAGGATTTTCACCTGAGTTATTTACCTCTTTTTTAGGGGCAAGTGGTGGCCCTAAATGGTTTACTTTATATGGTTTAGATAAGTACCTCTTTAGTGAATTTTTTAACAATAAAGAACAAGACTTAAATCTTATTGGTTCAAGTGTAGGTGCATTTAGAAATGCCTGTTTTGCGCAAAAAGATCCTCTTGCTGCGATAGAACGTTTAGCCAAAAATTATTATGAAACCACCTATACGGATAAAGCTAAATCTGAAGAGGTTAGTCAAAAAGCCGTAGCAATGATGGACGCTGTTTTTGGTGAAACGGGCGAACAAGAAATAATTGATAATCTTCATTTTAAAGCACATTTTATCGTCGCTAAATGTAATGGTTTTGTTGGCTCTAAAAATAAACTTTTACAAGGGATCGGTCTAGCCAAAAGTTATGTGAATAACCGTATTAGTCGCCCGCGATTAAACAGCCAGTACGAGCGTTTTATTTTTCAGTCGAGCCACAGCGACCTGCAGCTCGATGATCCCGATAAAATTTCCACCACACGTGTTTCATTTTCAATAGCAAACATTCGTAACGCGTTACTCGCTTCAGGTTCAATCCCTATGGTAATGGAAGGTATTAACCATATTGAGAACACACCTAAAGGTATGTATCGAGATGGTGGTATTGTTGATTATCACTTTGATTTTGCCATTAAGAATCTAGGGTTAACGCTTTATCCTCATTTTAGCTCAACGCTTAAAGCGGGTTGGTTTGATAAAAATTTATCAAGAAAAGTTAGGCTAAAGCATTATGACAATACGGTGCTGATCTGTCCTTCAGCAAAATTTATTGATGCCTTACCTCATCATAAAATACCTGACAGAAAAGACTTTGTTGTGATGACGCGAGAGCAGCGCATGTTATATTGGCAACAAGTGATGACTGACAGCGAAAAACTCGCTGAATCGTTCGACCAGTTTTACCAAAATCAAGATATAAGCCAGATAAAAAACATCAAGCAGTTGTTGGCTTAGTTTTTAAATGAGTGCCCATTTACTACTTAAATTAACCGCTAAATGGGCACTAAAAAAAGTATCTCAAATAAGAATAAAGTTACCCCCTAAACGAGCACTTTAATTAACATGGAAATAAATATGTCCCCAAAAATTTTACATACTTTGATGCGCAGTGTAGTGCTGATTTTTTTAGTCTCGTTATCTGTTCATGCCGAAACAGAAGATACCCCTCAAGTCAATGTAGCCGTCGGTGCTCATGACAGTAAAGTGGCCAATAAGGCTGCAGAATCTATGAAAGTGAATGTTGATGAAAATAGCTTTCAATGTATAAGAAAAATGTCACCGGTAAGGCATTTTTATGTTGATAATCTTTTGGGTGATATACAAAGCACTATGGCTGCCGCTAATGCACCAGAAGGCGCTAAGTATCCTGTTGGCTCAGTTGTACAACTTGTTCCCACAGAAGCCATGGTTAAGCGAGAAAAAGGCACCTTTCCTGCAACCGGAGATTGGGAGTTCTTTGAACTTGAAGTAAATGAAGAGGGTTCAACCATAGGAAAACGTGGTTTTGTTGATGTCGTGAATCGTTTCGGTGGTAATTGTTTTTCATGTCATGCACCCGCTCGTGAGCCTTGGGATTTCATTTGTGAATCAGGCCATGGCTGTGAAACCATTCCTATTGATCATAAAATGACGGGGGCACTTCAGCGTTCAGACCCACGCTGCGAAGATGCCGTTCCTGAAGATGGCGACTGGATGGCACTTTTCAAACTTAAGAGCATGGTCAGTATTGGTTTAACTAAAAAATGGTTTGAAGATACATTTTAACGTAACCGCATGGCTTTCATTTAGTCATGGTATGACTAAAGGTCAGTATGTGATCGTTAGCTCAATTGTTGACGAAGTAGACATTGTAGTGGTGATAACCGACGCGAATTGCCTAGATAGCTAACGGGCACGCCGCACTTAACGGGATACCCGTTGCCATTAAAGTCGCATAGATGATAATTTATGCGACGATAACTTATTAGTAAATATTTAAGCCCAAGAGAGTAATGAAATGTTTAACAGTACAGAAAATTATATTGCATCAGACGAACTTCGCTTAGCAGTTAACGCGGCAATTACCCTAGAAAAACCACTGTTGATTAAAGGAGAGCCTGGCACAGGTAAAACTCAGTTAGCCGAAGAATTAGCAAAATCTCTCCATTGTAAATTATATCAATGGCATATTAAATCGACGACTAAAGCACAGCAGGGCTTATACGAATATGATGCAGTATCACGATTACGAGACAGCCAGTTAGGTGATAAACGTGTGCACGATATCGGAAATTATATTGTAAAAGGTAAACTCTGGCAGGCGTTTGAAGAAGAACAACGTCCCATTTTATTGATTGATGAAATAGACAAAGCGGATATAGAGTTTCCTAATGATCTCCTGCAAGAATTAGATAAAATGGAGTTTTATGTTTATGAAACTCAGCAAATCATTAAAGCGAAACAACGTCCGATCATCATTATTACCTCAAATAATGAAAAAGAGCTGCCAGACGCATTTTTAAGGCGTTGTTTTTTTCATTATATTAAATTTCCGACCAAGGTAGAGATGGAGCAAATTATTGCTGTTCATCACCCTGATGTAAAAAAAGAACTACTTGCACATACCTTAGAAGTGTTTTTTAATCTTAGAGATATACAGGGTATTAAGAAAAAGCCATCGACCTCAGAATTGATTGACTGGTTGAAATTACTGGTAGCCGACGATGTAGCTCAAGATATATTGATCAATAAAAAGACCGATATCATTCCTTTATTTGGCGCGCTGTTAAAAAATGAACAAGATGTATCTTTGCTTGAAAAGCTTGCTTTTATCAGTCGTAGAAACAGGTAAAGAGCGTGTTTATAGATTTATTTTTAACCCTAAGAAAACACAAAGTTCCTTGCAGCTTGCGCGAGTTATTAGACCTTATTGCGCTATTAAAAAAAGGTGTGGTTTTTGCGAACATTGAAGAGTTCTATCACTTAGCGAAAATTGTAATGGTTAAAGATGAAATTCATTATGATAAATTTGATAGTGCCTTTGCAGAATATTTTGAAGGTATTCAAGCGATTGATATTTTCGATAAAAGCTTGCCTGACGACTGGCTAAGAAAAGAGTTTGAAAAAAACTTAAGCCAAGAAGAAAAAGACAAGTTAACAGCATTAGGCGGTTTAGACGAACTAATGAAAACGCTAAAAGAACGTCTTGAAGAGCAAAAAAAACGTCATGCAGGGGGAAATAAATGGGTGGGTACGGGTGGAACATCGCCTTTTGGCGCCTATGGTTATAACCCAGAAGGAATAAGAGTTGGGCAAGATAAAAATCGAAATAACAGTGCGGTTAAAGTCTGGGATAAGCGAGAATTTAGAAATTTTGATCAAGACCGAGAACTCGGTACTCGAAATATAAAATTAGCGCTTAAAAAGCTCAGGAAATTTGCTAAAACTGGTGCGAGTGAAAAGCTTGATATTAATACCACCATTAGTGCTACGGCAAAAAATGGCGGTTTACTTGATGTGCATATGGAAGCAGAGCGTCATAATGCTGTTAAAGTATTGATGTTTTTTGATATCGGCGGTTCTATGGACGAATACATTCATACGTGTGAGGAGTTATTTTCGGCCGCGCATACTGAGTTCAAACACCTTGAGTTTTTCTATTTTCATAACTGTGTGTACGAAAGGCTATGGAAAGATAATAGTCGAAGACGAAGTGATACGGTCGATTTAGAAGAAATTATTAGAACGTTTGGTGCTGACTATAAAGTTATTTTTGTTGGCGATGCAACAATGGGGCCTTATGAAATTACTGCGCCTGGTGGCAGTGTAGAACACTGGAATGAAAAACCGGGTATTGATTATATGCAAAGAATTGTTGGGCACTTTAATAAAGTGGCTTGGTTAAATCCACAACCAGAAAGCCACTGGGATTATCATCATTCTATCTCAGTGATCAGGCGTTTAATCAACGAGAAAATGTTTCCTTTAACCGTGGACGGTATAGGAAGAGCGATTAAAGAGCTAAGCTAGGTTTTTGCCGATTTAATCTTAGCTTAGTCGGCCTGTTACCAGTCTTGTATGATGTTATTTATGATTGCCGCTGTTTTTTCTGGTTGCTCAAGCGGAAACATATGGCCGCCATTGGCTATTTGAGTCAGTGGTATATCATTCATTTTAGCAAAGCGATTAAAATAACTAACCGGTAAAACATCTGTTTTCTCGCCATATATCAAAGCAGACGGCACAGTAAGCTTATTTTTAAACGTTGTTAAATTACAAGGTAAGTGTCTAAATATGTCCGCTTCGACGTCGGGAGAAAACATTAACTCCCATCTTTTATTTTTTAGCGTGACTGCGCTGTTTACATAATCTTGTAAGCACCGTGGATCGAAATGTCGAAAGAGCTTTTTATTGGCAAAATTATTAACTAACTTTGTTTCTGAAGGCCAATGTTTTTGTCTGTTTTTAGCACGCCCCGCGGGTGATATTTTATCAATAAAAGGCGTTTTTTTAGCAACTTTTAAAAACCAAGACAAGGGGCCAGAAAATACTGGAGGGTCTAACATCACTACCCCACGAAAGAGTTCAGGATGCTGACACGCCGCCATAAAAGATATGACACCACCAAAAGAGTGGCCAATACAGATAACTTTTTGCTCTTGTTTTTTAACAAAGTCGACCAGTTCATTCACTAGAAATTGCCAGTTGTTATGGATAGGGTAATTATCGTCATGCCCATATTGCTCTAAGGCAATGGTTGAATAATCGTTTGAAAATAGTGATAGGAAAGTGCGATAACTGCCAGCAGGGAAGCCATTTGCATGGACAAAATTAATAACAGGTTTTGACATATAAGTTTATAAACACCTAATAAAATAATTACGTTAAAGACAGTGACCGTTGTGTTTAGCTTGAGAGGGTCAAGTAGGAGTCAACTAAACGTGTTTCACCGTCATGCGGTTAGAGGTAGCGATCAAAAAAGTTCACCACACTCGTTTCAGCTTTTTCATTGTCGAGTTGCCATAGCTTAGTATGCTCACCATTTTCAGCTTGCCAAAACTGTTTAGGTGCTTTGGCTGCGGCAAATAAACGTTGACCATGTTTAAATCCTACTGTTTTATCAGCGGTACCGTGCATGATATAGATAGGACGGGGAGATATTTTCGCAATGTATTTTTCAGGGTTGATCTCATCAATATCTAAATCGCCACGCCAGGCAAAAAATTTCGCCACCATTGGCATCAACGGATAGCGAGGCAAACCGTATAGTACTTTTGCCTGTTCAGCGAGTACGTCCATCGAATTAGCATAGCCACCACTAAAGACTCCGGCTTTGATCCGTGGATCTTTAGCCATCACAATCATGCTAGTTGCTGCGCCCATTGAAAAACCCATGACCCCAATCGAGTCGATATTTTTCTCAACCGTTAAATAATCTAAAGCGGCAATCACGTCTTTTTTCTCGTGATAACCCATTGTAGAAATAATCGTAGGGTCTTGGCGAGGATGACGCAGGTCAATGGCTAAGAGATTATAGCCGGCTGCGATAATAGCTTTAGCGTATCGCATACCTTCGGTCCGATTTGCTGTGCGGCCATGAACTAATAAAATGGCTTTTTTGGCGTTTTTATTACTAGAAGGCATATACCAAGCAGGTAAAGTTAAACCGTCACTTGTTTTGAAAACAATATTTTTAAAGGTAATACCTTGCTCGCTTGGCTCGCCACAATAGAAGAAACGCGCGAGCGTACATTCGGTGATCGGTAGCATTAATATTTTCGAAGAAAAATACCAGGCACTGCCAAAGTAAACACAGGAAAATAATAAGACAAAGAACAGTGCTATTTTTTTTATCATCAGTTAACTACCTAAAAAATAATGAACAATCTTATTGTTAATGGCTATATTTATGCTTTGGCGTGCCATGTTAACTATAGATCGAGGGTCATGGTCGAATCTATCGCTATTGCAGCATCTAATGCGGTTAATATTTGCTTTCTTTCTCTTAACTTGGTGCCATGGTGTGCTGTCATGTTAAGGGTTAATAATTGAGTCGCTGCGGCTTTTGCTGTCGCCATTAATGCTTCAGGTTCAACTAGCGTGTCAAGAAAACCCGCTAAGACAGCTGTTTGGGGATCAAATAACTCAGCATTGATCACCGAGCGAGTTAAGTAGTTAATAGGCACACGATTTCGTGCTAACTCAAGTCCGGCTTGGTGCATCGTCATACCAATAGCCACTTCGTTAAGTCCTATTTTAAATGATCCTATGCTGCCGATGCGATAATCACAGCTGAGTAATAAAAAGGCGCCTTTAGCGATAGCATGGCCAGTACAAGCACCAATAATAGGAAAAGGAAAGGACAACATACGTCGAGTAAGTGTTGAGCCAGCAGTAACCAAAGAGACAGCTGAGTCAGAACTTTCTTTCATCGTTTTTAAGTCATAACCACCTGAGAATATCCCCGGTTGACTCGTTAATATAACCGCTGCACTTGCTGCTTCAGCTTGATCTAGTGCGCTATTTATTTCGGTTATTACTTGATGAGAAATCGCGTTAACCTTGCCATTTTTTAAGGTGATCGTTGCAATGTTTTCATTGAGTTCAAAATCGATTAATTCCATGTTCTTTCCTATAGTTGTCTACATTGATAAAACTAGCTTTTAGCCAAATTGTGCCGCTTTTTGATAAGCAGGTCTTTGTCTCATATTTACGAGATAGTCTTTAGTGTTGTTTTTATTTTCTAATAAACCAAGACTTTCTGCAATCTCGAGTATCACAGCCATCATAATATCAGCAGCACTAAAAGAATCACCAGCAAAATAACGTCTTGAGCGTAAAGTATTTTCGATATATGAAAAATCAAGATGGTTTTCTTTAGCAATATAACCGTCGAGGGGCTTGGCGGCATCGCGCGTTTCCATTGACATCAACAATGTTGTTATTACCGGTAAACTTAACGATCCTTCGGCGAAATGCAACCATTCTAAATAATGATAATATTCACTGCTGTCTATAGCGGGTCTTAAGCTAGTTGATGTTGCATGGTTGAGAATATATTCCATTACCGCACCCGACTCACATAAAGTAACCTCACCATCAACGATAATCGGCGCTTTTGCGAGTGGATGAATTAATTTCAAACTCTCCGGCGCTAAGTTAGTGCTCGGATCGCGTTGATGCTCAACAATGTTATAAGGCATTTTAAGCTCTTCTAACAACCAAATAACACGTTTAGATCGTGATTTATTAAGATGATGAATAGTAATCATGTTTACATTTTTCCTTTTTAATTCATTTGCATAAAGTTAATGAATAAGTGTTCTTTAATCATAAGGTTAACTTTCTACCTTAAGAGATATTATGCTACTTTATCATACTTTCAGTTAAGGCTTTGCTCTCTCAGATGATATTTCGAACGTAAAAACCTAACAAGAATACCGGCAGTAAATAGCATAACCAGCGTATAAATCGCAGGAGCGAATGACATTTTATAATTTGCTAACAGCGTTAAGGCCATAAACATGGATAAAGTGCTATTTTGCAAACCTACTTCAAGGGTGATTGATGATGTTTGTGCGGGGCTTAATTTAAAAAACTTACTGGAGTAATATCCTAGTGCCATCGTTAATAGATTGAGGATCAGCGAAACGGGACCCGCGGCGATAAATGCCTCAACAACAATTTCTTGTTGAATATAGGTTAAGAAAATCAGCAGTAATGTTAAAAACAATATACCAAATCTTGATACATAAACCTGTGTACTGTCAGCAAATTTTGGGGCAAGGGCTTTTATTAGCATACCAATGGTAATTGGAAAAATCGTTAAAACGATTAAACTTAGCATGGTTTTAATGATGGGTAACTCAAACTCACTGCCTGCTCCCATAAAATGTCTTAACGATAAATTTAACACAATAGGTATGCTAAAAACGGTAACAACACTAGCAACGGCTGTCAGGGTGACAGAAAGAGCGACATCACCTTTTGCCAAGTGAGAAAACATATTAGACGTTGTGCCACCAGGACATAATACTAACAACATAATGCCGACCGCATATTCGGGCTCTAATGACATAAAATGCGCCAAACTAAAGCCAATAATCGGTAATAAAATCAGCTGATTAATTAAGCCAATAGAAACAGCTTTAGGGTAATTAACTACACGTTTAAAGTCATTGGGGACAAGCGATAGCCCCATACCCATCATAATTAAAAATATGCAAATAGGCACAACCTGTGTGTTCACAAGTGTAACTAATTCAGTACCTTCCATATTAACTCTCAGTATACGTTGTTATGTGATGGGTAAAGGCTAAATGAAACTATTTTCTTACATAGTTAACTACGGATAAAGCTGTTAGATATAACTCACCCACTTATTGTGGACGACGATTCATTGTTGTATATCTTTACGTCATTATTTAAAGAAGCTAACAGCATTAGCAATATCTTCGCGGTCAGTACAGGTTTTGTTTACGGGCGCATTTTTATCTGCATAACCAAACGACATACCAAACAAAATGCCGCGTTGTTCTGGTAAATTCAAGGCTTTTTTGATGGGATCCGGAAACTGTCCTAGTGCGCCTTGCATGCAATTAGACAGACCGTGTTCAGCCATAATTAACGACAGGGTTTGTGCATAGATACCTAGGTCAACAGCGCCCATAATATCGAGATACTTGTCCATCGTAAAAAAGGCAACGTGCGGGGCATTAAAAAAACTCCAGTTGCGTAACATGGCTATCTGGCGGCCTTTTTTGTCTTCGCGGGTAACACCAATTGCGCTATAAAGTGCATTTGCTGACCCAAACTGTCGGTCTCTATGAATGCCTTCATATTTAGGTAACCAATTGAAATCAGGGTTTGGTGGCATTCCACTCATGACGGTCGTGGTCAACTCATCTTTAAGTGACTCTTTTTTCGCTCCTGACACCACACAAGTTTGCCAAGGTTGTACATTGCAATTTGAAGGCGCACTTTGTGCTTGGGCAAAAATAATATTTAAATGTTCTTGCTTTACAGGTGTATCCAAAAAAGCACGCACTGAATGGCGCTTTTCTAATATTGCGGTCAAAGACATTGATGTTCCTTAATACTTTAAAATTTTCCTCATATAAAGTGAAGCAGTATATGAGGCTGACTAAATCTCTGTGGATCTGTTATTGGCTATAACGCTAGTAGAACTTGCACTTATAGTAATCGTTTAAGGAAGTGATCCATTCCTTATAAAAGAAGGTATAAATAATATCTGTTATAGAGTAAAAATCAATTTAAGCGCTGAAAGAATGCTAAGGCTGATATGTTTCTAAAGCCAATGAATAATTATTATCACGCCCTATTCATAATGCGTATAGTTGGCGGGTATTTTTCAGCTATTGTTCTAGAGAAGTATTAATTTTTACTATACGGATATCGAATAGTCAGAGATAAATTAAATTCATTTGACTAATTTATTTCATGTCGATAATATCAGTGGTATGACCACTTGGTTAAGTAATAATGTTGAATAGTCATATCAACGTTTAATAATGAATTTTTTGGAGTCAATAGAATGCCTGAATATAAAGCCCCAGTTCGTGATATTAAGTTTGTAATGCAAGAGTTATTAGACTGCGACACACACTATAAGCAATTAGGTTACGACGATGCCAGCGAAGATATGGTCGATGCTATCATCACAGAAGCTGCCAAGTTTACAGAACAAGTTATTGCCCCTTTAAATCAGATTGGCGACCAACAAGGTTGTACGTGGACTGATGGCGTAGTAACGACCCCAGATGGTTTTAAAGAGGCTTATCAACAATATGTTGAGGGCGGTTGGCCAACATTATCGCAAAGTGAAGAGTTTGGTGGACAAGGATTACCTTATTCTCTTAACGCGTCTATTAGTGAAATGATGTCGTCTGCAAATCATAGTTTCGCCATGTACCCAGGTTTAAGTCACGGAGCACAAGCAACTATTGAAGCTCATGGCACCAGTGAACAAAAACAGCAGTTTATGCCTAAGTTAGTTGAGGGTAGCTGGACAGGTACCATGTGTTTAACTGAATCACATTGTGGTACTGATTTAGGCATGTTGCGCACTAAAGCTGAACTCAATGATGATGGCAGTTACGCTATTACGGGTACAAAAATATTCATTTCAGCGGGTGAGCATGACTTGTCAGATAATATTGTTCATATTGTTATTGCAAGACTTCCAGGCGCACCTGAAGGCAGTAAAGGTATTTCTCTCTTCATCGTGCCAAAATTTAATGTGAATGACGATGGCTCGATAGCAGACAGAAATGCGGTGAGTTGTGGTTCTATTGAACATAAAATGGGTATCAATGCTAATGCGACTTGTGTTATTAATTTTGATAGCGCAAAAGGTTTTTTAATTGGTCAAGAGAACCGCGGATTACATTGCATGTTTACCTTCATGAACGCTGCTCGCTTAGGTGTGGCAATGGAAGGCTCAGCCGCCGCTGAAGCGTCATTTCAGGGTTCATTAGCTTATGCGAAAGACCGTTTGCAAATGCGTTCTATTAGTGGCGTGAAAAACCCTGATGGACCAGCAGACCCTATCATTGTTCATCCTGATGTTCGTCGTATGCTACTTACCCAAAAGTCTATTTCTGAGGGTGGTAGAGCACTTATAAGCTATTTATCACAATTAGTTGATATAACACACGCATCAGAAGACGCTGAGACTAAAGCAGATGCAGAGAACAAGTTGGCTTTACTAACACCTATCGCAAAAGCATTTTTAACGGAGTTAGGTTTTGAATGTACTAGTCATGGTGTACAAATATTTGGTGGACATGGTTTTATAAAAGAGTGGGGTATGGAGCAACTTCTACGCGACACTAAAATTAGTTGCATCTATGAAGGTACAACGGGTATCCAAGCGTTAGATTTATTAGCCCGTAAAATTTTAGGCAGTAAAGGTCAAATTTTAAAACCCTTTATGACCGACGTTGCTATGTTTGCAAAAGATAATGCCGATAATCCAGCGATGACTGAGTATGTAAATACGTTAAATGCATACGCTAAGCAATGGCAGATGATCACGGGTGATGTCGGGCAAAAAGCCATGAAGAATCCTGATGAAATTGGTGGTGCTTCCGTTGATTACTTAATGTTTGCCGGCTATGTTACGTTGGCATTTTTCTGGGCGAAAATGGCCTCTGTTGCGCAAAATAAGCTAAAAGACAGCGGTGAAGACGCAGCCTTTTATCAAGCTAAAATTAAAACAGCAACGTTTTACTTTCAACGTATTTTACCTCGTGCCCAGGGCCATGCTGCCTGTATCGAAAGCGGCGTAGATTCTATGATGGCTTTATCAAGTGAAGAATTTGTATTTTAATGAGTTTTGAGTTCATTTAAATACCTTAAGAAAATCTTTTTTAGGGTATAGAGTAGATAACTTAACCGATAACGTTAAGTTATCTACTTATTCAGTTTAATTATCGTCAATAAATCAGGTGATGTGTTAAATCGTTAAGCTCTGCTAACAATCCTTAATACTTTATCAAAAAGAGTGAGTTCTTCCTGGCATAGTCATGCAAATTTAAATTTTTTGCTACATTTTTAATGACCTTTGTTGTTTTAAGTCATCATAAAGTAATTCAGCAGTCTCTAGCTACATATAATCATTTGATTTTTTGTAATATTAGTATAAATTAATTACCTGTTATGAAAAGGGCATCAATGAGATGTAACCATAGCATATTATTATAATACTTGAGGACTTGGTGATGCCAACAAATAAGCACAAACGAAAAGCTTCAGCTCATTCAAAATCGCATACGGCAAAAAACATCCATCCTAAGGGACTCATAATTTCGCACCCTCAAATTTTTATTTTTGTCGGTCTACTTCTGGTTACGCTAAGTTTATATTTATTAGCTTTTGAATCTCAAGATAATGCACTGTTCGGTTTAGCCATGCTTTCGCTTATTGTGGGCGTAGTGACAACTTTTTATGCAAACTTCACTTTATCCAAGAGAAAGTCCAGTTAGCACCGTATTTTCCCGTTATGTATAACTGACATGATAAAGGAAAGTATAACGTTAGCTTTCCTCTTTAATTAGATATGAACCGGTTATTATGGGGTGATATTGATGTCAGTAATGTTCAGACCATCAACTTTTAACCCCAGATGAATTAACGATATATCTACTTAAAAAATCGCTTTATATACGTCTATATAAAGGCGTTAAGCACTCAGGATTAAAAAACACCTTTTTGGCCGACTATTTTAGTCTGAATGTCGCACAGCGAGCACATCACAGTTTGCGCCATGCAAAACAGCGTTCGCGGTAGAGCCTAGCAGTAATTGCAAACCATGCACGCCATGACTACCGGTTATAATCAAATCAACGTTTTCTTTTTTGGCAAAAGATAATATTTCACCGCTGGTATGTCCGATAGGTATGTGCAGGTCTTGTTCTTGAATATTCAGCCTTTTGGTTAATGGCTTTAGGGCATGCTTAGCTCGCTCTTCTAATGCGTTTGTCGTACTCATATTATCAATAGGGTTTATGTCAGGAATAACACCATATACACCGCCATAATAAGCACTTGGTATAGGCTCAATGACATGAATAACACTCAATTTTGCTTGGGTTAATTTCTGTAACGCCATTACCTTAGCTTCGACAAGGCTTTTATCTTCAGTAAGTTCTGTGGCAAATAAAATATGTTTGTACATAATGATCTCCTTTAGATAATAATATTTTGCTTATAACTTGCTTGTGTAACATTGACTTGGTGTTGATGTTTTAATTTTTGGGCAAGTGTATCCATAGCTTCACCTTCTCCGTGCACAAGGACTACGGGTGGTTTATTTTCACAACCTTGATACCAATTGAGTAAGCCTTGTTGGTCAGCATGGGCAGAAAATCCACCAATGGTATGAATAGTTGCTTTAACCTGTATTTTTTCACCCCATAACTTAATGTATTCACAGCCATCAACAAGCGATCGTCCTAATGTTCCTTTTGCTTGAAAGCCAACAATAATCACATGGGTACTTTCGCGCCAAATATTATGTTTAAAATGGTGTTTAATCCTGCCTCCTGTACACATACCACTACCTGCTATAATAATTGCGCCTGAGGATATTTGGTTGATTTTCATCGAGTATTCAGTTTTTTCTGACATATGTAAATTAGGTAAGTTGAATAATCCCTCATCTTTTTGTTTAATATCTTCGGCTTTTGCATCGTAAACCTCATGGTGTTTTGCGTAAACCGCTGTTGCTTTAATCCCCATAGGACTATCAAGGAAAATTTGCCAGTCACCTAGCTGCCATTGGTCGAAATGCTGTTTAAATTCATAAAGTAATTCTTGCGTTCGTCCTACGGTAAAAGCAGGAATGAGTATATTCCCTTTGCTACTTTTAGCCTTAGCAATAATTTCTCCCATTTCTTGCCAAGTATCATCCCATTTTCGATGTAATCTATCGCCATAAGTACTCTCCATAATGACAAGATCAGCATGTTTAACGATAAAGGGATCACGTAAGATAGGAGCGTTTTTATGGCCTAAATCACCGCTAAAGACTATCTTTTTGCTAATGCCATTTTCAACAAGGGTTAATTCAAGAATGGCAGAACCAATAATATGACCCGCATCCCTAAGGGTTAGTTCTGCGCCTTCACATATCTCTAATGCTTTATCATAGCTAAGACCTTTAAAATACTGGCAGGTAGTTTCGGCTTCTGCTGTTGTATAAAGAGGTTCGACTAAGCTTAAGCCTTTACGTTCGCGTTTTTTATTTTCCCACCGTGCCTCTTTTTCGTGAATGTAGCCTGAGTCGATTAACATGATTTTACATAAATCTACGGTCGCATTATGGGTATAGATAGCGCCATGAAATCCTTCTTTGATAAGTAGCGGTAATCGACCGGTGTGGTCAAGATGGGCATGACTAACGATTACGGCATCTAACTCACTTACCTCAAAAGGGAAGGGATCATGATTGTGTTTTTCATGTTCATGAGAGCCTTGAAACATACCACATTCTACCAGTATGTTTTTGTTGTTTACTTGCACCAAGTAGCAAGACCCTGTGACTTCTCGAGTGGCGCCAAAGAATTTAATATTCATGTTAACTCCTGTAATGACTATTGAGGATAATACTGATATTTGGTTTGCTTATAAGGGGATAAGGTGTAATTTTTTTGTAAAAATGAAACTAAATCAATAAGTTCACTTACAGTCATAACATCATTAAAAACTTTCATCTTTGATTTACCTTCAGGTGTTTTTTGTTTAGCGAAATGAAGGGGCGAAAATTTATGAGAAGGATTAATGATTGAAGTGACTAATTCAGCATAAGTAACAATTTTAGTTTTCTCGCCCCCAAGAACAATTGACATATCAAGCTGTTTGACAACATTTGGGTCTTCAACGCCTTTGAGTGTATGACAAGCTAAACATTCAAATTTTAAAAAGACGGCTTTTCCTGTTTCCATATTACCTTTAGGCAAGCTAAAGCCTCGCGGGGAATCAGCACCTTTATCACAACTAGCTAACGTTAATAGCATCATGATAAATAAAGTTGAGAGCGTATATTTCATTGTTTATCCTTAGTTATTTGTGTTCCAATGATTAAAAAATATAGCCACACTCATTAATTGTTTGTAGGGAAGAGTGAACAATCATAAAATCAGGCTATTTGACTTCATAAAGTCTTTCTAGTAGAAATATCACACAAAATTTATTGTGTACTATCTACTAACAGGCTGAATTTTAGTCTAGTTACATTCAATGAATAACTCTAATTTATGTTGAAAAACATTGATACAGATCAACCCAATAGACATAACTAATAAACGAGTAGCGAAATTATATATTGAGCGCAGGACTGATGATTTTCTTTATTTTACCTGTATCTGAATAATACCATTAGCCCATGTAATACTCAGGAGGATTATTTTCAATGGAATTAAAAATTAATATCATAGATGCATTTACTGATGAACTTTTTAAAGGTAATCCTGCCGCGGTAATTATCACGGAAAATTGGCTTTCAAGCGATCTTATGCAATCAATTGCCTTTGAAAACAACCTTTCAGAAACGGCATTTGTTAAAAAAATCAATAGTAAAGAGTATGAAATACGTTGGTTTTCACCGATAACAGAAATTGACTTTTGTGGGCATGCAACACTTGCCGCTTCATTTGTTATTTTTGCTCATAATAACGATGTGAATAAAATTACTTTTTTTGCACAAGCGGTGGGCAGTTTATCGGTGACACAAAATAACAACGGTGCTATCGAAATGTGCTTCCCTAATAAAAAACCTACAGTCGTTGATAAAATCCCTAGTGGGCTGTTGAATGGTTTGTCGATTAAACCCGTGAACGTTTTATTAAATGACCAAGCATATTTTGTTGTTTATGAAAAAGAAGAAGATGTACTTAGCGTTGAACAAGATAGTGAGCAGTTGAAACAACTTGCTCCTTATGACGTTGTGGTAACGTCAAGATCAAGCAAATATGATTTTGTTTCTCGATATTTTTGGCCTGCAAATGGTGGAGATGAAGACCCTGTTACGGGCTCAATTCATACAGGCTTAGCACCTTATTGGGCTGAGCAATTAAACAAAAAAGAACTCGTCGCTTATCAAGCTTCTGCCCGAGGAGGAAAATTAATATTTCTTATAACAGATGACAACGTTTATATATCAGGTAAAGCCATTCAATACTTAGTCGGTGAAATTACGGTTTAGTGGGAATGCGAACGTCCCTGTAGAGTTTACGTTTACGAGTTTATAACTTGCACTTTGTCTAGGCGGGTGGTTTGGGAATCGCTGTCGCTGGTATCGGACGTTCACTAGATTCTATGACTAACCGAGTAAAAAATTATCGTATTGGTAAGTTAGGTGCTGTGTATTTAGTTTCAGGTCATGGAACAATTATGCTTTAGGGTAGAAAATCATAAATAGGGCAACGCTTCGAACTTCTCTCTATCAACAATAGCGCTATTTATAATATTGAAATTAACGGAAGAGACCATGTTATATCTAGCACGTCTCTAATGCTCTTTATTGGTATTTAGTGGCTGAAATACATGAGGAAAAACAGTATGTGCTTATCATTAATGCAATAAATAAAAATATTATTGTAGACGTAGTTATTGTCTTGAACAGCTTTGCATTTGTGCAGGTTTTAGTGGGTAAGATTTTTAAACCCATTGATGGGTTCACTAAAACTGTAACAGCATTAACAGAAAATGATGGCGATTTAACCGTATGATTATAGGTTAATGAAAATAAAGAAATAGCCCACTTAGCGATAAAATTTAATTTGTTTCTAGAACTACTTACGAAATGTTCAAACAATTTTCTTTTTTTGCCCTTCAGGTGCAATTTATATCTGAACATGTTCAAGAAATGGCGAACCTGGCCCAAATGAATACATTTAGCAACAGCGGCTAAAGAGCAAACGTTAGCCAATTCAGCAATTAGTCAAAATATAGTGATGATCCCAGATTCAGTTAATCAGAGCAGAGCAAGTATAAAGGAATCGGAAGCGTTATGTTTTGGTTTGTATGGCGAGTCTAATTCACTGAACAAATTAATAAAAAATGTTACGCGTAAGTTATCCAATAATTTTACCTGAAAATAAGGCTTAAATAGGTGATGAATAGATCTTATCGTTTTACTTGTACGTATACTAAGATAAAGTTGTAGGTTTGATTTATGTTAATTAATTTAATTGGTTTTAATGTTTCTTGGTTTGGCTTGGTTTACTGGGGCAATAATTTTATCCCTATTGCTTTTTTATTGCTGCTTGCACATCTTTTTTTTCAATCAAAAAATTACAAAGAATTTTTACTGATAGTAGTCGTCAGTGTGATTGGTATAAGTGTTGATTCTTTATTACAGCAACTCGCGCTTTTTATTTTTCTTGAACCTTCTCATATTCCATTTTGGTTAATGATGCTGTGGGCAAGTTTTGCTGCCACTATTTGTCATAGCCTTAATTTTTTAGCGTCTTCAAAAATGTTGCAATTGGCCGTAGGAGGTTTAATTTCACCGTTAAGTTACATTGCTGGTTATAAATTTATGGTGGTTGATTTTGGTTACTCAATGTTTATCACCTATGTTGTTTTAGCGCTGGTGTGGGGTGGTTTGTTTATTTTGTTTTATTGTTTGAAAGGTAAAATTATGAAAGGAGAGATGAGTCATGCCTAAGTTTTACGTGTACTTAATACTGACCTTGAGTTTACAAAACTTTATATTGGGTCAAACAATAGCTAAGCCATTAAATACATTAGATAATATTATTCAAGAACAATCTTATATATCCGTTGGCGAAACCACATTTTCTATTTTATTTTGGGACCTTTATAAAAGTAAATTATTGACCACAACAGGCATTTATCCTATTCAAACAGATAAGGATAAGCTTATTTATCAAATCAATTACCTTACCGGTATTTCAAGTAAAGACTTGGTCAATCGTACCGTTGAGCAATGGCAATATCTGGGTGTTGAACCAGAATTATATGCGGTTTATTTACCAATACTCCATAAAATATGGCCAGATATTAAAGAAGGAGATAGTTTGTCATTGTATGTTAACAATAACAAAAGTGTCTTTTATTTCAACAATAACCTTATTGGTGAAATTAACCAACCAGAATTTAGTCAACTTTTTCTAGATATATGGCTATCAGAAAAAACCAGTGAACCCAAGCTACGGCTTGAATTATTAGGAATTAAAAATGATGAATAAATTGATGAAATCTTTAGTTTTTGTGACAACCTGTTTTCTTATTTCTAGTTGCTCTGTTGTCTTAAATGACTATAAAACCGCAGATAAACCATTTGATATAAAAATTTATTTTGACCGTCAAGTTATTGCTTGGGGAATGATCCAAGATTATTCTAATAAAGTAAAAAGACGATTTTGTGTTGAAATCAATGGCACATGGAAAGATGATAAAGGTGTATTAGCAGAAAAGTTTTATTTTAATAATGGCGAAATTAGCTATAGAAATTGGCAACTAACTAAATTAGCCGACGGAAGCTACACCGGTACAGCAGAAGATGTTGTTGGTACGGCTATAGGTAAACATCAAGGGTTCGCTTTTCAATTTCAATATGAATTATCATTAAATATAGACGGTGACATCACACAAGTTACTATGGACGATTGGATGTATCAACTTGACGAAAATAGAGTCATGAATAAAACATCTATGTCTAAATTCGGTATTAAAGTTGCTGAAGTGACTTTGTTTTTTGATAAGGAAACAATAAACCAGAGCTGCCCATCGACTTAAATTACTTTAATAAATCAGTCAAAGCTGGTCCAATATCACTATGTTTAAAAGTAAAACCGTTATTCAATAGCTTTTGTGGAACTACATTTTGTCCAAAAAGTAACAGCTCTGCCATTTCACCAAATATAAGTTTAAGTAATGGAGCAGGAGTCATTAATATGCAAGGGCGATGCAGTGATTTAGCTAAGGCTTTTGAAAAATTTTCATTGGTTACTGCGTTAGGTGAGGTTATATTGATAGGCCCTGCCAAGTTGTTATTGCCAATAATATATATAATTGCTGAAACCATATCCTCTAGATGGATCCAAGACATGAATTGACCACCGTGACTAATTTTGCCACCAACGCCTAATTTAAAAGGGAGTATCATTTTAGCTAACGCACCTGACTCCCTATCTAAAACGATGCCGGTACGTAGTATGGCAACTCGAGTCTTAGCAGAGATAGCGGCTAGTGCATTCTCTTCCCATTTCGCACATACATCATGCGTAAACTCTTGATGGAAATCAGAAAAGTCTTCATCAATCGGCATATCGTTTTGTCGACCATAAATGCCAATAGCACTCCCTGAAATGAGTACACGGGGCGGCTTTTGCGCGATAGAAATTAAATGGGTTATCTGTGCCGTAATATTCCACCTGCTGTCACAAATTTTATTTTTTTGTTCTCTTGTCCAACGTTTATCCGCAATAGGCTCACCTGCAAGGTTAATAACAATATCGCTGTGTTCTATATCTGAAAGTGACAGTTCGTCAATAAAGTTAATGTCATTTGTTAATCGTAAAGAAGCTGTTGCTATATTTCTAGTCAACACCGTGACGGTGTTGTCTTTAAAATTTATAGATTTGATCAATGCTTGACCAATAAGGCCAGTACCACCGGTAATAAGAAAATTCATAAGTACATCCTAATTATTTAAACAACTAAGTTAATACGCGTGTTTTGTCGATTTAGATCTACAAAATATTTATATTTTTTTTATAAATATTTTATGATCCTCAGGTTTTTTTCTCTCGTAAGTTTAAAGGTAATTAATTCAATATGCATATAAGGGAAGCCCAGTGAAATATTTTAAAATGTTAAGTGTAGCCATTATAAGTTTAGTTTTTTTGCAAGCCTGTAATGATAAAGATACTAATGCAACGCCCGATTTACCTGAGCCTAAGGTAACTATTGTAGACGCAGCTATTAGTAACGGCAACTTTACCACATTAGTGGAGGCACTTCAGGCTACTGGCTTAGACAGTGTTTTATCTGATACTAGCGCTTCTTTTACTGTCTTTGCGCCAACAGACAGTGCTTTTGCATTACTCGGTCAAAACACGATTAATGGTTTATTAGCCGACACAGACAGGTTAAGTGACATTCTCACTTATCATGTTATTAGTGGTGAAGTAGACGCTGCTACAGCCATCGGTCTGGCAGGAACAACGGTTACTATGGTCAATGGTGACTCCGTGGGACTTTCTTTATCGGGTGATAATTTACTTGTTAATACGGCAACGGTTATTACGACAAATATTCAAACTGACAATGGTATTATTCATGTAGTAGATGCGGTTTTAATGCCGCCTGCAGATGTTATTGTACCGACAACGAATATTGTGGAAACGGCCATTGCTAATGGTAATTTCACGACTTTAGTTGCGGCTTTACAAGCGACAGATTTAGACGCTGTATTAGCTGATGAAAGTGCAACCTTTACCGTTTTTGCCCCTACAGACGCTGCTTTTGCGCTTATTGGTGAAGCGACGATAAGTACGTTGCTTGACAATACTGATGTATTAACGAATATATTACTTCAACACGTTGTGCCTGAAATAGCGGTAGATTCTGTTACGGCCTATTCTCTTAATGGTGCAATGGTCTTGACAGCATCAACCGCTAAAATACCATTAGTGATAAATTCAATTACAGATATGTTAACGTTTGGTGGGGCAAATATCATTATTAAAGATATTTATACAACTAACGGTATTATTCATGTGATCGATGCCGTCATTGTCGGTGATGTTGAAATACCTGCACCAGCAATGAGTTTAGTTGATGTTGCCGTAGCTAACGGTAGTTTCACTACCTTAGTTGCAGCATTGCAAGCAACTAATCTAGATACCGTTTTAGCCGATTTAGACACTGACTACACCGTTTTTGCCCCTTCTGATGCCGCATTTGCAAAATTACCTGCAGGTACACTTGAAAGTTTAACTACCACACAACTAACTGATATTTTATTGTACCACGTACTACCAGGTAAGATTTTAGCCGATGGCGCAATTACTTTAGCTCAATCGTCATCAAATTTGGCAGATGCAGCTAATGGAGATAAAATTGCTTTATCATTTACCAATTCAACCCTGTTTGTTAATGGTGCGAAGGTCAGTACAGCAGATGTTATGGCTGACAATGGTATTATTCATGTTATTGATAACGTTATTATGCCGCCAACAGAGTCAGGTACACCTACAGATTCTATTGTAGATGTCGCGCTAGCTGACCCTGATACATTTTCTACTCTAGTGACGGCACTTACCGCAGCGAATTTAGTCGATACTCTTGCTGATGAAGCGAAGACATTTACTGTATTTGCACCCACTAATGCCGCGTTCGACAAAATTGATAGCGCAGTGCTAAATGCGCTTCTTGCTGATACAACTGCTTTAACCAAGGTGTTACTCACCCACGTAGTAGGCGAAGTCACATTAAGTTCATTAGACGCTTACGCAGCGAATGGTCGAACGTTAGCAACATTATCTGGCACGGATGTTGGGATAAGTATCGATGAAGAATCCGGTATGTTAATGATTGGCGGCGCAACAATTGCTGTTTCTGATATTTATACAACTAACGGTATTATTCATGTTATCGATACGGTTATCCTTGATTAAAGATTAAAGATTAAAGATTAAAGATTAAAGATTAAAGATTAAAGATT
>NZ_JACGUX010000084.1:0-24598 GCF_014076915.1 Colwellia sp. MB02u-14
AATTTATCGTAATCAACTATATCTTCATTGGCTAATACATTTGTTGAAAGACAAGTAATTAAAACAGCTACGATTGATATAAATTTATTCATTTGTGCTCCTTAGTATGAGATTCACATAACGCCCCACTAAGAGGCAAATAATAGTTGGTTATAATAGAGAGCGTAGCGAACAAAACCAACTGTTATTTGTCCTGCTTGAGTGGCTTGTTAGCTATATTTGCGCAAACTCTCTAGGAGCTTATTGATATAGCCGTTATACATATTAAACGAATCGTTGAATACCCACTTTTGCGAGGTAGTTTGTATTACTACTTCTGTAGCATTTTCAACTTCATTAAAGGTGATAATCATTTTAGTAGAAAGTATAAACGGCCAACCTATGGGCTTTATAACAGTCTCAAAACAATCATCAGCACTACGATTTGTTTTAGTAAATGAATAGAACCTTTGTTTTTCAGTTAATACTTTTTCAATGAAACCACTGATTTCATTGAGTGGAACTTCAAATAATTCTGCTACTTCCCTTTTTACAGTCACAGGATTCTCGATATAGCTAACGCCCCATTAAGAGGCTTTTAATTGTTGGTTAAAATGTGAAGCGAAGCGGAACCTAACCAACTGTTAAAAGTCCTGCTTGAATGGCTTGTTATGTGTTTTTACTTTGCTCTTGTTTAATAATTTTAAGAAGCAAATCCATTCTCCGGTTCGTTCTGTTACTTTCAGCTTTAACAATGCCTTGAATAGCAGGTACAGCAAATAAAATAACAGCTAATATTTGGAACAATTCACTATCAATTGTAAAAAAACTATTTGCTGCCAAAAGGAGGCCAAATGACACAAGAATCGCAAATAAATCTTTAAACCCTATACCACTATCCCCAAGCTTTTCAAACTCAACTTTATTTCTTTGTAATTCAGAAATACGTTCCAATTCTAATTGAGTCTCTACATTAATTATTTCTTCATTATCCATTGAAAATCACCATACTCTCGAAACACATAACGCCCCATTAAGAGGCAAATAATAGTTGGCTAAGATAAGCGACGAAGGAGCAAATAGCCAACTGTTATTTGTCCTGCTTGAATGGCTTGTTATATTTACATTACCAATTAATCCACTTTTAATAGCTCATGAGTCTTTGCGTTCATTTTAAATACACAAGTTTTATCATCTTCAATAGATACAAATCTAAACCATAACCAGTAAGGTCCACCTGTTTCCCAAGAATCATCAGGTTGATCGTAAGACTCTATGTGAATTCCATTTGTCCACATTTGAGAATTCGGATCATTAAATAATTCTACTGATTCGATTCCATACTTTTGATTTAATGGATATATGCTAATTCCGTGTCCAACAACGACAACGTAATCTTCGGTAGGAGAAATCATAGCTCCTTCAGGTTCTCCATAATGGTAGGCTATTGATAGATCACGTTTATCATATTCATTTGGCTTTGAATTAGAATTTTTATCCTTTAAGTAAACACTTTCATCTAAAGAATAAACTTTAAAATTCCCACTCTCAGACAAATAATTTTCATATTGAGGCATGCAAATGAACTCTATTGTAAATATAACGCCCCATTAAGAGGCAAATGATAGTTGGCTAAAATAAGCGACGAAGGAGCAAATAGCCAACTGTTATTTGTCCTGCTTGAATGGCTTGTTAGCTGCTTTTTGCATCCAGCTGATTAACAACACTTTTTAATTCGCTTAATGTGACAGCTACACCTTTATTATATGGTGATTTATAACTAGCAACACCTTTAGAAAATACTTTTGCTGCTTTTTGCTTTAACCCCGATTTTTCATATAAAAAGCCTAAACGTATATATGAAAATGAAAGATTTGAGGGACCCGTTTTTTGTAGTAGCTCTGTAGATTGATCTGATTCTAGCAATCTAACAAAAGATTCCAGTGCGTAAGTTGCAACTTCAGGCGAACCATGAAGATACTGTTTATAAACAGTATCTATTTCGTTAATTAAGAAGTCAGGTGAAACACTATTAGCAAGGCTAATGTTTGAAGTGATTACCGCAAATGCAACTAAGCTAGATTTAATTAAAGTTCTCATAATAATTTCCTTATTGATTGTAAAATGCTGCTAAATACTGAAAGCAGCTAACGCCGTTTTAAGCGGCAAATTGCAGTTGGCTAAAATAAGTGAGGCACGAACAAAAAGCCAACTGTAACTTGTCCGACTTGAAAACCCTTGTTAGGCTTTTGTACGCTGAACTAGATTACAGTATTGGAAGATACACATCTGTGATCATATCCGATTCTTTAATTTGAGGACCAACATTAACATAATGAAAAAAAATGGGGAAATCAGTAAGTGTTTCACCACTTTTAGGTAACCACTCTTTATATAAGTCTCTCGCTGTAGTCATATTTTCACGTGAGCCTAAATGACGAACTTTTGCGCAACGTAGAGCTGGAATTGTTTTAGCAACAACTCCATAGGTATTTTTGGCAATTTCATGTTCAACAGAAACACATAAATCTACGCGATAATCTGATGGTGAAACTATATTAGGATCATTGTAATGAACCCCATAGCTACGATGAAGTTCTGAAGGTGGTAGTTTGTTTTCTTTACGCCATTCGACAAGTTTCATGATGGAATTATTTTCAAGCATAGGCGAACCGTGATGTTCAACAACCGCAACTTTTGTTTTAGGAAAATTAATTATTTCAACGTCCATTTATACTCCTAACTAAAGAAAAGCCTAACAGTTTATTAGAACGAATATTTACGCCTTTTACGTAAATTCACTTTCTATGTTTTAATATTTATCTTTTTATCATATTTGTTAACTCACTGCTAGATATGATTTTTTTAAAAATTATATTTTTGTAGTGTGTAAAAAGAGGAAAAACTACTAGATTCGGCCAAAGAAAGTAAAAAACCAAGAGCTGTACAAAAAAACAGTGTAGGTTTCAATATAAATCTGTGCCAAAGCGATTAATATGGCTTCCAAAATTAATGTAATTAAAAACCTTGAGACTTTGTCTATTACAGTGCCTTAACGTTTATTTTTGACAATAAAATAAACGTACCAACATCTAAAACGAAAAATATACCATCACATCATCAAGCAGCTTACTTGAATCGTTACTCATTATGGGCAAACCGTCAATAGCATGCAGGAATACGGTAAAAATCAATGTGCCTATTAACTAATCTAATTAAGATAACCTACTCTATCTTTCAATTCCAGTTGGTATTTTATCAACTGTCAGAGCTATTTAAGCATAGATCTTTTTAATAACTTTTAAGCCGTACATCGCACGTTCCTTTTCTTCTCTCTCTTTATTTGGATCGTCTATACACTCAACAGATTCGATAATAGTGAGGTAGTCCACAGATAATTTTGTTTCTTTTGCGCCTACAATCACGTGATTTAGATACCAAGAAAATGGTTTTAATGAAGGGTCTATCCTAATTGCACAATATATTAATGCTTCGAAAACTTCTCCCTGCTCATTTTGTACAGAAACAAGTTTTTCATTGTAGCCAGCCCCTAAACTTTCAGCCTTATCTAAAATAGGTTTTTCACTTTCATCTATCTCAAAGAGAGCGCCTATCACTGCGTCTTCACTATTTTTTGTCTCAAACGAATCACATTTACCAGAGCCATCTTTGCCACTCATATTAAAACGTAACTGGTGGTATTTAAGCGTTACTTTACCAAGCTTTTCGGCACTTGGTACCCTTTGTTGAAGTCTTAAAAGTGACATATTAGAACCATAGGCAAAATACTTCATTGAAACTCCTTTGCTGTTAACTCTTCATTAATAAATTTTAATGGTTAACTATAATGTGAAAAACGGAAACTAACCAACTGTTTTTGTTATTGGTTTATCCGCTATTAGTTGTTTTTTAATAAAAATACTAGCGCTAAATAAAATAGCATGTTTATTTGATAAAAGCCTCTGATCGTTAAACAGGCGTATACATTATTTATTTATTTATTGTTATTATTTTTGGTCGATAAAGGAAACCCAAAATCCCCCCAAAAAGATTTTTATAGATGGCTTCAATTTCATCTTTACTAATATTCCCACCTTGTATAAGCATTTCAAGTCGTTCTCCTGGCTCTTTTACAATATAACCTGATGAACTAAAACCATTCGTTAAATAAAAAGACTTTCGCTTTATTCTTTGTGAGTAATTTTCTTGTTGTGCATCAATTTCTTCAATATTTAATACCACTCTGTATTGTGGATATATCTCTTTCAGTGCGTGTAATACCTTACTACCATAACCAGATGAACGTTGAAATTCTGCTATTGCAAAAAAATGAACAAAAACGGTATCCTTATATTCAGTAAGGTAGATTAGGCCAATCCAGTTATCATTTTCATAAAGAACACTAAAACCATCCTTACCTTTTCGCAGCATGAAGCGAAGGAGCCATGAGGGTAAACGCCTAACTGTCGTGAAAGCTTCTTTATAAAGTTCAATCACATTTAAATAGTTAATGTCATGTTTCGAAAGAGGGCTAAATTTTATACTCATGTGTATTACTCATAACCTATAGGCTATTTATTAGCGGTCAGTATTTCTCTTACAATAGGGTTGTCGTGCATAATAATTGTATCAATATAAGCAGTATATCAAAGGGCTTTTATTTATTATAAATAATGTACTTTAAAATAGGCCCTACTTTTATGCTCACCGTTATCTATTGTTAACGAAACGATGGCTAACACATGAGCAAAACCACAAAAAGGTAACGCGTAACCTTTACTCCATTGATTTATATAAAGATATATTTTCGTTTTACAAGGTTTTTTATCTCTACATTTTCTATGAAAGAAAAGAATTACAGACCTTTGGGCATAACTAACGCATGAGCCGTATTACTAAATAATTTTATCTTGTTAAATTTATTCGCAAATTCCCTAACTCAATGATGAAGAGTTAGGGCTAAGAGTTGACTAAATCACTTTGGCTTATTGTACGTTAATCGCTGCGCTCATTGATTGCTCAGCAACGTGTTCTAACCAGTTAAGATCAATGGTTTGGTGTGCTTCACAAATAAACCAAGGTTCACGAGAATCTGGCTCTAACATAACGCCATTATCGATTAAGTTAAGCGCAAATTGCATATAGAGATCGCTGTTGGTTTTTTTCCAATCTCGGTAGTTTTGTGGTACTTCGCTACCAAAGTGCACACCAAACATTGCATCTGGACCTGCAAAACAGTGCTCAACACCAAATTTTGTAAAAACTCGAGAAAGTAATGCTTGAATCTTTTGTCCCACATTGGCAATAGTTTCTAACGCATTGGTTTCTTTAAGCAGTGTTAAAGTGGCTTTAGCCGCGCTGAGTGCAACCATGTTTGCGGTATAGGTACCGCCATGCGTTACACCATCTTTAGCAAAAGATATAGTATCCATTACATTAGCTTGTCCACCAAATGCAGCAACAGGATAACCGTTGCCCATGGCTTTTGCATACGTGGTTAAATCAGCATAGATACCGTATAACGCTTGTGCCCCCCCTTTAGCAACACGAAAACCAGTTTTGACTTCGTCCATGATTAACAATGAACCATTAGCATTACACACGTCACGCAATTTTTGCATATAGGCTTGCGTTGAAGCAATTGAACCACAGTTCCCCATAATCGGCTCAATCAAAATAGCCGCAATGTCTTTACCATGCTCGGCAAAAACAGCGTCAATCGCATCAACATCGTTTAATGGCACACTGACTTGATGTTCACGGGTGCTTTGTGGAATACCTCCACCAAAAGGGATTATCTCAGGAGCTTCTTCAGCGCTAGCATCCCAGTTGTCTACGTCTGACTTCCACATAACTTCATCATGTAAACCATGAAAACCACCTTCAACCACTACTATTTTATTACGTTTAGTAAATCCACGGGCTGTACGCACGGCCCCAATAACCGCTTCGGTACCTGAATTAGCAAAGCGCATTTTATCAATGTTAGGACAAAGCGATTTAACGAGCTCAACCACATCTGAATCAAGTCCTGTAGAAAAGCCTGAAATCGCTCCCACCGTAGTAATAGCGTCAATCACTGCATTATCCACACGTTCATCACGGTAACCAAGAATAATGGGCCCATAGGCTAAACGAAAATCAACAAATGTTTGCTCGTCACAGTCAGTAATGGTGCAGCCTTTCATCGAACTTAAAAAGACAGTGTTTTCTTCACCCCAGTAACGGTAGCTGTCTGCCACGCCTAATGGCATATTATCGTGAGCTCTTTTGAGCATTGCGTTACTTTGAGGTTTTTGTGGTTTAGTCATGATCGCTCTTTATCTTACTGAATGTTTTTAACATTAATTAACGTAAATTTAATGGCACTAATAATACAGGGATCGCGTGATTGCAGGAAGTACAAAAATCTTTTAATTCGTCGTTTTATCGTGGGTTTAGCACGTGTTTTTTATTATCTTCCACTTTTTTCATAAACGACAATGAAAAAAGCCTCTGTGCAAAAACACAGAGGCTTAGAAATCACTAATCGTATTCAAAACCAGGCAATCTAGATAAGACTATCTGCGATGAATAACAACGTGCACTCTTTACGCTTATAAACTAAACGTATGAGATACCGATAAAACAACGCGAGTATCAGCCGAATTAATGTTCATATTAGTATCTTCAAGCGCAAGATCAAAATCAAAACCATTCCAGCTAGTCATGTACTCAACACGGTAATGGTTGTAAGCATCGTTACCGACTTCCCCCCAAAACCATTTTTTTTCGTCTGCTGACGTTGAACGATCAAAACTTACTTTAACACTATGACCGGGAGCAACCTCTACCGTATGAGCAACCATAGCGATATAATGGTTAACATCAAGACCAAAATAGTCCCAGCTATACCAAAAGTTTAATTCACTATTACCCATAGCGCTACTGTAACCAAACTTTGCATAAGCTTCAGGATAGTTATAAGTATCTGAAGCGGAGTCTCCGTGGTAAGTATAATAAGCAATACCCGCATCTAAACCAATTTTCTCATTTAACTGAAAATATTGACCCACATAAGTATCCCATTCTATGTCGGTGTCTTCACCACTACCAAAATCAACATTCGACGCCCAAGTACCCACATAAAAGCCACTATCAGCGGCATAATCCAAACTTGCTTGAAGAGCTGGGTCGTTACCTGTTTGGCTAACACCATTAAAGGTATAGTCAGAAGTTAAGTTAACGGTTGAAGATACATCAGCTACTGCAGCAGTAGACAATGTTAATAGACAACTTGTTGCTATAGCAATAATATTTTTATTCATTTATTTTTCTCATTTTATTAAGTCTTTTAATACAAAGTTGTTGATGCTATTCGACTAATTCAATTTTAGTAAAATCAATTTTATTTTCTTTTGGTGAACACTCAATCTCGCGAACCGTTGAAAACTTGCTGAACAAGATATAACCAAAACAAGTAAAGAAGAGTCCGATAACGACAGCGCCAACCCATTGGATTTGCAAGAAATCTAATTTAAATAACAGGGTCAATAAGCTAAGCGCAATTAAGTTACCCAAAAAGTACTTAACTCTTCCTAATCGAGCAACACTCAAATTCAGGTTGTCGGTATAGAGACGGATCAGTGAGTCAAGTGAGTTAATAACAAAAGTTATGCCCACAAACGCCATGGCTATATTATAAAAGCCGGCAGTCTCTAGCCCATTTGCACTGTAGTAATACAGTACTGAGAACCATATGGCGATTGGAATAGAAGGGAAAATTAACATCGCTGCTAAAACTTGATAGGTTCGAAGACCACCAACAAAGCGTGAGGTAAATTGTCCAATCATAATACTCCAAGCAAACCACCAATAAAGATAAAACTCATGATAATCATTGAGCGGTAAAACAAATTCGTGAATATTACCAAAGTAACCACCAATCATTGCTATGGTATTAGCGAACTCACCGATACTAGAGGTTTCTGAAAGAAAAGCCCCCCCCCACATAAGGGCGATTAAGGCCAAAAATAACCAAGTAGTCGCTAAACTTAATATTTTTACATAACGAATATTAGTACTTGAATACACCGCAGCGGCAATCACTAAAAATACAATCAAATAGAAGCTACTAATAATAGATTCGCCATCGCCTAGCTCCGGCATATACCAGGGTAAATTGGTTAATAACAAATAGGCAGTAAAAGCACAGGTGCCTATAATAACAACGTTATTAACTATTTTAACCAGTGGAATTTCAAAAAAGCGTACCCGTGGTTCAATAACACAGAAGTAGAAACAGGTTAGAAAGTAAAATCCCCAAATAAGAAATGCCCAATAGCCAAACTCAATGGCCAACGGGTTAGTAAATCCATATTCAGGACTAACCGCTAAATCAGCATATCCAGCAAATTCTGTTAACGGGAACATGATCAAGCCAACATCAAGACCCGATGTAAACAAAATCGCAATAAAGGTAAATGTCTTAACCGGTGTTACACCGACACAGCGAATATTGCCCCACCGATATAGCACAAAGGCTATGGCGGCGAAGGTAAATAAGAGCCCAGCTGATAACCATGTAGTCATAGTAGTCTCCTAGGTAAGGTTTTAGTTAATATAAACAAGTAGTACTCCTCTTTGAGTTTAAAAAAGCACTCGGTAACACCTTATTTAGGCTTCAAATTCCAATTATCGGCACCATGAAATGTATCTTGATGGCGATAATTAACATCTAACCGAGTACTCGCGAACAACATTAGTTAATTTTTAGCTTTGGTTTTGTTAGTTTAAGCAGATCAATTTTTCACTACACTAACAGGGGCATTCGATGGCGGTAATACTTCACGACCCCGAATAATATCAGCAGCACGTTCAGCAACCATGATGGTCGGTGCATTAAGGTTACCATTAGGTATCGTTGGAAATATAGACGAGTCAACAACTCGTAATCCTTCAATACCATGTACACGGGTTTGTGGGTCTACTACGGCAAGTTCATCTGTACCCATTTTACATGAACATGAAGGATGATAAGCACTTTCAACAAATTGGCGTACAAAGGCATCAATTTCTTCATCGCTTTGTATGTCAATACCCGGTTGAATTTCTTCACCTCGATAGGTATCTAATGCCTTTTGATTAATAATGTCTCGGGTTAGACGAACACAAGCTCGAAAACCTTCACGGTCTTCCTCGTGCTCAAGATAATTAAAACGTATTTGCGGATGTGCTTTAGGATCAGCAGAAACTGCTTTAACAAATCCACGGCTTTTTGGCTTATTATGACCAACATGCACTTGAAAACCATGACCTGCAAAGGCCTCTTTGCCATCATAACGCATTGCTGCGGGTAAAAAATGATACTGTATATCAGGCCATTCCGCTGTGGGCTTAGATCGAATAAAACCACAAGATTCAAAATGATTAGTCGAACCTAATCCTTTTTTGGTTAAGATCCAACGAACGCCTATCAACAGTTTGCTCCACCAATCTAACTTGCCATTAAGCGTGATCGGTTGCTTACATTTAAATTGAAAGTAAAATTCAAGATGATCCTGTAAATTCTGGCCAACACCGGGTAAATCGTGGTTAACCTCGATCCCCGCATCTTCAAGTACCGCTTTAGGACCAATACCTGAGAGTTGAAGAATATGTGGCGATCCAATAGGACCTGCAGACAAAATAACGTCTTTGTCAGCCACAACATCAAAGACATCGCCATTACGTTCATAGCGAACACCTACGGCTTTTTTGCCTTCAAGTAAGACTTTATGCACTAAAGCATGGGTGATCACGGTTAAGTTTGCTCGTGCCATTGCCGGGCGTAAATAGGCATTAGCAGTTGAACTGCGGACACCTTTTTTTACTGTCATGTGCATTGGACCAAAGCCTTCTTGCTGAGTACCATTATAGTCTTGGGTCGCACGATAACCGGCCTCAACACCTGCATCAACAAACGCCTGATACAGTGGGTTTTTCATCTCGTTGCCGTTGTTAACGCCAAGTGGTCCATGCTTACCGCGATATTCATCACCGGCAAAGGCCCAAGTTTCAGCTTTTTTGAAATAAGGTAAACAATGTGCGTAATCCCAGTGCTGTGCACCTTCTTGTTGCCATTCATCAAAATCTCTGGCGTGACCACGAACATAGACCATGCCATTAATAGAAGATGACCCCCCTAACACTTTTCCGCGAGGACAATGCATACGACGCCCATCAAGATTAGGCTCAGGCTCTGTTTCAAATTGCCAAGCGTATTTTTTAGTATTCATTGGAATAGATAATGCGGTTGGCATTTGAATAAAAATACTTTTATCGCTGCCACCTGTTTCAAGTAACAAAACGTGGTTGTTACTGTCTTCACTTAGGCGGTTAGCTAATACGCAACCTGCAGAACCAGCACCGACAATAATGTAATCATATTTTTTGCTTTTCATATTTACACTCAACTCTACTACTTTGGTTGCCAAAACATCTGCTCTAACAACTATTTAAGAACTTAGGAAGGGGTAATTTAAGATTTATTTGTTGTTAAAAAGGGCTTTCTAATGGCTGTAAACCAACATAAACCGCTTTTATCTGGGTGTAATAATTGAGTGTCACTAGTCCATTCTCGCGACCCACGCCAGATTGCTTGTAGCCACCCACCGGCATTTGGGCAGGTGATGCGCCAAAACTGTTTATCCAACAGATTCCAGCTTCCATTTGATGTGTTACTCGATGAGCGCGAGTAATATCTTGCGTGAATACCCCTGCGGCTAGGCCAAAGTCAGTTGCGTTTGCGCGTTGGACCACTTCGTCTTCATCGTCAAATGTTAATACAGACATTACGGGGCCAAAAATTTCTTCGCGGCAAATAGTCATTTCATCTGTACAATCAGAAAATATAGTCGGGGCAATAAAATAACCGTCTGGCGCATTTTCTGGCTGAAGTGCATTACCGCCATGAAGCAATGTTGCCCCTTCGCTGACACCAATTTTGATATATTTCATGACCAAATTAAAATGCTTTAACGAAATAAGTGCACCAAAGTTAGTTTCTGGCGCCATAGGATCACCAGCAATAATATTTTGACGGGTGCGTTGAAGTAACTTTTCAATAAAGGTTGGATATACCGATTTTTGTACAAATACCCGCGTACCATTGGTACAAACTTCACCTTGAGTATAAAAGTTACCTAACATCGCCGCTGAAACAGCATTGTCGATATCTGCATCATCAAAAATAATCAGTGGTGATTTGCCGCCAAGCTCCATCGTTACATCTTTAAGTGTTGTTGCCGCTCCAGCCATTACTTTTTTACCTGTACCGACTTCACCGGTAAAAGAAACTTTTGCAATATCTATATGATGGGTTAACCACGCACCGACCTCACCTGCCCCCTGAACAACATTAAAGACACCGTCAGGAATACCTGCTTCGGTAAAGATCTCGGCTAATTTTAAAGCACCCAAAGGGGTTTCTTCTGAGGGTTTAAAAATCATTGCATTGCCACAGGCAAGTGCAGGTGCTGCTTTCCAACAGGCTATCTGCAATGGATAGTTCCAAGCACCAATACCGGCACAAATGCCTAATGGCTCACGACGAGTATAATAAAAGTCACCGTCGACTGACTGTTGGTTACCTTCAATACCTGGCGCTAGCCCTGCAAAAAACTCGATTGAATCTGCACCTGACGCCACATCAACCACTGAGGCTTCTTGCCATGGCTTACCAGTATCAAGGACTTCTATTGTTGCCAGCTCATCATTACGTTCGCGTAATAATGCGACCGCTTTAAGTAAAATGCGGCTGCGCTCTGTAGCGCTCATCGCTGACCACGTTGCAAAACCACGTTGGGCACTTGCTATTGCTTGCTGCTTAATTTTTTCATCCGCGACTTCTACTTGATAGATAACTTTTCCTGTTGCTGGGTTAATTACCTCAAATTTTTCGCCGCTGGTATTTGCCATGTAGGCACCATCGATAAAGTTTTCATAACATACTAATGACAAGTTAAATCTCCGTACTGCTTGAGCAGATCGTCTATAAATTTTTTACATAATTGCTCGGCCTGCTTGAACTCTTCTTCAGGCCTTGGGCTTAATGCACTGCGTAACCAAAAACCATCAATCATCGCTGCCGTCTGTTTAGACGCAATAATAGCTACATCATCAGCTAATAACTGACGAAACGAAAAAAGTAGGTTGCTATGTAACCTTCTGCTATTAATATTTTGTAGTCTCGCTAATCCGGGGTCGTGCATAGACTGAGCCCAAAAGCTAAGCCATGTTTTGGTTGCAGGTTTAGAGCGTTGCAGTTGAGTAAAATTAGCTTCGATGATCATGTTAAGTCGCATGACTGGCTCAAGCTTTTTACAGCAGACCCGCTCCAATAGTGCTGACTTTAATTGATCTAACAAATGTTTAACGGTTGCTTCAACCAGTTGATTTTTCCCACCAAAGTAATGACTAATAATGCCCGACGATAAACCTGCGATCTTACTAATCGTTATTATTGTGGTCTTTTGTAAACCAAATTGCGCAACAGATTCTAGCGTAGCATCAATCAATTGTTGTTTTCTTAAGGGCTTCATTCCAATTTTAGGCACTGACTTCTCTAGTTTTATTTTTAATTGAACGTTCAATTAATTATAATTCTAATGGTTTTTAATGAAAATATCAAGTGGGGAATATTTACACCAACCCAATAACACGCTTTCAAAGCAGTAAAAATAAGAAGAAGCCGCTATTTAAAGCACTCAATAAATTTGCACTCAAAAATAAAAGCTTAGTACACGAACTATATTTATATCATTTAGTCTTTCAAAAGATGAGATAACATAGTGAAGATTGCGAACGCATTATGAACAGGATTAGTAAAGGGTAATGTGCATCGCTAGCCCATACAAAGTCTATCAATGAGGGATAACCTAGAAAACTAGATCTATCTCTTGTTATTAATTATTTTAATAAGTGGCTAATGAAGGATTGAGCTGGGTAGGTAAAGACTTTATCGACTACAACCACTCATTGAATCATGTTTTATTGGTGAATAGTTTCGTTTACCCTACCCTAGATAGAAAGGTTACACTTCAGACGGTAACAGATAATATAAATCGCTGAAGTGTAAACACTCTTGAGTAACGTCGTCGTGTGATCACATAGAATTGACGGTGTTTACTTATCTTGTAAAAAAGCTAAACATTGCGCATTGTTACCACGAAAAATGACTCTTTCAGCTTTTAATCCTAACTGGTATTGATACATAGGATCATAATATTCGCTGAGTAACGGTTTTAACCAATCTAGATGATAGTGTTGTGAGCCCTTTTCCTGCTGAGATAAAGCTTTAGTCTGTAATGCTTTTAATTGACTATAGCGCTCTGTGCCCAAACGTTTACGAACTTTGAATAACCCTTGCTCTAAATACTCACCAAAAGCGATAAAACCTTGTTCAACGCCATAACTGGCTTGATATTGGTCAGTCATTTTTAGGATATATTCTTGATATATTTGCTCAAGCCGATACTCTAAGCTTTCTTCAATAACAACGATTGGCGCTAATGTCATCGCTTGTCTGAGACTTTCAGGTAAGTGCACACTGCCAATTAACCTGCCTTCATCTTCTAATATCAATCTTTCATCTAAAGAAAAGTCACCGTTGATATAGAGTTCAGCTAATTTATTTTCAAAATTTATTTGACCTGATTGTGGTGTAACAAAACCGCCAAAGCTTGAGCCTCGATGCCCTGCCGCACCTTCTAAATCTAAACTGTTAGCACAGTGGGCCAGAAAAGGGGTTTTTCCACTGCCAGTGTTACCCGCTAATATGGTTAAAGGATGTAAAGCAAGCTGTTCTAGTTCGTTCAATAAAAACTGACGAAGTGCTTTATAACCGCCGACAAGGAGTGGGTAGTTAATGCCTGATTCTTTTAACCAGCGCTGCACTGTTTGTGAACGTAAACCACCACGAAAACAATACAAATAACCTTGTGGATTTTCTTGCACAAAACGTTGCCATTGCGCTAAACGACTCGCTTTGCTTTGCCCACAAACGAGTGCATTTCCTAACGTTATCGCAGCCGCTTGGCCCTTTTTTTTATAACAAAGCCCTACATCTGCTCGTTCATCATTGTTCATTAACGGATAGTTGGTTGATTGACTAAAACTGCCCTTTTCAAATTCAATCGGCGCGCGTACATCCATTAAAGGAATTTTATTGCGGATTATAGCGCGAAAGTCGCTGCTGTCAGCCCGCTCTGCCATTAAGGTTTTTGTCGCCATTACAACAAACTTACCGTCGGAAAGGTTGCGGCAACAAGTTCACCGATCGGTTGTAAATTAAGGCCATTATCTTGACATAACGTTTCAAAAGCTTGCTTACCCGCTGGCTGAACAGCCACCAATAAACCGCCACTGGTTTGAGGATCACACAACAGTGTTTTTTGTTTATCACTAAGCGGCCCAATGTGCTCACCGTAACTGGTATAATTTCGGTCACAGCCACCAGGTATGCAACCTTGGTCGATGTAATCATTAACAAAATCAATACATGGTACTTGTTCAAAATCGATAACCGCGGCAACATCACTGCCCTGACACATTTCAAGAAGGTGGCCTACTAGTGCAAAACCAGTAACATCTGTCATAGCGGTAACCGTATCAAGGGTGGCAAATTGTTGCCCAATCGCGTTTAAGCTTTTCATTTCATCTGGCGCAAGATGCGCATGTTCAGATAATAGCTTTCCTTGCTTTTCAGCGGTAGTCATAATGCCAATACCTAACGGCTTAGTTAAATATAAAAGATCGCCAACCCCTGCGGTATTATTACGCTTAATATGCGCATTATTGATCAGGCCTGTTACCGCTAAACCAAAAATAGGCTCTGGTGCGTCGATAGAATGCCCTCCTGCTAACGGAATACCTGCTTCGGCACAAACAGCCCTAGCACCATCAAGTACTTGTTGGGCAATTTCAGGGGCTAAAATATTTACCGGCCAGCCTAAAATAGCTATCGCCATAATAGGTTTACCGCCCATAGCATAAATATCACTAATGGCGTTACAAGCCGCAATTTTGCCAAAGTCAGTAGGGTCATCAACAATCGGCATAAAAAAATCGGTTGTTGATATTACCGCTTGGTCATTACCAATATCAAACACAGCAGCATCATCTTTGGTGCTATTGCCAACTAAAAGTGCCTTGTGATCGGGTAATACCAATGAAGATTTAAGCATTACATCTAGTACTGACGGGGATATTTTACAGCCACAGCCTGCGCCATGTGAGTATTGAGTTAAGCGAATTGGGGTCATAGTTGTTCGTATAAAGTGAGAGCAATAGCCTAATTTACAGTAATATCTTGGCTGTTACACCCTTCGATTAAGATATAACTGCTGAAGTGGGCAAAAACCATGAAATAAGGCACTTACTTATCTTAAAACCAATCTTTAATTGGAGATGTTACGTTGATAAAGGAGTTGACTAACAAGGAAGGATTAATAAATCAAAAACCTGATTTGTTAAACTATAATAAGTTCAGCAAATCAGGATACGATTCAAACGCGATGCTATTTTCTGGCAACAATATGCACAGCACTTGTTGAACGTTCTAAAAATGCGCCTTCACAATAAGCAAAATAGTATAACCACAAATGCTTGAAGGTCTCATCATAGCCAAACTGAGTAAGGCTAGACCAAGACGCTAAAAAGTTTTCACGCCAGTGAGCTAACGTCTGCGCATAATCGAGACCAATATCGTCAAGCTGCTCGACAACAAGGTTACTGTGTTTGGTTATATGGTCTGAAAGTACATTAACCGAAGGTAAAAAACCACCAGGGAAAATATAACGCTGAATAAAATCTACATTGTTTCTATAATAATCAAAACGTTGATCAGCAATTGTGATTGACTGTATGAGGAGCTTGCCACCCTCTTTTAATAAATCATTGCACTGTTTAAAGAAGCTAGGTAAAAATTCATAACCCACAGCTTCAATCATTTCTATTGAAACAACTTTATCAAATGATCCTTTTAAATCTCTATAGTCTTGTTTTAATAGTGTTATTTTATCAACTAGACCTAATTCGATTATACGATCTTGTGCGTATTGAAATTGCGCATCAGAAATAGTCGTTGTGGTGACCTTACAACCATAATTTTGTGCTGCATAGATCGCTAAACCACCCCAACCTGTGCCAATTTCTAACAAATGGTCACTTTCTTTGAGTGATAATCGCTGACAAATAGTCTCTAATTTATGTAACTGTGCTTCATTTAAAGATGCGCCCTCATTAGGATAAATAGCGGAGGAGTACATCATTTCAGGGTCAAGAAAACGTGTATAAAGTTCATTTCCTAGATCGTAATGCGCCAGTATATTTTTCTTAGAACCTAATTGAGTATTTCTATTTTGCCAGTGCGTAAAAGTATTTTTTACTTTGTTCATCAACGATTTTTTTGATTCAAGGGTGTCAGTTTCTTGTTGTGCTTTGGCAAATATTCTAATCACGTTAGTCAGATTAGGGCTACTCCATTTGCCTTCAATGTAAGCTTCGGATACGCCAATACTGCCACCTTTAACAAAGTCACGATAAACACTAATATCATGGATCTGTATTTTTCCTTTGATTGATGGCCCCTCTGGTGCGTCAGGGAAAAAAATATGTTCTGACCCTTCAACAACTTCTAGTTCGCCATAAGATAATTTTGAAAATACAGAATGAACCAAGTCACGACAACGCTTATCTAACCAGGTTGCTGACTTTATGGTTCTAACAGCTTCTATTTGTTCCATTTGATACTCCTAAATCTTATTTTTATAATCTGTATATTATTGTGGTTTTTGATAGCCAATAAAAGGGATCTTTTTCGCAAATAACCTGAATGCTTGCCAATAGATGCCTAAAACTATTTTTACTGTCATCATCGGGAGTTGACACCACAAAGCCAGTAAGCTCTTCTTTGTAAAGGGTTTTTTCTTCATCACCAGACTCGCATCAAACAATTTATTTACTTCACCGGTCTCTTCATCAACTCTTTTATTCTCTATTTTGACCAGTAACGAATTATGAATAGGTGAAGGCGGCTTTACATGCCAAAAATAGGTCATCGCCATATCCATAAAAGGTGATACCTGAAATGCTTTTTTACTGGTGTTATCTTTCTTTTTATTAAGTAAATCAACTAAATAATAGTGTCTTTCATTCCAAGGTGTATTGCTAACTTCGGCGAGCATCTGGGTGCATATGTTATCTTTGTCATAACAAAAATAAAAATTAGCCGGACTAAAATAAAGGCCAAAACACCTGACTTGTACCAACATCACAATTCTTGTTACATCACTATAGCCAGACAATCCAACTAATTTTTGTTTTATACGCTCGGTAAGAGAGAACGGTTCACCCTTGACGTAATCTTTTTCAACAAAACGTAATGGGTGAAACCATGAAAAACCAAAAACCCCGACATTCTTTTGAATATCTTCAAGGTCATCAAGATCAATCGCGAGCATATATAAAGTGTAATCAAAACTGTGCGCTTTAGGGCTAAAGCGACGATGAATAATATTACCTTGGTAAATATAGCTATTGCTAAATAACGGGGACATTTTTAGCCTTTGGGTTGAGGTTCTATAAAACAATCAAATTTATTTGCTACCTCAACTGCACTTCTTACGCCGTCTTCATGAAAGCCATTGTGCCAATAAGCACCCGCAAAATGCGTGTGATTTTTCCCACAAATAAGTGCTCTATTTTTTTGCGCTTTGATTGAGTCTGCTGAAAAAATAGGATGATGATAGGTAAACTCAGCTAAAATTTCTTTAGGGTCTATGTCTGCTTTTTGGTTTAATGTGACACAAAAAGTATGATCACTTTTTATTCCCTGTAAAATATTCATATTATAAGTAACGCTTGCCGCTTTAGAGCGGTCTTGACTAAGCTGGTAATTCCAACTTGCCCACGCTTTTTCACGATGAGGTAACAGTGTCTTATCCGTATGTAAAATAACGGAGTTTGCACTATAAGGCATAGCAGAAAGTATCGCGTTTTCATCATCAGTTGCGTCATTCAATAATGCAAGGGCTTCATCTGAATGACAAGCTAAAACCACTTCATCAAATGTTTCGCTAGGCTGTTCATTGAAGTGCAAATGTACTTTATCGTTACTGCGAGTTATACCTGAAATATTAGCGTTTACTCTTATATTATTTTTAAAGGGCTCACACAAGGGAGTTAAATAACAGCGAGAACCCTTTGGAATAACATACCATTGTGGTCTGTCTGCAATGTTGAGTAAGCCATGATTATGAAAGAATTGTACAAAAAATTTAAACCCAACCTCTTCCATCTGTGCTAAAGAACTCGACCAAATAGCAGCGGCCATTGGCAAAATATAATGTTCAGCGAAAAAAGCACTAAAATTATTTTCTGTTAAAAACTGCCCTAATGTAAGACCCTCACGATAATCATTGAGTTGATAGACGTTTTTGCAGAGTTTATTGAACCGTAAAATCTCTTTAACTAAAAACCAAAATCTTGGGTTAAATATATTTCTTCTTTGCGCAAACAAAGTATCTAAATTGTGTCCGTTATATTCTAGGCCTGTTTGACAATTATGTACCGAAAAACTCATTTCTGTCGCTTGTTTTCCAATACCAATTTCTGATAATAAAGCTAAATAATTTGGATATGTTTTGTTGTTAAAAACAATAAAACCGGTATCGATTGCAAATTTTTCTCCGTCTTTTTCTATATCTACCGTTGCAGTGTGGCCACCAATTTTTTCATTCTTTTCGAAGACGGTAACGTTATGTTTTTTTGATAATAAATAAGCAGAAGTTAAACCTGAAATACCCGAGCCAATAATAGCAATATGTTTCATGCTGTTATTTCCTTAAAATAATGGATTGCCATAGGGATGCCGGCAATATAGAGAATAATTTTAAAATAAACGTTAACCTTTTTGGAAAATGTAAATATTTAGATCGTCGATTAACCCCTTGAAAAATACGATTAGCAGCCTCGTCACTCGTGAGTAAGAATGGCATTTCAAAGTCATTTTTTTCAGTTAAAGGTGTTTTAATAAATCCTGGGTGCACCAATGTTACGCCAATATTTTCACTGACAAGGTCAAGTCGTAAACTTTTTGCGAGATAATCCATACCAGCCTTTGAAGCACCATAAGCTTCACTTCTTGGAAAAGGTACAATGGTTGCACTAGAGCTTACAAACACAACCTGACCACCTTTATTGACGAGTGGAAGGAAACATTGTAACAGTGCGCCTAATGATGAAAGGTTTGTGGTGATGATGTCACTAAAGAGTTTGCCATCAAAATGTTTAGCATCATCAATATAACGACAATCTCCTGCATTTAACAACAGAATATCAATATCTTTAATATCAACAGAAACAGACTCTATTTGAGCCGGTTTTGTCATATCAAAGACCAAACGTTTCATGGCTTTACTACAAAGTTTATCTAATTTACTTTCGTCACGGCCACAAGCTATAACATGATCACCTTGTGCAACATATTTTTCATATAATGCGAGGCCAATACCTGAAGTAGCCCCTGTAATTAGAACAGTACGAGAAACCATTAGTTTGCTGCCTTATTTTTAATCAATTTTATTAGCTTACCTAAAACAGGTAGTTGTTCATAAAGCATTGAGCCAAGATCTAAGTAATCACGATGATAAATGACCTTATCTTCATGCCCTTTTATGTAAGAGCTCCCCGTAACGTTAATGACATTACCTTTATTCAATTTAGGGTGCTGATAAGACATTGTCCAATAAATAGCGGCTTGATCTTCTTGGGCAATAATATTGGAAATGACAAACTCACATGAGATTAAGTTCTCATATAGGTCTTGAAAATATTGAAATAAATTATCAAAACCTTTTAACTCATGTATGGGATCAATAAAGGTAACTTCATTATGGTAGATCGTTTCTAAAAGCTCTAAGTTATTAGTAGAAAGTGTTTGATAAATTTTAACAAAATTGCTTAGCCACAATGGCATAGGGGTTAAGTTTTCTTGGGTAACATCGTATTTCATTTCTCTTACCATAATGGCAATAACTCATCATCAGAGGTGATAAATAGTTAAAATTATAAGTAAATCAGTTGATTAAACCTTATAAAAAGCGAGAGCTTTCAATCTTGCTTCTTTATGGTCTACAACTGGTGGCCAGTAAATATTTAGCTTATTTTTTTCAATAAGCGTATGTGGAAAGTGTATGTTTTTATCAGGAACACTTGCCAACTCTGGTAAATACTTACGAATGAAATAACCCTTTGGATCAAAGCGCTCACTTTGCCTTATTGGGTTAAAAATTCTGAAATATGGCTGTGCATCACAACCAGTACTTGCTGCCCATTGCCAACCACCATTATTAGAGGCTAAATCGCCATCAATAAGCCGACTCATAAAGTATTTTTCACCAAGGCGCCAATCAATTAACAAATGTTTAGTCAAGAAGCTAGCAACAACCATACGCAGTCTGTTATGCATCCACCCTGTTTGGTTGAGTTGTCTCATTGCCGCATCGACAAGCGGATATCCAGTTTTACCCTGGCACCAAGCGTCAAATAATGCATCATTGTAATGCCAAGCAACCGCTTGATACTTTTCATTAAAGCATTGGTGCTTGCAAAGCCTTTGTTCATGAAACATTAAGTTTCTGTAGAATTCACGCCATATAATTTCATTGAGCCATGAAAATTCTTCACTGTCTGAGGCGATTAATATATCAGGGTAAGCATTAATTAGACTCATTAAAACATATCTAGGGCTAATAACGCCTGCCGCTAAATAAGGTGATAAACCCGATGTGCCTTTTATCGAAGGTATGTCCCTTTGGTCATGGTAATCAGATATTTTTTCAGCGAAAAATAAGGGAAGCACATGTTTTTCAACCTCATGAACTAATGGCCAATGAGCAGAAATACTGTCTGGCGATTGAACGGTTGGAGACAAAGATGCTTGAGAAGTAGATTGAAGTTTGCCTAAATAATCAAAGCCATGTTGCTTAACATACGTTAACCAAGCACGTTTAAATGGTGTAAAAACCTTGTACATTTGGTGAGATAAATTGAGCACTTTTCCTTTGGGAACAATAACATCAGCTTCAAATAATGTCAGTTTAATACCTAAGTTAACAATTGCGTTATCACGTTGTTGCTCGTTGAATTCAACTTCACTGTTGGCTACAATTTCTTGGAAGCCTTCTTGCTCGCAAAGCGCACGTAGATAAGCAATTTGATCACCGAAGGAATCAACATTAACTAAGTCTAGTTTAATATTAAATGGGGCAAGTTCTTCAACTAGTGCTGCAGCATGTCTTTTGATAAAATCAATTTTGATGGTGGACCAATCATGTAGCAGCCATTGCGGTTCTGAGATGAAAAAGACCGCTTTAAGGGGGGTATTACAAGTATTGTTCTTTAAAAAATATTGTAATGCTGGATTATCATGACTTCTAAGATCGTTGCGAAACCAAAGTAACAAAGTGTATTCCTTTATGATTTACTAATAGGTATTAATATGAATATCGTAATCTTAACTCATCAGGATAAGGGGACAAGTAAGACTGGTTGCTTAAATAGTCTTTAGGGAATTGTAATAGATAATGTTTAATCAAGGTTAAAGGGACAACGAGGGGAACGAGTCCGACACGATAGGCATCTATTTGGTTACAGAGTTCTTGTCGTTGATTAGCTTTTAAATGCTCAGAAAAATAACCTTGCATATGTGCAAGAGTATTTGCATGTTTCTTACGTGTCGCTTTTATTTTTAGTGCCGTCATCAAGCCTAAGATATATTGTTCAGACATTTCTTGAAGTGGCATATCAGCTCTTGCTAACAATCGCCCTAAATCTTTATAGGCAATTAAATCATGACTCATTACTGTGTATTTATATTGGCTATGAAAAGTAGTGAGCTTGTGCTTAGTTAAGCCCGTAGCAACAAGATTTTTCCAATGCTTGTAAGCAAAGACTCGCGCAACAAAGTTCTCTCGAAGCACCATATCATTTAATCGTCCATTCTCTTCACAAGGCAACAGTGGGTTTTCTTCCATGATAACTTTGGCAAATGCACCTATACCATTAGAGGGTAACGCGTGACCTTCTGGGTTGTAGACTTTTACTCTTTCCATGCCGCAACTTGGGCTTTTTGCACAAAAAATATAACCACTTAAATCTTTAGTCGCACTAGCGACTTTAAGCGCATAGAGTTTCAGCGCTTCGGTGACATCGCCACTGCCATCTGGACGAGATACGTGAATAACATCATCTTTTTTTATTTGACGGATAGTAGGCCTAGGGATGGGCAGTCCTATCGCAACTTCTGGACAAAAAGCTTTGTACGTTACATGGTTACTAAACTCTTTAATACAAAATGCTGAAGGTTTGTTACTTGCATCGAAACGGACTTTTTCACCAATCAAGCAAGCACTAATGCCTATAAGTAAATCTTCTTTGTCAACAGAATGAATCATATATTTCCCTAAAATCTTACAGCATGCGCTTAGTTAATAGATAAATGAACCTATCGGATTAAGCAATTTGTTAATGCCCTGCGTAAAGTGCATTGAGTCGTTTGCGACAGTATAACAAAGACAACCGCTGCTTGAAATTGGATTATGCAGATGTTGACCATCTAACATAATAAAGTCACCTTTGACATATTCGCCTTCTTCATCGTGAAAAGAGCCTTCCAATAAAAGCGTTAACTCAAAACCTTTATGAGTATGCTGAGGAACAGAGCCATCAGGTTCCATATGTAGTAGATTGGTATGAATTTCATTTTCATCAAGTTGAATGCGTCTTCTTGCCAACTTTCCTATATGAGCAGTTTTCCCTAACAGCATACTATTAAGTGCGGTTGGTAATTGATAAGACTTATCTTTAAAATTTACTGATTTAATTTTAACCGCTTGCATAACATCAATATGATCAGTTTCGGTTATCGCACTGATCATGTCTTCAAAGTCTATTGCTGGCAACTCTTGAGTAGCTGAATTATGATCAAGCACAGCAGTGTTTGCATATGATTCATCAAAATTAAGGTCAGCGACTTGATCCGTTAATAATGAGATTTTTTGCTGACAAACTGGGCACATACTAGCATGTATCGATATGCCAGCTGATAATGATGCGGGTAAGTCGCCATTAACAAAAGACTGTATTAACTCAAATTTAGGGTGATGTTTAATCATGATTTTCTCCTAACTGCACTTTGAGTTTGGCTAAAGCTAAACGCAAACGAGATTTTATAGTACCTAAGGGTAGATTTAGATGGTTTGCAAGTTGCTCTTGCGACATTTCCATAAAATAGAAACCTTTAACAACTTGTTGCTGGGCTTCAGGTAACTGTTCAATTACGGATAAAAGCTCTTTATTTTCGAGATGGTCGTCAAATGATTCATCTTCACTTACTTGGCTTTCCGCAAGGGGCCAAATGTCGTCACTGAGGTTATCTTCTTTATTACCTTTGATTTTACGTAGCATATCAAAGGTAACGTTACGCATTACTGTATAGACCCAAGTAGTAGCGGCCCCTTTGTCTTTGTCAAAGAGATGTGCCTTTCGCCAAACATTACTCATCGTTTCTTGAACTACTTCGCTAGCTTGCGCTTCATTAGGAAACTTATTACGAGCAATTCGCTGAATTTTTGGCGCGAAGAATTGAAACAAGTCGGTGAATGCTTTTTTATCTCTCGCGCTTGCAACGTCGTTAAGCCACTGACAAAGCTGAGGATGATTTATTTTATCTGTCATGTTACTAGATTTAACATTTGTCACTGAGCTTAGCAAGTTAGTTTGTATCACTTCCATCACCGATTTTTATTGTGTATGAAGCTTTATACGCATAAAATTTGAGAAAGATCACTTGTGGGATAAATTTACTTATTGATTAATAACAGATTGGACCAACTCTTTTGCTGTCTGAAAATTACTTTCAACGATAAATGTCGTTTTAACATCAATATTAATAGGTAAAAGTTCTAACCACCGAGCTATCACCCAACCTGGGCTATCAATAGCTTTGTGAGGATATAATTGATTTAAACTGGGATTGGCATCGAAAACATCTGCTAATGACGTTGAAAGTTCAACAATGTTGATATCTATCTCAGTTTGTGACCAATGATTTATTTCCTTAATATTACCAAAGTATAATTTATCCCTGTCTATATCAATATCACTGAGTTTCACCAAAGATTTACATTTAACATCAACCTCTAATATACCATCTTGACCTTGATCAAAGTTAATAATTTCAACCCAACTCCCCCATAAAGAATTGTATATTGAATTATTCGCATTCTTTGACCAGATAACGAAACCATCACCTTGAGAGGCTATGCTTATCATTTTTAAGTAACGAGGTTCAAATATTCTCAGCTTTGTTACACCTTCAGGTAAAAGGAATATGGGTAAAGGGAAAATCGGTAAGCTTATATTGTTATTTTTCATATGTTCATTACCTCTATAATAATATTAATCTATACGTAAATTGATAAACGAACGATCACAACAATATAAAAAAAACCCCCCTAGGTGGGGGGCATGCAAATAGACCATGCATTAAAGGTAAACGTTTAATCTTTAATCTTTAATCTTTAATCTTTAATCTTTA
>NZ_JACGUX010000085.1:0-198329 GCF_014076915.1 Colwellia sp. MB02u-14
GATAACTAATTGTTAAAGAAAAACTCATTTACTCAAAGTAAAGAGTTAGATATAAAACCCATTCGTTTATACCTTTGGAGCGTTGCTCCATTGCTGCAGGCCTTGCCTGAAGCGAGATGCGTATTCTACGCAACTCTGTTTCGATGTCAACGTTTTATTTAATTTAATTTGAAGTTTCTTTCGAATATTCAAACTCTATTTTTAAAACGTTAAGTTAACGAATAAACCCTAAAGCTATGTAGTTAACTTATCAAAACAGCTCTTTCGTGGTTCGTTTTAACTGAACCCCTTGGAACTGGAGCGCATTCTAGACATTTTCTAAAAAGGATCAAGCACTATTTTCATCTTTTAGTTTGTTTGCTGTAAATAAAGACAATATGAGTAATATACTCTCTGATCGTTTAAATTTTTTGCGGTACTTAATTTAATAGTCTATTAATGAGAGTAAGTTGAACGTTAAAATAGTGCTTTTAATTAATATGTTTATTTAGTGTAGTAAACTTTTTAATTTTTGCTTAATATAAGTAAGGTGTTATTTACATATAAATGACACTTATCTTTTTTACAACTTTTGCACAATATTCAAAGCTAATAGCATCGCAACAGCAATTTAGTTTTTTAATTTAGAATTTAAAATAATAATTAGGTATTCATATATGAAGTCTCCTCAAAGGTTAACATTTATCGTCGCAGTAATATTTACTGTAATTGCTTACTTTTTATCAACGTTTATAGGCAACACACCAGTTATAACAGCTGTACTAGTTTTAGTTAGTGCTTTTATTGCTCCTCTTATTGGTACATCAAGTTCAGCAGAAAGTGCTGATGAAGAAGTAAAAACACTATATGTAGGGAATTTACCCTATAGAGCAAATGAGTCATCGATTAGAGAATTATTCTCTGAACACGGCCAAGTTCATTCTGTTCGTTTAATGAAAGACAAGCACACCGGTAAACGTCGTGGTTTTGGTTTTGTTGAAATGTCTGCCGATGCAGCTGATGCAGCTGTTTCATCACTCAATGATACTGAGTTTCAACAGCGCACGTTAAAAGTGCGTGAAGCGAAGGAACGTCCAGAAAAAAATGCCGAAGAAGAATAACATTACCGCTTTTTAATCTTTAATGATAAAACCCGCTTTAAAGTGGGTTTTTTTATCGATTAAAAACAATGATAACGCTTACTTACTTTTATTATCTGGCTTAATTGTATCAATCACTTTATTAAACTTGTCTTTGACTTCTTTATTTTCGCCAAATTCAGCCTTAAACACCGCATCTAGTAGTTGGCCAAAAGCATCCTCTTTTTTTGATAAAAGGGTGTTTGCTGCCTCTTGAAGTTGTTTAAATTGACCTAAAAAATCAATTAAGGGTCTCAGTTCTTTATTAACGCTTGGTAAATCTCTCTCGCCAAACTCAGCTATTTCTGTATAACTTTGACTAACATAACTTGTTTTAGTTTGTTGCATGTCCATACTAAAGTTAGCTATTTGGTCATTATCAAAACCGAGTTCAACCGATTTTTCGAAGGCTTGAACAACATTACCACTGAAAAAATCTTTCTGTAGTGAGTTTACATCTTTTATTAATGCTTCAATGGCCGCTTTCTCTTCATCATCGAGATCACCATCAACACTGTAGGAAAAATTCACCTCATTATACTCGCTACTTACCATAGTATAGTTCTCTGAAACGCCTCTGTTACTCTCTTGGTGCCGAGCACTTTTTTTATTGCCGTACTCTTGTAATTCGCTAAATGATATTGAAACAATATCACCGTCAGTGGTCGTAATACTAAGATCACTCTTTTTTGAGTTACTTACATAAAGTTCGCTGTTTAATGCTGCGTTTCTAATTTTTGGACTCTCTATATCTATATTACTCTTTGAATTTTTCTCTGCAGGAAATATCTTTTTATATAAGTCATCAATATTCTTATTAATAAGGTCGCGGCTTTTTTCAATACCTTGACCTAATTCATCATCAAATATTGATAGATCTTTTAAATCACCCATCGCTTGATCAATACCTAAGTTAGCTCCTGCTCGTCCTTGCTCAAACATTTCTTTTAATTCATCATCACTCGCACCATTAGCTTGCGCAGCAAGAATACTGCCACCGACAAAGTCCATAACCGTTCGAGCAACCGCTTCAAAATCAAAAATAGCAGATGAAGATTCACTGTTAATTAATGGTTCTTTAGCTATTATATTGCTCTGAACAACATTTTTATTGGGTTGTGTATAATTAAATTTTTCAAACTTTGCCGATATATGACTAGAAACTGACTGAAATATAATTTTCATAGTAATAGAAGCACGATTTCTTAGTGCTAAATTATCGAAAGACTCTGCTGGTATATGCTTTTTAACCGCTTCGTTTTTCATGTGTTCCGCTTGATATCTTTGCCCTTTGTAATTTGGCAAAGTTGTTTGATTATCAATTTTATTCATTACAATACTCCGGTATCTAATTAAAGGTTAACTAAACACAATTAAAGATCTACAGATCCTTAAATTTAATATGGTTATAATATCGGCATTTACAGATAAACCTTTAATCTTGAGCCCATCACACCAATAAAATTATAGACAAATGACTAGACAAAGTAATCACAGTCGCTAAACTCAGCGCTTCTATAATACTCGCTAATATTGAGTATAATGTCGTTTAATTATTTCTATGTTTAAGGCTTATATATGTTTAGTCACATCGCACCTCAATTTTATGATAAACAACTTGAAAATAAACAGGATGATATCGCTAAATTGTTTAGTGAATTTGACTTGCCTAGCTTTGATGTTTTTCGATCAGAGCCTATAAATTATAGATTAAGAGCAGAATTTAGGCTTTGGCACGATGGTGATGACTTGTTTTACATTATGTTTAATAGTGAAACAAAAGAAAAATATCGAGTAGATAATTTCCCTGTTGCTAGTGAGTTAATCAATCAGGCAATGAAAGCCTTGCTTGATGAAATTAAAGATAAACCTTCACTTCGTCATAGGCTGTTTCAAGTTGACTTTTTATCAACTCTAAGTGGAGAGTTATTAATTAGCTTATTATATCACCGACAATTAGATGAGCAGTGGCTGACTGATGCCGCTATGTTAAAAGCAACACTTTCGGCAATCGCCCCTGTTGACATTATTGGTAGAGCCAAGAAGCAAAAATTTATTCTTAATAAAGATTTTGTCACTGAGCGCCTAACTGTTGGTGATAAAACTTATATCTACGAGCAAGTAGAAAATAGTTTTACTCAACCCAATGGTCACGTTAATGAGCAGATGTTACTTTGGGCAAAGCAAGGCACTCAAAATATTGGTGGTGATTTAATCGAACTTTATTGTGGCAATGGTAACTTTAGCATCGCATTAGCTGAAAATTTTGATCGTGTGTTAGGCACAGAAATATCAAAAACATCAGTAAAATCAGCACAAAATAATATTGCTGCTAACCAGCTAAGCAATGTTGATATTATAAGAATGTCGAGTGAAGATTTTAGTCAAGCGATGAACGGTGAACGTGAATTTCGTCGTTTAGAAGACTTTGATCTAAAAAGTTATAATTACGATACCGTTTTAGTTGATCCTCCAAGAGCGGGGCTTGACCCTGACAGTGTTGAGTTAGTGAGTCGATTTGAACGTATTGTTTATATTTCATGTAACCCTGATACCTTAAAAGATAACCTCACTGAACTAGTAAAAACACATAACATTGAAAAATTTGCATTATTTGATCAATTTCCTTACACACACCATGTTGAAACCGGCGTTATTTTATCGCGTAAAAAATTAATTGATTAGGTTTTACTTTTTAAACCTCGGTTGCTAAATTCTGCAGCACCGCGAGCAATAAAGCGTAATTGTTGTATTGTTCGTAGTGCGATCTGCTGACGATCGTCTTTATCGACATCTAAAGCATCAGAGCCAGCACTGAATACAATAGTAACAGCAGCATCAGCTTGCAAAAAAGCCACATCTGCGTTTAATTTATTTGCTTGCTGTAAATAATCGCATAACTCTAAAGTGAAATAACGGACTTCTCGGTTTACTGCAGCTCGAAAAGCAGCTGACGTACCTGAGCGCTCTCGTAATAATAAGCGAAATATATTACCGTTACTTTCAATAAATTCCATAAAAGTAACGACAGAAATTTGAATAACAGAGCCTCCTTTTTCAATACGCTGTCTCGCTTGTCGCATTAACTGACGTAGAGTTAGGCCTGCTTCATCTACCAGTGTTAAACCTAATTCGTTCATGTCAGAGAAGTGTCGATAGAATGAGGTTGGAGCTAAACCTGCTTCTTTAGCGACTTCGCGTAAGCTCAAACTAGAAAAGCTCCGTTCGCTGCTAAGCTGCCCTAAAGCTGCATCAATTAATTGTCGACGTGTTTTTTCTTTTTGCTGTGCTCTAATGCCACTCATTGCTTAATTAACCTATTCTTTAGCTTAACCTTATCATACTGAATTCTCATCTATTTACTAGAAACTTGATCACTAATATTGTTTTATAAAGAAGGTAATATTACTTGGTAATTAAAATTATAATAAAAATTACCTTGACTGCAAAGTCATCAAAGTTAAAATAGTGTACACGTGTACACTGAAAATTTTAATTCAGTGTTCGTTTTTTTACAGATGGAATTTTTATTACATGAACAAACCTAAAATCGTTTGGCTAAATTTTAGTGTGTTTTTAATTACCTTTTTAGTAGCAGCAATAGCTGTTCCATATAGAGCAATAACACACGGCTTTGATAACACTGAGCTTACGGTTGCATTCTGCTGCTTTATTTATTGTGGTATGTCGATTACTGCCGGTTATCATCGTTTATGGTCACATAAAACGTATCAAGCGCATTGGTCTTTGCGTTTTATCTTTGCACTCGGTGGTGCATTCGCTTTACAAAATAGTATTTTACATTGGTCATCAGATCATAGAATTCATCATAAGCATGTTGATAATAATGAAAAGGATCCTTATTCCGCAAAAAGGGGCTTTTGGTATTCTCACATAGGCTGGATGCTACGAGAGTATCAAGCACATCGATATGCTAATTACGACAACACCCGTGATTTGCAAAAAGACCCTATAGTCATGTGGCAGCACAGAAACTACTTATTACTAACAATACTGATGAACTTTGGTATGCCCATAGTATTTGGCTTATGGCATGGAGACATTATAAGCAGCTTGCTTTTAGTGGGTTTCCTACGTTTGGTTTTGAACCACCATACAACTTTCTTTATTAATTCTTTAGCGCACATTTGGGGTAAACAAACTTACACCGAAAGAAATAGCGCTCGAGACAATGGTTTTCTTGCATTTTTGACCTTTGGTGAGGGCTACCACAATTACCATCATATTTTTGAAAATGATTATCGTAATGGTATTCGTTGGTGGCAATTTGATCCCACTAAATGGTTAATTAAAGGCTGTGAATTTTTAAAGTTAACTTCAAAACTTCGTACCTATCCAGATGATAAAATTGAGAAAGCTCGATTAGCAATGGTGCTTAAGCGTAGCCAAAAGAAGCTCCTAGCTCACCCAAATGCCGAACAGATGCGTGAAAAGCTTCAGCAAGAGTATGATTTATTAATTGCTAGAATTAATGACTATTATGATGTTCGTAAAAAATTACTTGCCAGTAAACGTGATAAATTAATTGCTGATGTTGAAAGTTCGGAGTTAGCTGCGCAGTATCAAGAGTTTAAACAGCACCTTGCTGACCAGCAACAACATTTTCAACGTTTATTAACACAGCTTGCATAAAACTTTCTTCTATTTAAGTATTACAGTGTAGATCACGCTTTTACATAGTCAGACGTCTAAATTCCTGCTAAAATTTTTAATCCTAGTAGGAATTTAAGGTAAGATTTTGGCAACCAAAAACAAAGCTAAAACAACGATAAAAATCATCAATGATTACGATTACGATGCAATCATTATTGGTACGGGTCCTGGTGGCGAAGGCACTGCCATGGAACTCTCTAAAAAAGAAAAACGTGTTGCCATTGTAGAACGCTATAAAGACGTTGGTGGTGGCTGTACGCATTGGGGAACTATTCCCTCAAAAGCTTTAAGACAAAGTGTTAGCCGACTCATTGAATATAATGCCAGCCCGCTTTTCAGAGGTCATGAAAAAGCAAAGCATTTAACATTTCCTGCTATCCTCAAACACGCATCATCCGTCATTCGCAAGCAAGTCCAATTACGCAGTGGTTTTTATGACCGTAACCGCGTTGAACTGGTTGCCGGAGAAGCTTCATTTATAGATGCGCATACGCTTAGAATAATTAAAAGTGATGGTTCTGTTGAGCAAATAACCGCAAAACAAATTGTTATTGCTACAGGTTCACATCCCTATAGACCAAGTGATATTGATTTCAATCATCCTCGGGTTTATGACTCGGATACTATTTTATCACTCAAGCATGATCCCCGTTCTATCATTATTTATGGTGCAGGAGTTATTGGCTCTGAGTACGCATCGATATTTAGGGGACTTGGAGTCAAGGTTGACTTAATTAATACACGCGATAGATTATTATCATTTTTAGATGCTGAGATGTCTGATTCTCTTAGTTATCACTTATGGAATAATGGTGTTGTTATTCGCCATGGAGAAGCTATTGAAAGTGTTGAAGCATCTGATGATTCTGTCGTTGTTCATTTAGCGTCGGGTAAAAAAATGCGTGCTGACTGTTTATTATTTGCTAACGGACGTACCGGTAATACTGCAGACTTAAAAGTTGAAAATGCAGGACTAACAGCCGATGGTCGTGGGCAGCTTAAAGTCAATAATCAATACCAAACCAGTGTAGATAATATCTATGCTGTCGGTGATGTTATTGGTTATCCTAGCTTAGCTAGTGCCGCTTATGACCAAGGCCGACTAGCCGCTTCAGCGATGATAGATCATCACAGTACCGCAAAACTTATTGCTGATATTCCTACCGGTATCTATACCATACCAGAAATAAGCTCAGTGGGTAAAACAGAACAAGAACTTACCGCTGCAAAAATTCCTTATGAAGTAGGTCGTGCTCAATTCAAACATTTAGCCAGAGCACAGATATCAAATAGTTTAGTGGGTTCATTGAAAGTGCTTTTTCATCGGGAAACCAAAGAAATATTAGGTATTCATTGTTTTGGTGAAAATGCTGCTGAAATAATTCATATTGGTCAAGCTATTATGCAACAAACCAATGGGGGTAATACGATTGAATACTTTGTTAACACTACGTTCAATTACCCAACAATGGCTGAAGCATTTCGTGTTGCAGCGCTAAATGGTTTGAACCGTTTATTTTAAATAATAAGTACTAAATTAACGAATAAGAAAGGTATGTTACGAATGAATAAATTAATTTTAGCGTTATTTATTTTTATCGGCATACCTTTTTTTATGGTTCAAGCTGCGGAAAAAAAGCATCAAAAAAGTGAAGAGAAGAGCTATAGTCTTTATTTGATTCGCCATGCTGAACAGAAAACAGATCAAGACGATCCAGGACTAACACAATGTGGGAAGTTTCGTGCTAGGCAACTGGCCAGTATTTTAGAGCATGCAAAAGTAAAAAAAATATACAGTACGCGCTACCAGCGCACTATGGCAACGGCTGCTCCGCTGGCACAACAACAAAAGCTTGCAATAAAGAACTATGCCCCAAACAAGTTAGAACAACTTGCCCGGCAACTAATGAAAGAGAAAGAAAACACGGTTGTCTTCGGCCATAGTAACACCACACCACAATTGGCTGAATTAATAAGCCAAATATCAGTATTACCGATGACAGAAAAACAATATCGAAGCATATATCAAATTAGTGTTTCAAACAAAAACCCTCAACTAACCTTGTTAATGCAACCTCTCGTTTGCAAATAAAACTATAATAAATTATCTGCAGTGCCTTTTCGACCCGCGCGAATTAACTCAATGTGCTTAATTGAAAAAGGTGTTCCCCATTGTTGAGTCGTCATCATACCCGTTAGCGCATTTCCTCTCACTTTAATAACAGCACCATCTTGCTGAAATTCTTTATTTAAGTTCATCGGCAACCAATGCTTACCTTCTTTGGATACTAAACCAAAGAAACCGCCTTCCAAATTCATATATTTTACTGTTGCTGTAAATGACAGCTGTTTCAGGTCAACTTTAGTTTGAGAGGGTTTGACTGACACTTTAGAAACCTCTGATTTGGCAACAACGTCTAATTGAGCCGACTTATCTATTGGATTAGTTGATTTTTGCTGGCATGACATCAAAATACCAACAGATAAAACAACACAAGTCATTTGTTTAAACATACTGCACATCCTTAAATTGATCATGTTAATTAGAGAATTGGCGATAAAGAAAAGCAATTCTTAGGGCTTACTTTTATGATTACGCTGATGAGTGGTTATTGCTTAGATTCTTCTTTTTCAGCATCTATTATTTCGTCAATTTTATGCTTATTGCCACAAATAGCCTTCTGCTTATCATTACGATAATAACGAACATCAATGCAATCCACTTGAAAACGACGTTCTAATTCAGTACGTATAACAGGATGACCTTTAGCGTTAGTGATTTGGCGTTGCAATGACTGGCAAATTTTAATTTCTTCACTGGCAATTGTTACATCTTCACAAGCCTTTTCAGTGGTCGAACACCCTGTTATTGTCATTAGCGCAAGCGTTGAAAAAAGATAAATATGTTTCATAGTGGTGGTTTTATTTCATTTTTTGTTAGCAGTTAACGCCATTATAGTCAGCTATTATTGTTAACGATACCTTTTCTTATCTGGCTTGCCTGAAGTTATTTTCATAGAAACTCAATTAAGCAAATAAAAAAGCCATTACAAGGTAATGGCTTTGAGAGAAGAAAACGCCTAAGTCGCTAATACTTTTTCAAGTTGTGGCTGCTTTTTCTTACGCTTAAATACCTTTTTCATATCTTCAATAATAAGGTATAAACTTGGGATCAGTACCAGTGTGACGATAGTTGCAAATAATACGCCAAATGCTAAAGATATGGCCATTGGAATAACAATTTGTGCTTGCGCGCTGACTTCAAAAAAGATAATAGGTACTAAACCAATAAAGGTTGTTAATGACGTTAGCATAATAGCTCTAAAGCGTTTAGTACCAGCATGTATTACTGCATCTTTTAGTTTAACGCCTGATTTCCTGGCATTGTTAACATAGTCAACCATGACTAAGGAGTCATTAACGACCACACCAGACGCCGCTAATATTCCCATAAGAGATAATGCACTTAAGTCCATATCTAAGATAAAATGACCAAACACAGAGCCAATAACTCCAAAAGGAATCACCACCATAATCATCGCCGCTTGCGAATAAGATTTCAACGGTATTGCCAATAGTGAGAATACAATCAGAAACGAGATAGCACCATCACGTATCTGACTATTTAGACCATCTATTTCTTCTTGAATACTGCCCGACAATTCGCTTTGAACTTTTGGAAATTTTCTTAACAGTTCGGGAATAAAGTTGTCTTTAATATCATTAGCAACTTTAAATGGCTCAACTTGCTCAGCATCGACACTTGCCCAAACGTTAATGGTCCGATTACCATTTTCACGACGAATACGTGTAACCCCCTCTTGTAGGGTAATATTTGCCAGTTCTGACAAAGGTAACTCAGCACCATTAGCTGTTTTTATCATAACATCATCGACATGGCCAACAGAGCTTCGTTGATCAAGTGGGTAACGGATCATCACCTTCACCTCTTCGCTGTCACGTAAAATACGCTGTGCTTCTAGACCATAAAAACTGTAGCTCACTTGTGAAGCAATATCGGCTAAAGTTAAGCCTAAACTATAAGCTAATGGCTTCAATTCAAATTGAACTTCTTTGGCACTGGTTTGACGACTATCATTAACGTCGCCAATACCTTTTAAAGAGTTAAGTTTAGTTTTTAACTCTCTCGATGCGGCGAGTAATTGTGCATCGTCTTTACTTTCTAATCTAAAGGCAATATCGCCATCATCTCGACCGGAGCCAAATAAGTTATCACCAATAGTAAACGATTTTACACCGGGATAATTAGGAATAGCCGCGCGCCATAAGTCAGCCAGTTCAAAAGTATTCATGGGCCGTAATTCAGGTATCACTAATTTAACCATCAATTGACCACTGGTTCGGCTGCGTAAATCAACCTGCATATCAGAGATCATTGACTGCCCGTATTTCGCTTCAATCTCTTTATCAATGGTATTAATAACACCTTGAATATTTAACAAGGTTTGCAAGGTCGCCTTTTCTGAGGCATCAACATTCATTTCAACATTAATACGAGGAAAATCATGTGGGATCTTAGCTTGACCAACGGAGCGAACAAAACCGCCATTAAACAATCCCGCACAAATTAGCATTAGACTAATAAAAAACATTAATACCGCGTAACGATAGCTAATAAAAGTGATTAACGCGGGTCGATAAATATTATCAATAAAGTTTTTTAGTTTGGTATCAATCCACCGACGTAATATATCGACTGGATTTTTAGGATTAAAAGCCTTAATTTTCATTTTTACCAAATGTGCGGGTAAAATAAGCTTTGACTCAATTAAAGAAAAAATTAAACAAAGGATCACGACTGAGCCAATCGCTTTAAAAAACGCAGCGGAAGGGCCTTCACCAAACAGAAAAGGCAGGAATACAGCAATAGTTGTCAATACACCAAAGGTCGCTGGCATAGCAACACGTTGGACACCACGAATAACATTTTCAGTACTATGGCCATTCTGTTCTATTTCTTCATGAGCACTCTCACCCATAACAATGGCGTCATCAACAACAATACCTAACACTAAAATAAAGGCAAACAAGCTAATAACATTAATAGTGATATTGATAAACTCTAATGGCATAAGAAATAAAGTACCGAGGAAACAAACGGGTAAACCCATCATTACCCAGAAAGCTAAACGAACACGTAAAAATAGCGCTAACATTATAAAAACTAATATTGCTCCACTTTTCATGTTGTCTATCATCATCGTTAAGCGACCTTCAAGATAGTAGGTCATATCAACCCAAGTTTCTAACTTAACGCCTTCAGGAAGTATCTTCGCTTTGTCATCAACATACTTTTTAATGACTTCTGCAACATCAGTAATACTTTGATTATTGGCCGCGCCAATAAAAATAGTGACTGAGTTTTCACCATTAAATTTTGAATACTGTAAGCCTTCTTTAAAACCATCAATAACTGTAGCAATTTGGCCTAATAAAACTTTAGTACCATCAGCTAAGGTAACAACAGGTATTTGCTCAAACTCATGTCCCCGATAAGCTTGGTTCTCAACACGTAAGTTAATATAGCCATTTTCTGCACGAATTTGTCCTGCAGACATATTACGTGAATAACCACGCACCGCTTGAGCAATATCGCTAAAACTTAAATCATATTCGCGTAACTTATCTTTACTCACCTCAATGGATATTTCGTAGTCTAGCCCACTGTATAATTCTGAAATGTTAATAAAAGGCAGCTGTTGAATTTCGTTATGAACTTTTTGTCCTAACTCTTTCAGCTCACCATTGGTTAAGTCGCCATACAGACTGATGTACATCACTTCTTGGCGAAACTTTTCACGCTCAACTTTAATACGCTCCATGCCATCAGGGAAACTAGAAATAGAATCGATAGCTGATTTAACTTCTTCTAAAACAATTTGCGGATCATAATCAAGGTCAACTTCAAACCAACCATTTGAAAAATTACGGTTTGAATAGGTAATTACGCGCTTTAAACCCTGAACTGTTTCCAAAGCTTCTTCAACTTTAATCGTTATACCTTCTTCAACTTCTTGAGGCGCAGCCCCGGGGTAAGGCGCAGTATAGGAGATCCAATTGATATTAATTTGTGGGAACATTTGTTTATTAATAGTGCTAATGGTAAAAAAACCACCCACTAAAATAAATATCATCAATAAGTTTGCCGCCACACTATTACGGGCGAACCAAGCAATTAAGCCTTTATTGGTATCATCCATCATCTAGTCCTTAGTGCTTGCGATTTGTGTTTCAGGAGCTTCTTCAGTAGTTACTTGATTTTTACTACCTTGTAAGGCTAATTCCATACCGTCAATCGGATAGTCTAATGCTGAAACAATGATTTGATCACCTTCATTCAAACCATCAGTGACGATCATATTCGAACCGTCCTCGCGAGCAATAGTAATATCGACATAGTGCAATGTTGAGTCAGCCCCTAAAATAGCAACGCGACCATTGGTAACAAGGTATCGGGGAAGTAAGGTTACACCTTTAAGGCTAACACCAAAGATTTCTGCTGTAACATAAGAGCCAAAGCGAATGGGAGTATGCTTGAGTGTTTCTTTTTTAGTTTTTAAGCCATAGGGGTCTTGAACTTCAGCAACTAAATAGCTCATACGGCTTTTGTTATCAACAACACCTTCACTGCGTACGATCCTTGCTTGCCAAATTATATTTTTACCTGCATAAGTGCCAATCAAATTAACCTGAGCGTCTTCACCTTGCGAGACTAAAAACTGCAGCTGATTATCTGCAACGGGTAAACGAACTTCAGCAACACCTGTCCCGAATAATTTACCGACTTTACTACCCGTACCAACAAAAGATCCTAAACCAATCGTACGGCTTGCAATCATTGCATCATACGGCGCTCTAATTTCGGTACGCTCTAAATTACGCTTTGCAAGAAGTACTGAAGCCTGCGCTGATTTAACATGAGCAAGTTCCTGTGCTAATTGTGGTTTACGCAAACTAAGTTCGGTAGGAGACGTATCTGTAATTCGCTTCCATTCACGTTCCGCCACTTGACCTTGGGCACGCTCTGTTTCAAGAGAAGCACGTGCCGAAGCCATGGTCGCTTCAGCATCAATGAGTGCAGCTTGATAATCATTTGGATCAATACGTGCAAGCAATTGATTTTTAGCAACAAAACCTCCACGTACAAAAACATCCGCCAATTCAACGACTTCACCGCTAACTTGTGCCACCAATTCAGTTTCATATTTAGGTTGAACAACACCATATGAATTAACGGTAAGGTCCATTGGCGCAATATGAATTTTTTCAACGGCTACGATGGGCCTATTGTCAACTTCAGCTTTTTCTTCTGGTGGCTTCTTCATACTTGAAAGGCCAAAAAGCAATAAGAAGCCAACGATTAGAATGGCAATAGGGATGATAATTTGTTTTTTACGTATCACTGTTATGTCCTCATAAATGTGATCAAATACAATAATTCTTTTAATTGTATATAGAGTAACTAATTAATGGTCTATACAAGCAATTAAGTTGTAAATCCTTGTTACAAGATACGAGCCGAAATAATGGATTAAGAATACAAACATTCATAAAAATTAAAATAATAATTTATAACAATAACTTACCTACTTTATTTTTATTCATAGAGAAAAAAAAAGGCTGCACTTAAAAATCAGCCTTTTGAACTATTAGTACTTTTAACCAATATTTATACTTTTATAAAAATATTTCTTCGATATAGCCAATAAAGGACTAACCACTGAAGAAACACCATTCCACTAAAAATCATAAAGTGGTGCCAACCAACAGGCAAAATATTGATAATGCCACCAAAAATACTTTGTAACGTATATTGCCAATCAATGATGCTTGAACCTAAATAAGCGATGATTGAGTTTGTACCGATAACCGCGAAAAATTTAGCCCATAAGGTAAAATCTAATACATCAATAAGCCAATAAAAGAAGGTGAGTAAAAGTATACTGTAGCCAATAGTCACTAACGTAAATGAACTTGTCCATAATATTTTGTTAATAGGGAAAAAGATTCCCCATAAGTAACCTAACGCTAAAACAGATAAACCCATAATAGGCAAGCCAATTAATAGTTCTTTAGGAGATGATATATTTTTTATCATATAACGACCAATGAATACACCGGCTAGTGCATTTACTATAGAGGTAACGTTAGAGAGTATGCCTTCGGGGTCAATAGCCATTTCTTGATAAGTTATACCGGGTAATAAATTTTGATCAAACCAAGCGTTCAATGCACCGTTGGCTGAAAAATCGCCCCCTCCATAACCACCCAAAGTAACAAAATTTAAGAGTAGCCAATACCCTATTAAAAGAACGCCTGCGACTAACCATTGTGTTTTTTCACTCGCATACCAAACCAACATAGCAGCCACAAACCAAGCAATACCTATACGCCCCAAAACGCTAACATAACGAATGCCATCAAGTGATGCAGGGATACCGTTGCCCCAGCCATGGTTGTATAAGATACCAAAAATTATTAACAGCAATAAACGCTTAATACCATGATGTAAAATTGATTTTGCTTGCTCTGGTTCATAACTTGATAAGGGCTTTGCTGCAATACCTAAGCTAACACCCGATAAAAAAATGAAGAGTGGAAATATTAAATCATAAGCACGAAATCCGTGCCAAAGACTGTGTTCCATTTGCTCGGCAAATATCGCTAGAATAGGCCAACCGGTTAGTATGAACAATCCGGCAAATAAGCTTTCTGCACCCAAAATCCAAAACATATCAAAGCCACGTAAAGCATCAATAGAGAGTAGCCTTTTATTCTTTACTTTTGTTTTTTGAATTTTTAAGTATTGTTCACTCACCATTTTTAGACCTTTAATTAACACTATTTTTAACGCCCCACAAAAGACAGCGCTGTCATATTTATTTGCATCATAATATTACCAAGATGAAATAGCAATTAGACACAATTTGTTATCAAATATAATCATTATCTACTTGTTTTCTTTATTGCCGAGCGTAACAATAAAATGATCGTCTTAACTTAAGGAATGTAGATGCTTACTAAAATCAGTTCATTTTTTCAAAATCTAGCTAATGATTTAGCAGACAACGCCACAAAAGACAATGCTAACGAGGTTACTATAGAGCTAGCCTGTGCTGTACTTTTATGTGAGGTTATGCGTGCTGACGGACACTTTGATCAACATGAGCAAGCTAAGCTGGCTATCTTATTGGTCGAACAGTTTAATTTAAATGAAGAAGAAGTTAAGCAAGTTATTGACGAAGCATTAATGCAAAGTGAACAAGCAACTGATTTTTATCGATACACCTCAAAAATCAATCAACACTTTTCCATTGAGCAACGCATAACAATGGTCGAGCATTTGTGGAAAATGGCTTATGCTGATGGTGAACTGGTAAGTATTGAAGAGCATGTTATCCGTAAAATCGGCGATTTACTTCAGCTACGCCACGCTGAATATATTCAAACCAAACCAAGAAAATAACATCTTTCATTTTTGATATGCGTTATTATAGCGTTTAAGATTTCATATTAATTTTCTTGGTAAATTCAAATGGCCGATATTGGTAAATATAATACCCTTTCTGTAGTTGCAGTCACCGATAAAGGTGCTTATTTAGGTGGTGGGGAACTCGGTGAAGTATTGTTACCAAACCGTTTTGTTCCTGAAAATTGTAAAGTAGAAGATAAGATTACTGTCTTCATTTATCTCGACTCTGCTGAGCGCATCGTTGCCACAACCGATAAACCATTGGGTCAAGTTGATGAGTTTGTTTCATTAAAAGTTAAGCAGTTAAATAAAATGGGTGCTTTTCTTGACTGGGGTTTACCTAAAGACTTACTTGTTCCTTTCAACCAACAACACACCGCGATGGAAGAAGGGAAATATTATTTAGTACGCATTTTCCTTGATACCACAACAGACCGCATTGCCGCTTCAAGTAAACTCGACAAATATATTGATATTTGGCCTGCTGATTACCAAAAGTGGGATAAAGTTAAATTGATGATTGGTGGAAAAACTGACCTGGGTTTTAAAGCAATAATCAACGATAAACATTGGGGCTTGCTTTACGACAATGAGATTTTTCAGCCACTACGCGTTGGTAAAATTATTGACGGTTATATTAAAAATATACGTGAAGACGGCCGTATTGATTTGTCACTCTCTCGTTCAGGTGAAGGGAAAGTAAACGATTTCGCCGATAAATTATTGGCACATATTGCAGAAAACGACGGTTTTAGTCCATTGCATGACAAAAGTTCGCCTGAACTCATTCAGCGTATTTTAGGTGTTAGCAAAAAAACTTTTAAAGCTACTGTTGGAAACTTACTGAAGAAAGATAAAATTACTATTGAAAAAAGTGGTCTTCGACTTAAATAAATATTTTAATATGATTAATAATTTGTAGATGAGGTTTCAACCTCACCTACAAAGTTACTGTTTTACTTCTTAGAAACTCCCTCGAATACCTACCGTAAACCCTCTTGCAGGTAATGGTGAAACATTTTTAAGAAATGACGTATGCACTCGTGCTTCTTCGTCTGTTATATTATTCACTTTCAAAAATGCCACCATATCGTCGCCCAGTCCATCAATGAAAAAATTAATGTTAGCATCAATCATAGTGTAACCGCTTGTTTTACTTTCTAATTCAGCCGTATCTGATTGTTCAAAGTAATGAGTAGCACTTAGCTCAGCAGAATATTTGTCAGTAACATAGTTAAATTGACCACCAACACGCATCGGAGGAATTCTTGGTAAGTTATTGTTGTCATTATCTGTAAGCTTTGCGCGGATATAATCCGTAAATACCGTTGCTTTAAGCGTTGGCGTTAACTGATAAAACAACTCAGCTTCTACGCCATACATCACAACATTATTTTGTTGAAATACATAAACAGGTAAACCTTCACTTTCGTCTGCGTGGTCATCCTCAACAGCTTCATCGTGACTATCATGTCCGTCTTCTGCGAATAATCCGGTATTCGCTTGGTAATAATAATCGTCAATATGATTATAAAAAGCACTGGCAACGAAACCAAAGTCCCCTTCAAACTTTCTCCACGTGAGATCTAGATTATAAGCCGTCTCTAACTCAACATTTTGGTCAGACAAGTCTACATGTAGCTCATGGTGTTCTTCATGACTTTCCTCATGCACAGTAAATAATGCCCCGACTTCATAAGTACTTGTACCTATATGAGCACCGTTCGAAAACAATTCACTCGCTGAAGGTGCTCGCTGAGAAAACGCAGCAGAGAATCCTAAATTATAACCCGTTGAGTATTCCCATACAGCGCCTAAAGACGCACTTATAGGCGTAAAGCTTTGCTTATCAAAATAAACCGCTGCTTCGTTATGGTTGTCGAGTTCATCATCATGTTCATCATGCAAATCTACAGCGCCACTCGCACTCAGTTCTACATGCTCAACCCGTACCCCAACTTGCCACAAGACATTGTCTACATGTTTTTCTTCAAGCCAAGCAACGGCAATAGATTCTGTATTCGAAGGAGGGGTGAATGCTTCTTCTCCAATCGCTTTAAAATCATTCTCTTTATAATGTAATGTCCATGCACCTTTCCAACCGTCAACAGCTTGATGGTAAAGATCAAAGCGTGTTTCTAACATCTCATTATTAAATTGAGTACCTACTTCACCTCCTTCAATTTCTTGATGTTGGTAATCTGTGTAAGCAGCTTTACTAATCAAGCGATTAATAAAACTGTCTTCAAAACTAATTTCACTCAATAGTTGATATCTGTCTTGTACTAAATCACCAAAAACAGCGCCTTCTTCACTGATTTCAGTTCCTGTTTCTTCATGTTCTTCATCACCGTGTTCTGAATGCCCAGGAATACCGTAAGTTCTTTCCATTCGTCCATACGAAACACCAATATATCCTGCGTCAAACAAATAACTTGAACCAACGGTAAAACCTGATGACTTCGAGGCACTGTTCTCTAGAATACCTTTAGTTTCTTCGCCTTCATGTTCATCATGATCTTCTTCATGCTCATCATGGTCTTCTGCTGCAGTCGCATAGCCTGGGATCTTGTAATCATTTGATTCACGCCAAAAAGCATCAAGGTGTAAGGCTAAACTTTTGTAACCGGTATTAATACTTAACGTCGCTTCACTTTCATCAGCAACATCATTGTGTTTAAGTAAATAGTCAACCTGATTATCAATGGTTTTTGGTATTCTATTATCAACAACATTCACCACACCACCAATCGCGCCACTGCCATAAAAGAGTGTTGAAGGCCCACGTAAAACTTCTACCTGCTGTGCTGTACCAGCTTCGGCTGCAACCGCGTGGTCAGGTCCAACACGCGAAGCATCTCCTACGTCTAAACCATTTTGCGTGATCAACACTCTTGGTCCGTCCATACCGCGTATTATCGGACTACTTGCAACTGGGCCAAAATAACTTGAATGAACTCCGACTTCATTTTTCAGTGTTTCACCTAAAGTAGATGCTTGCTTTAAGCGCAAGTCGTCACCTGAAATAACATTCACCGGCAATGCTGACTCAATACTCGATGAATGCAAAGGTGTAGCATAAACATCGACCACTTCCATAACAGTAGCCCGCAGTGAAATTTTCACCTCGGTCATGTCTTTATCGGTAATGGTGAAATACTCGTTGATATGACTAAAGTTTTTAGCGCTAACATGAACTTCTACTTTACCAACACCAACGTCACTAAAAGTAAATTGGCCTTTTTCGTCAGTAACTACTTTATATTTAGTATTAACCAAAGAAACTTTAGCTTTCGCAATCCTGTTGCCATCGGCATCAAGTACTACGCCTGAAAACTGTTGCGCATGGCTGGCAGCGCCGACCATTAATAATGATAAGGCACACAAAGGTGCAATTTTATTGATATAAATTGATTTCATTTTTTTTCCAATAGATAGATCTAAAGGAGATTAGCGATTAAGCTAATTTCCTAAATTGTTTATTTTTGAACTGTGTTTATTTTTATCTATTGAATAGGGGGGGCACGTAACTGTGGTATCAAATAAAATGGCGTGTAACGATTAACTATAATTAACGTTTGCGTGAATTGTTGATAATTACTGAGGTTAACCCGTTTTAAGGTGATATTATTCTTTGGCGTATCAATGTTATGCTGACACAGTTTACATTGCTGTAATTCAACATTATCAGGTATTAATTCACCATGCGAACTATGACTAAGCGTGGCGCACAGAAATGCAGACATGATCAATAAACTTATTATTGATTGCCGACGCTGTGAAAAAAACTGTGTAAATAAAAAGTAATTACTACGCATAGGTTGTTACATTATAACAATTGATAGGTTATTTCAATCCCTGCAATAAGAAATAGTACTTCTTGTTATTAATATCCCGATTTATAGCAAAAAAATCGTGTTTTTATCCTACAGCGCAGCATAAAAAAGTCATCGACAATATACATTACCTATTGCCGGTGACTTTATATCACTAATCACTTTATTGAGTGTAAGTTACTGCGTACCACCAACCGTCATTCCGTCAATTTTTAACGTAGGTTGTCCAACACCAACAGGAACACTTTGCCCGTCTTTACCACAGACACCAACACCTGCATCAAGTTTTAGGTCATTACCGACCATACTGACATTCTTCATCGCTTCAGGACCACTACCAATTAACGTAGCACCTTTAATTGGCGAGGTAATTTCACCATTTTCAATAAGGTAAGCTTCAGAGCTGGTGAAAACAAATTTTCCAGAGGTAATATCAACCTGACCACCCGCAAAGTGCGGCGCATAGATGCCTCTTTTTACAGACTTAATGATATCTTTCGGGTCGTGTTCACCTGCCAACATATAAGTATTAGTCATTCTTGGCATAGGTAAATGCGCATAAGACTCACGGCGACCATTACCTGTAGGCGCGACGCCCATTAACTTCGCATTATGCTTGTCTTGCATATAGCCTTTAAGAATACCTTTTTCGATCAACACATTGTATTGTCCGGGTGTTCCTTCATCATCAATTGAAATTGAACCACGACGGTTAGCAATAGTACCGTCATCAACAATAGTGCATAAATCAGAGGTTACTTTTTGACCGATTTTTCCTGAAAATGCCGATGAGCCTTTACGATTAAAATCGCCTTCTAAACCGTGCCCAACCGCTTCATGCAATAAAACACCCGGCCAACCCGAGCCAAGTACCACAGGTAACATACCGGCCGGCGATTCTATTGCCACAACATTGACTAAGGCTTGACGAACCGCTTCTTCTGCATAAGCTAAATAACGCGCTTTACCATTTTCAAGCTCAAAGAAATAGCTATAATCTGTACGAGCACCACCACCTGCACTGCCCCGTTCACGTTTACCATTATCTTCAACGAGTACTGAACAATTTAAGCGAACCAGTGGGCGTATATCTGTCGCAAAGGTTCCATCACTAGCCGCAACAAGTATTTTTTCATAAACGCCCGATAAGCTTACAATAACTTGCTGAACACGTTTATCAATCGAACGTGCATGAGCTTCAACTTCATGCATCAAGGTGATTTTTTGTTCTTGCGCTAAACTGCCTAAAGGATCAATATCTTGATAAACTGATTTAACCGCTTGGCTTTTAAAAGCAAGTACTCGACCATTCTGTTCTGCATTAGCAATACCTTTAGCTGCGTCGGCTGCTTTTTGTAAAGCCATTGGAGATATGTCATCAGAATATGCAAAACCTGTTTTTTCACCTGATATTGCCCGTACCCCAACGCCACGTTCAATATTGTAAGAGCCTTCTTTGACTATGCCGTCTTCTAACATCCATGATTCATGGCTACTTGACTGAAAATATAAGTCCGCTAAATCAATTTTACGTTGATATATATTGTTTAACGTTTGATCTAAAAGATCTCGGTCAATTTGACTATCTGCTAAAAGTTCACGCTCAACACTATTCATATTTTTCACTTATCGTATTAATTTATTTAATTTTGGAGTTTTTAATGTGTTTTCAAATTGATTATGTTCGATAACAGGCATTGCTTTTCTTACTTTCTCTAGTGCTTCTCGAGAAAATTCAATACTAATGCTACCAATACCTTGCTCTAAACAAGTGAGTATTTCCCCCCAAGGACTGATAATCATACTGTGGCCCCATGTTTCTCGACCATTACAGTGAATACCCTGTTGACCTGCAGCGACAATATATACTTGATTTTCAATAGCACGTGCTTGTAATAATATTTGCCAATGTGCTTTACCCGTAACCGCAGTGAACGCACTGGGAACTGTAATAATATCAGCACCCAATTGCTGAAGCTTACGATAAAGCTCAGGAAATCTTAAGTCATAGCATATTGTTAAGCCAATATTGACCGTTTTACTTTTCAAGCAACAAATTTTATGACCTGCTTGAGTATAGCGAGATTCTCGATAACTTTTTTCGCTATCTTCAACATTCACATCGAATAAATGTATTTTATCGTACTGTATTAATTCTTCACCTTGTGGTGAAAAAATACAACTACTGTTCGTAAACTTGTCTTCAATTTTGGGTGAAGTGACCAGAGGAATACTGCCGGCGACTAAAAACACTTTATATTTTTTAGCCAATTGCGCAAGTTTGTCTTTTAATAAGAGTTTCGACACACTTAACTGCTCCGCGTCTTTTCCTCCAAAAAACAAGCAACACTCGGGTAACACAACAATATGTTCATCATTGGCTGAATGCGGTGCTAAGCGTGCTAGTTCAGCATCAATAATCACAAGGTTTTCTTCAACATTAGGCACTGAGCATAGTTGTATTGCCGTCAATCTAACCATCTAAGTTGATTTCCTTGTGATCTTTAATACCCTTATCTTTATTCCCAAAATCAACAGAGGGATTATTATTTTTTTGAGGTATGGTCTCAATAATTTCAGGGGGAGTTGAACGACCCACTTTAATATTTTGAGTTTTCTTATCAACAACTTTGATTACAGGTAACTCTATCGGCCCTGTAACTTCAATTTTATATTCAGAAACAACTTGAGAAGTAATAACACCATCGAGGGCCAGTGCGCCAATAAAGGTCAGCGGGTTTAATGTTGCGATCCAAGCAATTGCAGGTAAGCTTGACGTTAAATTAGGTTTATAAGACATTTTATAATCTAATACCTGATCATTTAAGTCGGTATTACCTTTAATAGACAAATCGCCTGCTGCACCTTTCATAAAGGTATTATCAGTATAAATCACACCGTTTTTAACTTCAAAATTACCTTTAATGGAATCATAAAACATACCATCACTAAAAATATCTCGAAAATCGAACTTCAATTTACGTACCAGTGACTGTAAGCTCAGTAATGAGAAGGCTCTAGCTGAATCAGGCACTTCTGCTAAATACCCATCAGAGAGTTCAACGTTGCTAATACCATTAAAATTTTCTAATTTGAAATCGAAAGGGCTACCCGTCCAATTAACTGCATAATCTAAGTCTAACTCACTATCTTTGATGGTTGAAGGGTAACCTAATTTTTCCATTTCACGATCAAAGTTTTTAGCTTGCAGCTGACCTGTAATGTTTGTTTGCGAAATATCTTTACTGTGTTGCCAGCTTGCATCAAAGTTTAATTGTGTTTTACCCCGTTTAGCCGTAAATTTCTTTATGGCTAAGGTATCGGCAGTGGATCGCTCAATCGAAAAATCAACGTCACCGAAATCAAAACGTCCATAGGTACAACTGGTACATTTTGCACGAATAGGTGGAATGTTAGCAAAAATAATATCGTTGCTGAGACTCTCTTCTAATGATTGTTGAATAGCGGTTTGCGTTGCAAGTTCATCTTCGACGGCTAAATGAATGAAGTCAGCATCAATATCTATGCCTTGCTGATGCCAGTCAGGATAAAATTTAGCTTTAACTCGCGCTTCTCTGGCTTGTAACTCAAGTAACCACCATTGTTCATTATCAAGTAAATTAAAAGACACGTCGGTCAATTCCTGCCCTAACACATCAAGTTTCGCAACCTGACCACGGATACGTTTAGGTGCACTTAACAGCGCAACACTGTTTTCTTGTGTATTCGCCGGCACTTGCGCTATTGCATCAAGAATATCTAAAATTAACGGCTGCCATTCAGTCACCGATGCCGTAAACAAATTAGTGGTTATATGGAAACCTTCGGTAGGCAACAGCATATTTTCATTACCGAGTACTAAATGTGCCTTATTAAATTGCACTTTACGATGATTTAATTCTCCATAAAAATTCAGCTCTTTACCTATTTGAGCATTAATGACTGATAAATTTTTCTGACCAGATACATTTACGAGCAGATTAACGGCTTCTCCAGCTATTTTTTTATAGGGGGACGGCAATGAAAAAGTTAATTTATCAAAAGTTGAATCAAGCAGTAACTCATAGGTAATACCACCTTGGCGATACATTCTAAGGCTTAAGTCACCTTGCCAATCTAACTGTCCGCTTCCATACTTTTTCAGTATTTCAGGTAGCTCTTTTTTCCAAGAAGATTCAGGCCATTTCGCTTGTAAGTTAATCAATGTTTGATAGTATTCACTGTGGTTGTTATTTGCTTCTATCGATAAGGCTAAAGGCATTTCGCGCCAATTTAACGTTAAGCCTGCGGTATTTATAACATCATTTTTGTAAGTTAACTCGCCATTAACTTCGGTAAAGTTCATGGCGGGCGCTTGTAGGGCTAATTGATTATTTTTAAATTCAACTTTACCACTAGCCACAACACTGTCGAGATCATTCAAAGGTAGATTTAGCGCAAAGCTACCCGAAATTTTTTGTGATACTTGTAACTGGTTTAGGGTTTCTCCCACCGTTTTAACCAGCGGACTATTATTCATTAAGTCACTTACTGCACTGGGTTGGGTATCTTTAAATTTCGCTGCAACCGTCAATATTTGCTGACCTTCTAAATCATCAATAGCAACCTTAACACCCGTAACATCAATACCCGTGAGTTCACCACCTCGAGCTGTTATTAGCATACTGTTGTTGGTGAAATTTAAGTTAGCAGAAAAGTCATTAATCACAGGCCAGTTTGAGTCAAACTGAAATTTACTCTTCTTTAATTCAGCATCAACAACAAAAATGCCACTATTATCATTAAAAGGAAATTTATTTAAGGGGCCATTAAAAAGAACCTGAGCTTGTTCAAACTCTCCTTCAATAATGGCTGCATTTAGATAGTCAACAAGATTGTTTCCCATCAATAAATGAGGGTAATAATAGTCAGCAAGCTTAGCATCACCACGGTGCACATTCGCGAGTAATGCCATCGTAATGGCTTCATTGTCTTGTGCTTTAATTGCTATATCTGCGGTGGCGTGCAATTGCTTTGATATCATTTCAATTTGCTGAACTTTCACTGATAAGTTAACAGCGGCGAAGTCCACATTTACTTGAGCAGCAATTGATTGATAGGGAATAGGATAGATAAAGTGTTTATCAAAATCGAGCTGGCCATTTTCTGCTAACAGCTTAATCTGCAAATTTTGTTGAGCAAAGCTAAGTGCTCCACTGACATTTTCTATACCCGGAATGCCTTGGCTAAATGAAGAAGTAACGTCTGAAAATCGTGCCAGAGCTTTAATATCATCATTATTATCACTTTTCAGTAAATAAACGTCACTAATTTGACCTACTGGCGACAAATTATTTAATAATACTTGGCTTTCGGGATGCCCAGAAAAAAGTGGATAAAGATCAGCTAAACCAAAGAGCTCTAACGAAGAAATGTAAGTCAGCAAACCATTAGTTGTTCTTTGGGTACTTATGGTCAAAGGCAGCCAGGCCCTGTCATTCGTATAAAATTGTAGGGGTGTTGTGGTGGTCGTTATGTTGTTGGTATCATCAAAATTCTCAACAAGTATATTGCCTTCGTTTATACGAATAGAGTGCAGCTCATCATTGAAAAGCCAACTCACTTCATTGTCACCTAACGCTATTTGTAATTTATTAGCCTTACCTTTGTTTAGAGTGTACCAAGCACTAAAATTAACGGATGAATATGTTTTTTCATTTTCGATTGCAAATATTTTATCGAGCCAAGGAGTAACATTTAGTTTGTTTGCTTGAAAGTACAACTGACCACTTAACTCTCGAAGATTTTGCCCTGAAGCGTCAAGGTTAAATTTAATGTTATTTGACGTTAACCCATCAATTAGCATACTGCCCGTAGCACGATGACGGTTGCCACTGTTCACCCAAACAAGTTGGTCAACGAGAAAAGTTCGGGTTATCGCCTCATCTTTTAAGGTGATTTTGCTATTTGTCAGGGTAAAACGGTTAATCTGCTGAAATAAAGCATCGGTAATCGTCTCGATAAGTGAGCTATCTTCTGCGGTGTTATCTTTTTCTTCTAATAATATTTTATCAAAAAAGATTTGCGCCCCAACTAATGTTATATCTTGCGTGATTAACTTTTGATGTCGTAAGCTTCCCCAAAAATCAATCGTTAACTCCATGCTTGCAACAAATACATCAGCCGTTTCAGTATCAAGCACATTAACTTGTTCAACAACGATTGTCGGCCCATTAACGCCCCACTCCATGGCTAATGAGCCAATGGTTATGTGCGTATCATAAGTTTCATTAAGGTAGTGTTGAAAGTTTTGATGGAAATTATGTGCATACGGTAGAGATATACGAAACGCACTGATCAATACGGCAAAAAGTACTAACAATATTGCCAATACTTTATACAGTCTATTTAACCAACGATTCGAAACAGCTGAAATACTCATAAAATGAATTTACTACATACTCTATTAGATTAATGTTTACTTTAATTGGTTAATTTATTTACTGTGTAACTAAACCCTGGAACTATCACCTACATGTTAGTATCAAGATCATACAAAAAGGCTACCATTAGTCGTTTAAAATCACATCATAATCACATCAAATTGCTCTTGATTATACATGGATTCTGTCTGAACTTTAATTTGCTTACCTATAAACACTTCTAACTCAGCAAGGTGATGATATTCGTCATTAATTAATGACTCACTTACCGCAGAAGAAGCATAAACAATAAACTTGTCTGAATCATATGCTCGGTTTACTCGGACGATTTCACGTAAAATTTCAAAACAAACAGTTTCCACAGTTTTCAAATGTCCACGGCCTGAGCACACTGAACATTCACCACAAAGCACATGCTCTAAACTTTCACGGGTACGTTTACGTGTCATTTCAACTAAGCCCAGCTTAGAGAATTTACTGATGCTATATTTAACCTTGTCTTTCGCCATCGCAACATCTAAGCTGTGTAAAACACGTTTTTGATGCTCTACACTGTTCATATCGATAAAGTCGACAATAATAATGCCACCTAGATTTCTAAGTCTGAGCTGTCGGGCAATAACTTGTGTTGCCTCTAGATTAGTATTGAAAATGGTTTCTTCTAGATTACGATGACCAACAAACCCACCTGTATTTATATCAATAGTGGTCATGGCTTCAGTTTGGTCGATAATTAAGTAGCCACCTGACTTTAAGTCAATTCTTCGATGTAGTGCTCTTTGTATTTCATTTTCAACATCAAACAAATCGAAGATAGGTCGTTCACCTGGATAACATTCTAAAACTGGCGTTAAATTAGGCACAAACTCTTCTGTAAACTCTCGTAGCTGTTCATAGGTAAGTTTTGAATCGATACGAATTCGTTCGAAATCGATACCAACGAAATCACGTAACACACGAAATGCCAATGACAAGTCTTGATATATAGGCGTTTTGAATTGCTTTCTTTTTTTACGGTCTTGTACTTTTTTCCAAACACGACGTAAAAATTCAGCATCATGTTTTAATTCTTTTTCGTCAGCACCTTCAGCAGCAGTTCGCACAATAAAACCATGCTCTTCGCTGCAGTATGGCGTAATAATATCTTTAAGACGATTACGTTCTTTAGCGTGTTCAATTCGTTGTGAAATACCTGCATGGTTTGCATTGGGCATTAACACTAAGTATCGAGCTGCCACGGTAATGTCTGTGGTTAAGCGCGCACCTTTTGTGCCAAGCGGGTCTTTAATGACCTGAACGACAATTTGCTGGCCCTCATGTACTAACGCTCTTATGTCTGGCACATGATCTGCGGGTAAGTCATCATTATTGATAATCAGTTTGGTATTGATATCTGACGCATGTAAAAAAGCCGCTTTATCTAAATTAATATCAATAAAGGCGGCTTGCATACCCGGCAGTACTCGAATAACTTTACCTAAATAAATATTACCCACTAATCCTCGACGAGATTCACGCTCTACATGTACTTCTTGCAACACACCGTTTTCTATTAGCGCAACACGTGTCTCACTTGGGGTTACATTAATCAGTAATTCACCACTCATAGAGTTTCTCCGTCCCTTAGATACGTTGCTGGGTCTTGAATAGGTGTAGGTAAACCAAGCTCAGCTAATAGTTTTGCTGTTTCATACAAAGGTAAACCGACCACGGCAGAATAACTACCTTTAATTTGTGTCACAAATTGTCCGCCAATACCTTGGATACCATAAGCGCCAGCTTTATCACGCGGTTCACCGGTATGCCAATAACGTTGGATTTCTTCAATGGTCAGCGCTTTAAAGGTAACATCAGTAGAAATGATGGCAGAAGAGATTTGATTATTCTTTACCGCTGCAATTGCGGTAAAGACTTGATGAGTATTGTTTGACAGCATGAGTAATTGCTGGCAACACGCTTCAATATTTTCAGGTTTACCCAAAATATGTTGTTTAAAAATAACGCTAGTGTCTGAGCCAAGCACCACGCAGTCTGCCGCAAGATCCTTTGAAACCACTTTTGCTTTTTCAATCGCTAAACGTAAAACATAGTCTCGAGGTAATTCATTACCGAGAATACTTTCATCAATATCAGCTGAAACAGTTTTAAATTGATAGCCCAGTTGACTGAGTAATTCTTTTCTTCGGGGTGACTGTGAGGCTAAAACTAACATAGGCTTCATACAAATTTACTCAATTAACGGGTGGAGAATAGGCACTAAGTTATACGAAAGTGACGACGTACTTTTCTTAATAATAAAAACGCCCATGGCCAAAGTACTATCGTGGTGATCACCGGATATAAATAGCTGGGGAGAAACACCGCATCGGTTAAAAACCGCTGCATCCAAAAAACAATTAAATGGTATAAAGCGGATAAAACACCCACAATAAGAGATTGTTGCCAAACAGAGAAATTTCGAATTTTTTGGAAGTTCCCAGCAATAATATAAACGACCATAGCCATTGCCATCATGTGCACACCCAGGATAGAACCGAGTAAAACATCAAGTAAGAAACCAACAAAACCAGCGGTAATAACATTCACTCGCCCAGGTAACGCCAAACACCAATAAACAAGTACCACCAATACCCAATCTGGACGAAAGGCATCAATACTTAGTGGTAATGGCATAATACTGGCAATTAAAGCAATAACTGTAGTAAACATAATAATCAAAATATTACGAATCGGCATTGTTTATTCCTGTGTCATTGTCACTTTTTTTATTCACTAATTTATCTGGTGCTGCTTTGTTTTGTGAAGGCGCAAAAATTCCAGGGGCTTTTTCAGGCCAAAGTAACAGTAAGTAACGCAATCTGTCTATTTTAGCCACCGGCTCACTTTGAACCAGTGCAAAGGCATTAGCGTCATTTTGTATAACGGTGGTAACCCGAGCAACAGGATATCCTTCAGGGTATTTATCGCCAAGACCCGACGTTACGAGTAAATCACCACTGCGAACATCCGTACTATGTTGTACAAAATTATGTGTTAGCCTGTCTATTTGCCCAGTACCTGATGCAACTAAACGAACACCATTACGACTGACTCTTACCGGTACCGCGTGCGTAACATCAGTAATTAAAATGACTCGACTGCTGTTTATGCCCACATGCAAAACTTGTCCAACAATACCTTCATCATCAATGACTGGCTGCCCTTCAAAAAGGCCGTCGTCACTCCCGCGGTTAATAACCACTTGATGACTGTAAGGATCAGAATCTACTGACAATATTTCAGCAACCATTTTCTTGACTTCACCTCTTAGTGGCGAAGCAAGCAATAAGCGTAAACGTTCATTTTCTTTTTTTATAATTTCCAATGCCAGTAATTGCTGATGGAAACGTAATTCTGAAATTTTATATTGTTGGTTTTCGCTAATCAGTTGTCGTCGGGTAATAATATTTTCTGACGCCCAGGTCATTATCTGTTTAGGCGTGGTCGCTAAATACTGTAAAGGACTTACCATAGACTGCAAATAGCCACGAATGTTCTCGAAACTATTCACTTTATGGTCGAAAAAAATTAAAGATATAGAACAAAACAGCACCAACAAAAGTCGGTGCTGAGGAGAAGGGCCATGTTTAAATATTGGATTCATAAGTTAAACTTGTATAAATGCTAATTTATCGGCGGCCATGTAGACTAAAGACAAGAAGAATGAACTGAGTTGACGCGCGTCAATGAACATCTTCACAATGTCGTTAATTAACATGGCAATAAATAATTAGTATGACTTATTCGTAAGAACATTTACTCATAAGAAAATAGGTCGCCACCATGCATGTCTATCATTTCAAGCGCTTTACCACCACCAAGAGCCACACAAGTTAGTGGGTCATCAGCAACTACAACAGGAATACCTGTTTCTTCCATTAATAAGCGATCTAAATCTTTTAATAATGCACCGCCGCCAGTAAGCACCATACCGCGTTCTGAAATGTCAGAGGCCAATTCTGGTGGCGCTTGCTCTAAAGCAACCATAATAGCACTAACAATACCGGTTAATGGCTCTTGTAATGCTTCCAATATTTCATTGCTGTTTAAGGTAAAACTACGAGGAACACCTTCGGCTAAATTACGGCCACGCACTTCAATTTCTAAGACTTCTTCACCTGGATAAGCTGAGCCTATTTCATGCTTGATGCGCTCCGCCGTTGCTTCACCGATTAAACTGCCAAAGTTACGACGTACATAATTGATAATGGCATCGTCAAATTTATCACCTCCGATGCGAACCGATGAAGAATATACTACACCATTCAATGAGATAATACCCACTTCTGTCGTACCGCCGCCAATATCGACCACCATAGAACCGGTGGCTTCTGAGACAGGCATACCAGCACCAATAGCGGCAGCCATAGGTTCGTCAATTAAATAAACTTCACGTGCGCCAGCACCAAGGGCTGACTCACGAATGGCACGACGCTCAACTTGAGTTGAACCACAAGGCACACAAACGAGTACACGAGGACTTGGGCGTAAAAAGTTATTACTGTGCACTTGCTTAATAAAATACTGAAGCATTTTTTCAGTAACAAAAAAGTTAGCAATAACACCATCTTTCATTGGGCGAATAGCTTCAATATTACCCGGCGTTCTGCCGAGCATTTGTTTTGCAGCAGAACCGACTGCAGCTACACTTTTTGAACCACCAGAGCGGTCTTGACGAATAGCAACTACCGAAGGCTCATTTAAAACAATACCTTGGTCTTTTACATAAATAAGAGTGTTCGCCGTTCCTAAATCTATTGATAAATCGTTAGAAAACATGCCGCGTAATTTTTTAAACATAAGGTCAAAATATCCTACAAATGGTGCTAAGGCACTAAATTGCCAAAACGACTAAAATTCTACCACATATTAATTTAATCAATAAATTAGTATTAAAAATAACAAGTAAGAATGTTCAGTATTTAATTAAAAGTTATAACACTTAATCATACCCCAGACTTTAGGAAATGTGTTGTCTGTTTGTAAAAAAACACCTTTAAATAGATGTTTTTTAGGTTTTATTTATTAAAAGAGATAAAAGCAACGAAATTGCTAAGCTAATTACCTATTTCTCGCCATGATATAATACGATCGTTGCCCCGGTATACGCCAAAGGTCGCTGTTGCTGATGGGTTTTGATTATATGGACCATCAAAATTATTATTTGCATTTAGCCAGTCAAACTGTAACCAAACGGGTGCAGTATATTCAACATTAATGTCCCCTTGTGCATTTGTTGCTGTTAGCTCAATAATTTGACTATAGCCATTTTTTAATTGACTTGTTTCCAAAGTGATCCCCGATAAATTTTTGTCTAAAGTTCCATCAGTTAAAATAATCTCATTATTCTCGCTCGAAATAGACAAACAGGAATCGTCAGTATTCGTAACATACTGTCCATTTTCAGCTAAATATTGTGCATACATAGGCTGTGAAATATTTGAAATTTCAGGACCAAAACTATTTTCAACTATTAAACGACCAAAGCGAACATTGACACCGATATTCTCCTGAGAAGTAAAACTCGGATTTAAAAAGTATGAACCATTGCTATCATCTGGTTTAATCGTGATGCCATCATTATCAATAATACTATTTATTGGTATTTCAAATGCGGCATAGAAAGGGGCTATGACACTGTTAGCATTTCTCAAGTAAGTAAAGTGATGTTGATCAGATAATCTGTATTTTAATATACCATCTTCAATACTTATAAAACTCCCTACGGCACTAACATCAGCCAGTAACGGTAAACCATTAGCATGAATGCTTAATGGTGAACTGAAGCTCACATCATTATTATCAAGTTTAACAAAATCACCCATATAATTTTTTGTAAGACCATAATTAGCATTGTAAGCAGTAAGAGTTAATATTGGCTCTACACCATATTTAATTGAGCCTACCTCAACATTATTATCTATCGTTTTTTGTCCGCTATAAACCCAAGAGTTAATTATGCAAGTATCATTGTGATTAGCCGTAATACTTCCTGCTTCACTCGTCTCATTATTATCTACAATCGTTTGAATGAAATACGCAGGTGTAAAGCGTCCAACATTCTCGCTTCCTTGCGCATAACTAGCGACATTACTCACGGTTTGCTGTTCACGTAAGGCTACCTTTAGTAAACCAACTTCACTAAATTTCACTTCACTGTCTTGAAATTCACCCGCCATAAAACTTAATATTTTTCCACCACTGTAATCATTCGCGGTAACTGTTGAGGTAATACTGCCATCATTGTAAGTTAAAAACCCATCAAAACCATTACTGATAGGAGCAATACGTTGTAAACTTAGCTCCACTGATTTATTTGTAAAATTAGCTGTTTTATCACCTTGTCGATTAATCGCTTCAACTAATAAATTAAATTCAAGACCTGCTTGCTGAGTTACTGTGCCTGCTTCGGCAGTTTGTTCAGTTAAAGCTTGTTGATAAGCGTTGGTTGGATATATACCAAAAGCATACGGACGCACGTAAAAAGCAGAATTGCCGAATAAAGTTACAGCCGGATTTTCAGATGTGGCAGCGATAGTATGCTTAGCATGCAATACAATATTACCCGCATCAAAGTAAGTATTGTTACCGAGTAAAGCTGTTGAATTAGCACCAAAAGTAAGATTAATTGTTTGGTAACTATCGATGTTACCAGCACGGTTTTGGTTAATTTCATTAGAGGCTATCGTATATTTTTTATCGCTTATGCGATCTGGCGATATCATTTCAATCGCAAAATCTACCTTTTTAGGTTCATTGAATACACCCACACAAACTCCATTATTATTGCTTACCGCTTGAATGGTTAAACCAGTATTGGCAACACCTGCCACTTCAATATCATCAATACCTGAAAAAATAAAACCCGCATCGGCAAACGTCATTATACAGATATTGTTTGTACACACCTCTTCACTACTCGTCGACGAGATAGTTTCATTTGCAATTGATAAGGTAATATTTTCACTTACCGTGTAATTAAAATCGACATCAGTACTGCCAATAAATGTTGTTGTTGTATTTACAGTATTACTTCCCCCTGTCGCCACTAAATCAAGCGTAATTTCTTCATTACTCTCAATACAATCGCTACCGTCATATACATTAGTACAGGCGCTTACAACAACCGTTTCTATATCGCAGGTTAGCCCTTGTCCATCATGTTGAATGCGATAATGGTTTATATTATTTACACAATCAAAATTTTCGTCCATATCAGTTTGAATTTCGTTTTGAGTTAATACTTTTGAATAAATTCTAACTTCATCAAACTTACCGTTAGCAGAGTCATCAGGTGTGTAATAACTTGTTGTGTTATCGCCAAAAATTAACGTTCCTAATTCACCTAATTGGCCATTGGTACTCTCTGTTTGTTCAACGACACTAGAAGCGTCAACATACAGTTGAAAAGTGTCATTATCAAAATCCCAAGTAACGGTGAGATAATACCAAGTATTGGGTAAACGTGCGGTAACGTTAGGCTCAGTAACTGAAAAATCACTGTCATTTGAATCTTCAAATCTAAAGTCTAAGCGGCCATCAGATTTCAATCTTAAAACAAAGTACTTATTTTTTGATGTCGATGTGTGTTCTGCCAATGTGGCATCAAATAAAACCCGATTAAAATTATCGTCTGCCCACCCGTTATTGCTGTTGAACCAAAAGCTTATTGTGCCTTTATTACCAATATCATCGTCTGCATCTAAACTACTTGAGAAGGCATTTTCTGTTGATGTGTCACTATTTTTACCATTACTGTCAAACCCTCGACAATACTGACCATTCGTAATTGACTCTCCTCCATCATTTAAACCGTGGTTACCCACGTCACTATTGTCGTTAATTTGAGATGAAAAATCCAATTGCTCAAATCGATAAAAAGCTAATAAACTACAACTAACCTCTGCTCTGAGACTACCGTCATAGTTTTTCCCATTATATTCGTTATCATACAGGCTATTTATTTCTGTAGTGGAAAGTACTAGGGCATATATCTTAAATTCATCAATCAATCCTTCAAAACTTTGCGATGAGTTAAAATCACCACTATAATCGTCTTGTTCTTGCCCGATAACAATGCTGTCAGAATAAGGAACAGAGAGTTTCCCGCTGCCAACTCCAGTATCACACTCTTGATAATCACCATCAACAAACAAGCAGACTTTGTCATTTTCACGCGTTACAAGTAAGTGATGCCACTGACCATCAGTCAACTCAATCTCACTACTCAATGTTTTGCTGTCATCTTTTATTTTTACCTTAACGTCTTTATTATCCTTAAGGTAAATTTCTAATTCATCATCCTTTTTATTTTTCCCCAATGCTTGAAAAATTTCTTGTTGACTTTTATCTTTATTGGTATTTATCCATAGTGAGAGTGTAAAATTGTTAAGCCCATCGACAACACCTCTAGGAACGCTTAGCCAATCACTAGTATCTGTTTTAGAAAGATCCAATGCATTATTTATTTGAGCGTCGTCCGCTGATTCATCAATGCCATAGATGCCCGCATTATAGTTCTCTGTTTTATCTATAACTTCAAACCCTAAACCAGTGTAGGTACATTCATCAAAACGATAATCAACAATGGGGTGAGCTGCTACCTCAACTTCACAAATTTCACCAAAATCAGCGTTAAAAACGTTGCCGTCATAAGTTAATGTCGAGTTGGAATTAAGGATCACTGTTTGTCCAGATGCAACACCGAACAAATAACTTGCAGAATTAAAGGTTATATTTTTAGCATAAAGTGCACCCGAGAATGTAGAACTACTGCCAAAGGTTACATTACCATCCACATACATAACCAATTTACTCGTATCACCTGTTTGATTTACAGCATTAGAATTAATAGTAACGGGTGAGGTAAAATTGATATTTGAATCTATAATTACTTTAGCTGTGCCTGCACCCACCACATTTATTTGAGTCTGAGAACCAACCGAAAAGCTGCTAATATAATAGGTTTTCCCACCAGATAAGTTCAGGGTATTATTATAGCCAACAGCGAGTTGTTCAAAAAAATATACGTCATGATTATCACTAAAATTTAACGTTGCATTAGCACTAGAGGATACTTGATTATAGTTGTTAACAGTTGTTGTTCCAAAAGTCGTTATTTGGGAACCAGGAGGATTATAATTAACAGAACCACCACCAGACAAAAAGTTAATACTGACTGTTTCTGCTGAAATATTTGACGCTGTACAATCGGCACTACTACAGCTGTTGATATTCGAACCAGCATTGTGACTTACTTGTCCAGTAGCTAATTCAGTGTCTGGATTATTAATAAGTCGGGCATTATAGCCAAAGGTTATCTGACTATTACCACTGCTATTGCCATGAGTAGCAATAACATCAGGAAATACCACCTGACATTGTGCTGCAATTGCCGAGTATTGAACAAAAACACATAAAAAAATAACAGAGATACTACGAAACAGCATTGTGAATTCCCTAACGAGAAAAAGAAGTATAATCAATATACTAAAGTTACCTTTAAGTATTACTGATAACAAGTAGTGGCTAGTGTTTATTATAGTATCGAGTAGCTAAAAACAATTATTTAAGGGTCTATAATTGTTTTTAGGACAATAAAAAGCCCCGCAATGGCGAGGCTGTTTTGAATTTTCTTTACTTAACCTCAGCGTGATTTAATAGCGCGCTTTCTCAGAGATAAAGCAATTAGTGCGATAGCAAAAATCATAAGGGTAGATGGTTCAGGTACTTGAGCTGTCGGTCTGTCAGCAATATTACGTACGTAGAAAGTGTCATTTATTTCGTTAGTATAGCCATCAGCACCTTTAACACCTACTTTGATGTTAAAATCAGCGATATCAACATGAACAAAATTTGAATTCCAATATGCTACTGATTGAATTATTTGTCCATTACGTTGAAAATCGCTCAACGTTAGTTCTGCAAACAGTTGCTTTATATTAGTGTCAATAATCGCCATCCAGCCAATATGTACTGTAGGGTTTTCAAATATATTATCTACCCATTCACCCGTAGTGGGGTCTATATCAGAAAAATTTGTTGTGCTGATAGGTGCAGCCCAGGTCCAATCGTAACCTTTATATGTGATATATGTATCACTGGTCAGTTCAGTGGTAATGTAACCCGCAAAAGATGCACTAGAGAAAAGCAGGGAAAACGTTAAAATTAATTTAAGCGTATATTTTATCATTATAAAACCTCAATTAATGAAAAACTACAATGGTACGAATCACCAGATATCACATCATATGCATATACCGTACCAGTATTAAATTAGCTACTATAAACAATACAATGGAGTGTATTGTTTTTTATTTTAAAGTACAACTGTAAAAAAAACCAACACTATATTTATTAACATATAGTGTATAAAATTAAAGGGGATTTAAGTAAAATTTTACAAACTCCGTGCTTCTACCTCAATTATCCTCGACGTAGCTTCCCCGTCAATACCGCACGAGCCAATACTTGTAACCGTATAATAACGAACACCATCATGAAGAAAGTCATTACATCCGATAGGACCTATTATATTGCATCCTTTTAAACCTGATGTATTATTAATTACAGGAGGGACATGGCTGACATCACTACATTTTTTTGTCGAGCTAGTGCCTAAACCAACAGGAAATAATTGTGCTAATTGCCACTGAACTCCTGTTTGTGCTGCTGTATACGCACGGGTTCCTAACACTTCAAACGCAACATTTTGCTGGCTTGATGCCATCATTTTAACCAAAGCTGCTCCCAGAAGGGACAAAACAACAATAATAAATATAGCGATGACTAATGAACTACCTTGATGTTTATTAGGCGTACGTAAATGGTAAAATGACGTTAATATTATTACCTGCTTATTATGGAACATTAGGCACCTGTATTTCATGACTAAAAATAATGTTTTCTCGATTTATAAAGAAATGTAACTGAATTAACACTAGTGCATTACGTCTTAATGTTACATCAACAACATTAAAGGGTGATACTGTATTCCCAAGGTTTTCAGCCATTAGGCTCCAATTATTCTCAACGCCATTATTACTGCGTATCGGCGTATTATCTACAATGGAGTTTGTATAGTTTTTGTATCGATAAAGTTCATCATTCTCAAGACAGAATGCAACCGCTGGCTCTATAAAATAAATGCGGCTCGTTGGAGAATCGGCCCTAAAATGTATAGGATTAGCAGGGTTACCTAACGTTAATACTACTGCTGGCGAACTGTCATTAAGTTCATTTCTATTTAGCAAAGGGGAAAGTGAATCAAAGTCATGAATAACACCATTGTTATTATCATAAATATCATCGGTATTAAGTGCATACACCGCAATTTTTGAACTATTATCGACAAGTGCACTCTTAAACGGCACTAATGTTATCGTATTTGACGTTGGCTCAGGCAATACAGGGATATCTAGATAAATTGCACTCTGTGCAATCGGTATAAATTCTAAACATTTTTTTCCACTACCATTCACAACACGGACACTATTAGGTAAGGCGTTTCTTACTTCTCGATTTAACCGTTCAATAACAAAACGTGCTGTTGACGTTATCTCTTCACGATCCACTGCATCAGTATAACTTTTTGTACCAAACTGAATAAAACTCGTTGTGCTAACAGCCAACACGCCTAAAATTATGATTACCGTAACTAACTCCACTAAAGTAAAACCCTTTTCCTTAGCCGATAATATGCGCATTAGAAATTAGCCTTATAAGCAGAAAAGACAAAATCAAAACCTTGAGGTGTAGTTACCGTGACCGTTATTAGTTTAGCTGTGAAATTGGTCGTAATTGAATTTCCGTCTGGATTACCGTCGTAGTCACCGTCATTAACAACGGTGACATTAAGTTGATAACCTATGTAAATATCATTTCCTGTTGATTCCCCAAGTGAATTCTCGATAACAACGAGTCCTTGGTAGTCATCTACGTCGTCATAGAATTCACGATCATCAGACTCTTCATTTTGTAAGATTGTTGAACAGGTATTTTCACCATCAATAAGTTTAATTTCGCCATCGTTATTGATGTCGTCACCGCAACGATAGAACCCTCCCGACATATCAGAATTTTCATCAAACGCTTTACCTAAGATTTCGTTAATCATCGACTGGCCTAATTCAGCTGCCCTTATTTGGTGAACTTGCTCGGCACTTTGATTAGATAATGGATAAATTAATGTCGTTAAAATAGAAAAGGCGATAGATAATACGACAATACCAATAATGCTTTCTATTAAGGTAAAACCCTTTTGCAAAGGTGAAACAGAATTTAAGGGTAAGCGTTGATCAAAGGGCATGAATATAACCCTCTGCTTCAATGGAAACCTTCAGTTCCTGATCACCAGAGATGCTAATCTCACAAGGCTGGTTACAACCTTGTGGGCGCCCCAAACTATCAAAAGAAAAGGTAAGTCCTATAGGGCTAAAGGTAACATTATCGTTATTATCGATGACAACTAAAGTAGCTTTTTTCTCCATATATGCAGGGGGAGTGTCACAAGTTACCTTACCAAGTTTATCTGCGCTGATCATTATCTGGTGGCAAGAGTCATTAACTTGTTGCATAGCACGGGTTTGTATTAAGCGTAGTTTAGCAATAACATCGGTTCGATATGCATATTCAGTAAAACCATTTGAAGTGAAAAATTTAGGGACTACCGTTGCCGAAAGAATACCTAATATGATGATAACAATGACTAACTCAATCAGAGTAAAACCACGATGATATTTTCTAAGTACATATGTTCTCGATTTGTCGTTCATCAATGTATTTCCTTACTCTGCCTTTAAACGCTAAATACACTTATTAATAACATATTGTGGCGGGCTATTAGCGTCTACGGCTCTTACATAATAAACGATACACGGATCTGTTGTTCTGATTGGAGCTGTCGTGTCATCGCGATAGATGGCAACCACTCGTCCGGTGGTTCCACCGAGTCCTCGATATTTAAAATTTTCACCTAAATTAAGCAGCCGTTGCCACTCACCGACGTTTGCTAACGGGTAGCCAAAGTTAAGGGATAGTTCTCCGTCATTAGCTAAACCGCCACCATCATCAATGTTAACGGTGCCTATCGCCAAGCTATGATTACCCTTAACCAACGACTTACTATGAATAAGTGCAGCAGCACTTTGCATTGCTGCTTTAACACCTTGCAATGTTGCTGTTTGTGCATCTGCTTTTAAGTTAATAAATTTCGGAAGTGCTGTCGCGGCTAAAATACCAAGAATCACAATAACGACGACGAGTTCAATCAGCGTAAAACCTTTAGTCGCTTTATTTGATTGCTTAAATGTAGCCGAAGACTTCGTTAATACCTTCATTTTATTTAAAATTCCATCTTACTTAATCTCTACAGCATATCGTATTTTTTCATAAAAACATATCTTGTAATCTACAAATAATTCTATGATAAGATATTGTAAATACAAGTGAAGCACTCTATTCTTTGATATCTATTTTTTAAATATTTTGACTCTATTGACTCTTTTCCCCTATTTTCGATTTTTACTTATCTCATATTTCTGCTTTGCCATGCATGTTGTACTGGAAACCCCCGGTGGCACAGGCTTGTATTTATCATTCAATGTCTTTGGTTGGCTAATTGCTACCATTCTTATTTCTTTAGGACTTTGGCAAATAACCCTTAATAAGAAAGTCGTGACCAGTAGCTTACAACTTTATAGTCTATTAGGCTTTTTATGTTTATGCGTTCCGATGTTTTATGGCAGTGAATTTAGCGACCATGCTATTCCTCGCTTACTCGGCTTAGCCGGTGGCTTGCTACTGTTATTTTGTTTGTATCAATTTGATGAATTAAGAAAAAACCCACAACAGGTTTTGTGGTGGATATTAATAGCTATTGCAATACAAGCTTGCTTTGGTTTAGTGCAATATTTTATTTTAGAAACCAGTGATTGGGCGGGCTATAAGCCTGGCATTAGCCGTCCGCACGGCAGTTTTCTACAACCTAATGTTATGGCCAGCTTTATGGCTACAGGTATAGCAATTGCCTTATATTTGTCCGTTACTTCAAAAAAATTCTCTGTTAATAAATATCAACAAGCACTTTGTTACTTTTGCTTATTCTCAGCTACTTTCTTAGTAGTGGTTTTGCAGTCAAGAACTGGACATTTAACGACTCTTTTAGTCCTGGCTTTTATTAGCCCTTATTTATACTTTAAGCATAAAAAACAGCTAGGAATTAATTTAGCAATAATTTTCGTAGCTTTTGCCATGTCTATAATCAGCTTTAACAACAGTGAGATATTTAACCGCGGAGAAGAAAACTATCAAAAGGCAGGTGCTCGGCCACATACTTACTTAATTACCACACAGATGATTAAAGACCACCCCTTAAAAGGTGCAGGTTATGGTCTTTATGAGCGCGTTTTTCTTGATACCTATAATCGTTATGTTATTGAACATCCTGAAATTGGTGCTGCACAACAACGAATGGCACACCCGCACAACGAAGTTTTATATTGGGTAAGTGAAGGTGGCGTTATTGCGTTATTAGGAATGATTTTTTTCGTTGTCGCCTATATGAAAAGTTGGCTAAAAATAAATAATAAGCTCGCCAAGCGATTAACCATTTTAGGATTAATCACCCCATTACTGCTGCACAGCCAATTAGAGTTCCCCTTTTATAGCTCAGTAAGCCACTGGTTTGTTTTTATTATCTTACTCTGGTTTACTGATATGCACAGTAACAGTGATAAGTCTGAGTCTAGATTAGATAATTTTTTTTTATTACGTTTTTTATCTATATTATTTCCTATCATTTTTCTACCTTTCTTAATAACTACCTTACACACTGGCAACATTGTTGTTGAACATGAAAAACATGGTTATCAAAATATTGAGCGGTTGTTAGATATTGAAAACCCTATCGCTTGGCAAAGTAGGCTAGATAAAAACATTTATGGGCATACATTAGTCGCTGGGTTGCGAGAGAAAAGCCCTCAAGCTTTACAACGATATATTAATTGGGGACTTGGCCGTGTTAGACATGCTCCAAGAAAGAGTATTTATTCAAATATATTGTTGTGCTTAGGTATTTTGAAACAGGAAGTTGCATATCAGAGAGTTTTAAAAGAAGCTAAATTAACATATCCGCTTGTTGAAGATTGGGGAATAAATATTGTAAAGTCTAAAGATGATTAGTCTATTAATAAACATCTAATAATAAAAAACCGAGCAATGCTCGGTTTTTTATTGCACTAGAACTTAGATCTAACAGCCACCAGTTGTTGCCTCAACAGTCGGGCGTGTTTCTGCATTGGTTGCTGTATTATTATATGTAGCAATACAAGTACTAGTAGTTGTTGCATCATCATGCTGAAAAGTACCTGGTGAAGTAGATACTTCAGATAAACCTCCATCGATATCAATTAAATCAGCAATTGATGCATTTGTTGGCCAGCCAAAATTTAAAAGAATGTTTGAAGAACCAACACTGATCGCTTGACCTGCTGATTCCGCACTAATTTTACCCGCAATTAATGCTTTAGCATGTGCTAGATCAGCGGCAGAATTTAATGCACCTTTAACTCCCTCTATTACTGATGTCTTAGCATCGCCTGTCAAATCAATAAACTTAGGTGCAGCAGTCGCGGCTAAAATACCCAAAATAACAATCACGATGACTAATTCTATTAGTGTAAAACCTGCTTGTTTTTGTAATTTTTTCATAATTTACCTTTTTATAATTTATAGTTTATAGCTTTAAAGTTTTTTATTTATGTGTCTATTTAAGTTTAACTAGGGTTTACATTGATATTTATCGCTACCGTGCTATTTGCTGGCGAGTAGGTAAAGTTATTCCCTTTCGTTATTAATGTGCCTGGGTCTGCATAGCCACCAGCAACATTTTTATCTAATGTTTCTTTTAGATAATAAATACAGTAAGGGTTATTAGCATTGGTTGTATTGGTTGCGGCGATATAATTAACCGATACAGCAATAGTTCCTGAGTATTGAGCAATAGTAGGAGGTTGCTGAAAAAGGCTATTCCAAACAGAAATACAATTAACCGCTGCAATAGATGCTGTTGCAGTAGTGCCTAGTACATAACCTGGTCTGATGTTATTAACCGTGTCTTCGACTGTCAGATATAATGTAACACCATCGTAATTCACAAAGTTTTTTGGTGGCACTGCGCCATCATTATTTCTGCCTTCAGCTTCCCATTGTGCTCGTGCTAAAGAAATACCTGTGGCAAAGCCGCCCGCCATACCTTCAATATTGGCTTGCTTAGCTTGATCAGTTAAGTCAAGAAACTTAGGTATAGCAGTAACAGCTAAGAACCCTAAAATAACAACAACGATAACCAGTTCTATTAATGTAAAACCTGACTGCTTCTTCATAACAACCTCTATTTTTTTTTACCAGTACATTCACCGGCACTATTAATTGATTCTAACAACGATTTACTAATAAAGTCACTTACTTAGTGAGCTTTAATTACATTTTTTAACCTATACGTAAAAATAATTTTTTTTTCGCTACTCACGTACTTTGATTCTACTTACCTTGCCGTTACTCGGCTGGTATTCAAAATACTCACCACTTGGCAAACTATACTGACACGAACGATTTTTTTGTTGTGTCGCTGTATTTGTCTTTATATTTACCGATACAGCTGAAATAGGCTGCTTCATATAAACCATAGGCGTTGTTAGCACCTGTTGCCATATTTTACGACACTCATTTTGATTGCTTGTGCCATTTGCTAAAGCGACATCAATCCAACCCGCCTTATTAACTTCAATACGATTGGTGTCACTAGCACCATTTACGGTTGTCGTTTCTTTAATAATAACCCAACGCGGTTTATTATCCATAAACCATTGCGCATGAATACCCGTAACCCGTGCAGAAAAGGTATTGGCAACCGAATCAAAACCGACTCGAGATAAATGCGCTTCTTGTTTAAAGAAATAATAAATAAATGTCGCCATCAGTAAACCAATCATAGCCATTATGATCAGGTTCTCTGCCACAGACTTCCCTTTTTTAGCACTAACCTGTTGTAATGTCATATTCTTACTAATTAAGTACTTAAAAACATTATTATGTTTTTACTATGTAAACCCTGAAACGTGCTCAAAGTAACGATTGATATCTACAGTCATCAAGTGTGACTTTAACGGTTGATATTATTTACCTTTAAAAGCCGACATCATGTCCCACATTGGGGTAAAGATACCTAACGCGAGTACTAATACCATAGCAGCAACAATAGCGATCATAATAGGTTCAATACGAGCCGTTAATGTGCTGAGTTCGTAATCAACTTCACGCTCGTAGTAATCACCCACTTCTTCTAATAGCTCGTCTACACGGCCAGTTTCTTCTCCTACTGCAACCATTTGTAGGACGAGAGGCGTAAATAGTTTGCTGGCATTAGCTGAGCGCAATAAACTGTCACCACTTTCAATTCCACCACGCATCGCTAAAATTTTATCTCGCATGTAAGTGTTATCAACCGCATCAGACACTAAGGTTAACCCCGTGGTTAAAGGCACACCCGCTTTTAATACAATAGAAAAACTATGAGAAAAGCGTGACAAAATAGAACGTTCAATAATACCTCCTACTATAGGAAGTTTTGTTTTTAGTCGGTCCCATAAATACATACCTCGAACCGTTTTTAAATAATGTCTCAGGCCCAAAAAACCAAACACACAGGCCACCAGGAGATGAGGCCAATAATTTAAAAAGAAATTTGAACTCGCGATCAACATTTTTGTTGTGATAGGTAAATCAGCACCTAATTTTGCAAACATATTAGCAAACGTTGGAATAACAAATATATTTAAGATAATCATCGCAATGACTATCGCAACAAGCACAAAACTGGGATAACGTATCGCCGTTTTTATGCGTTTACGGGTGTCTTGTTCGCGTTCAAAATAACTGGCGAGTTTTAAGAAGGAACCATCAAGTTGACCCGTATTTTCGCCAACATGTACGAGTGAAATAAATAAAGGTGAAAAAATTTTGGGGTGTTTATTTAAGGCCGTCGAAAGCTCATACCCCCCCTCTAATTGACTAGAAACGTCAGTTAACGCAATTTTCAATTTATCTGATGTACTTGATTCCGCCATGCCATTAATAGCACGAAGTATTGGAACACCAGAGCGCACCAGTGCATACATTTGCCGACAAAAAACAATCAATTCATCGAGAGAGATAACAGAAAACCCCAGTAATTCACCAATATCAATATTAGCTAAATCTGTTGAGCCGCTCGCTTTCGTTGTAGATTGATTAATGGCAACGGGAATAATGCCTTGCCGCGACAACTGCTCAGCAACAGCATTAGCGTTTGCTGCTTCTATTGTACCTTTAACTTGCGAACCACTAAAGCTTCGGCCCACGTAACTAAATGTCGCCATAATTAACTCTACTCTTAGCCTTGAACATCAATAGTATCAACTAAACGAAGTACTTCTTCCACGCTAATAACCCCTTGTTTAGCATAACTAAATGCAGCTTGTGCTAAGGGTGTAAATGTTGGATTTGCTTTCGCTAATTCGGTAAACGCTTCTGGGTCATCACGTTTAAGCGCCGCCATCATAGGTTCATTCATTTCTAATAATTCAAAAACACCAATACGCCCTTTGTAGCCGCTGTACTGGCATGATTGACAGCCACGCCCTTTTTTATATGTCACGGTTGCTGCTTCATCACCAGCGAGATGGGTAAGCCACATCATTTCTTGGCTGTCTGGCGTGTGATCTTCACCGCAATGTTCACAAATTTTTCGTACTAAACGTTGAGCAATAACCGCCCGCAGTGAACTACCCACTAAAAAGCCTGCTGCGCCCATATCTATTAACCTTAACGCACTGGTGATAGCATCATTTGTATGCAGTGTTGACAACACTAAGTGACCGGTTAATGCACCTCGTAAGCCAATTTCTACTGTTTCATGATCACGCATTTCGCCCACCATGATAATATCAGGATCTTGTCGTAATGCTGTACGCAGTACTGTTGAAAAATTCAAATTTATTTTTGGCGCAACTTGTACCTGATTGATGCGGGGCAAACGATATTCAACAGGATCTTCTACGGTTATTATTTTTTTAGTTGATTGATTTAGTTCACTTAGTGCACCATACAACGTAGTTGTTTTACCGCTACCTGTAGGTCCTGTGACCAACACCATGCCGTGTGGCCGTGTAATTTGATGGCGTACCCGCGCGACTAAATCGGCTGGCATACCGGTTTGGTCAAGTGATAAAAGTCCGGCAGATTGATCAAGTAAACGCATAACGACTGACTCACCATGTTGTACTGGCATGGTAGACATACGAACGTCAATATTATGCCCTTTAATTTGAAGATTAAAACGGCCATCTTGTGGTAAGCGCTTCTCTGAAATATCCAGGCCTGCCATGAGCTTTAATCGGAGCACCATAGCTGAGGCAATTTTATTTTCTTTTAAAATGTTTTCTTGTAATACACCATCGATACGTTGACGGATACGGAGTAATTTCTCATCAGGTTCGATATGAATATCAGAGGCACGCATTTGCACGGCATCTTCAAAAACCGATTGTAATAATTTACCTACGGTTGCATCACCACTGTCATCTAAAAAGGTTGACGATAAATCGAAATCAGTTGTTTGTTCGTATTCTTCTTCTAACTGACTCGCAAACGACTCTATGTCTGCCGTGCGTCGATATAACGCATCGAAGGCTTGATAAAGCTGAGATTCCATAACGACAGCAAGGTTTAACTTTTTTGGGGCAAGCATTTGCTCTAGCTGATCAATACCACTTAAATCAGCAGGGTCACTCATACCGAGTAACACACTGCCACCTTGATCTTCAATGATCAAAGCACGTAAACGACGCGCATGAACTTCAGGCAACAATAACGCGACTTCGCTTTGAATGAAGCGCTGACTAATATCTAAAAAAGGTACGTTAAGTTGCTGTGCAAGGAACTCTTGTAATTGACGCTCGCCTATATAACCAAGCTCAATTAAAGTATCCCCTAATTTTCGCCCAGTAGATTTTTGGCTATTGAGTGCCTGCATTAGCTGCTCATTAGTAATAATATGTTCATGTACTAATAAATCGCCAAGGCGCATCTTTAATTTAGGTGCTGCCATAATTATTCTCCCAACTCGGTAATACGCTGACGGGCAAAATTTTCAGCGCTTCCAGATAACCCGTTCTTATTTAATGCGGTTTTGTACGCAAAACTCGCTTGCTCAAATTCACTATTACTATCTAAAGCGACACCCAAGCCTAACCACCAACGGCTAGAGGAAGGCTCAATGCTGACTAAAATTTGATACGCCTCTGCGGAAAACGAGAATTCATTAAGCTGCTGAGCCATTGTTGCTCGTAAACTCTGGTACTCAACATTAATAACGTCATTAACATTAGGTATATTGTTTAAAGTGGTAAATGCCTGTCGTATTCTGTTCTTTTTTAAATAAATTCGGGCTTTCATCAGACGAAATTCACTATCGTTAGGTGATAAATTAATACCTTGTGAAAGTAAATTTAATGCATCTGAATAAGCTTGACGTCCAAACCATAATGCCGCTAATTGCTTTCTTGCGCTTTTATGCTCAGGTATAACCAATAACACATCTTCAAATAAACTTTCTGCCTTAGCAATATCCTTGTTAGCCAGGGCCTGTTCAGCGCGTATTAATTTTTGTTTGGCTAATGCATCTGGTGAGAGTTCTTTCCGCGATATTTTTAACGTTGACTTAGTTACTGGCAAAGACGTTAATGTAACAGGTGCTTGCAGATTATTTGAAGAAGAAGTTGCCGTGCTCATTGTTGCCAAAGGCACCTCAATTTTACTGATATTGTCTTGGGTAAGCTTATTTATTGGTGGAATAATTTGAGCTATATCAGCTTTATTCTGCTGAGTTTTTAGCAAGCCTGTAGTTATGTTGCTATTGTTAGCCTGATTTGTACTTTCATTTTTAACCACATGAGCACTATTATCTAATTTGCTATTTTTTAATACTGGTTTTTGACTGTGATTAATTTCTAACGCTTTTGACACCTTTAATGCTTGGTTTTCAACATACATTTGCCAAATAAAAATTCCACCCGTATTTAATAAAACAATGACAATTAAGCTGATAAAAATAATTTTTTTATTCGAAGAAGGAGAATCAACGGGTACGGTAAAATGACTCGTTCCTCCTTGGTCAGCTTGACGCTGGTCTAAATCTTTTAGCATTTGATTAATTACGCTCAAGCGATCACTCCATAATTTTTCAAAACATAAGCAATTAATACTGTAGAAAGAAGCACACCCGCAATACTTAAGTACACTTTAAGGTAACTTACTTGCCTTGTAGCTTCAGTATCTTCTATTGCAGCGGTTAAATGCTTATTAGTTATCTGATACTGCCCTTGTCCATAACTTAACATCAACATTTTATGACAGAGTACATTAACTAAGCGTGGGATCCCCATACTCACTTTCGCCACTCTCTTCGATAAAGCGCTATTAAATAAAGTAGCGCCTTTATAGCCTGCTACTTGCATACGGTGCTGAATGTAGCGTTGTACTTCAAGTGCGGTCATTGCACGTAATTTATAAGAAAAAGTAATGCGCTGCTTCAGTTGTCTAAACCTAGTTGTGGCTAAGCGTTCATCTAATTCTGGCTGAGCAAATAACACGACTTGCAAAAGTTTACGCGTTTCTGTTTCTAAATTCGTAAATAACCGTAAAGCCTCAAGACTTTCTTCCGGTAAAGCTTGTGCTTCGTCAAGTATGAGTACAACCGAATGCCCTGCTGAATGCAGTTCTAATAATCGCTGTTGAATACGTTGAGTCAGTAATTGAGCAGACATACGCTGTGCTTGTTTCACCCCCAATTCAACCGCTACTGCACGGCGTAGTTCGTCAGGCTTCAAGTAAGGATTGGGAATATAAGCAGTAACGAAGTGCTCGGGTATTTCATTAAGCAATTTTCGGCAAAGGAGGGTTTTGCCCGTACCTACTTCACCAATCACTTTAATAAAGCCTTCACCCGCTTTCAGAGCAGTTAGTAATACTGCTAAGGCTTCATTGTGCGGCTCTAACCCTACATAAAATGCAGTATTAGGCGTTAACGTAAACGGAAGTTCCGTTAAGCCAAAATGGTAAAGATACATAAATACTGACTATTATTGATCATTGCTTGAATCATTAGACTTACCTTTTTCACTTTGAGAAAAATCATTCTCTTCAGGGAACCAGTGCTTTAACAGCGAACGTGCATCTTGTAGTTGGTTTTTCCAAGTATCTTGGCCAACAACAATAGGTTTGAGCATAATAACCAGTTCTTTTTTCTGAGTGGTTTCGCTTTTACTTTTAAATAACTCACCCATAAATGGAATATCACCTAAGAAAGGTGTTTTAGATTCTAACTCAACTTTTCGTGTTTCGATTAAACCACCAATAACAACTATTTCACCTGATTTAGCGCGAATAATAGTATCTGACTCTCGTACGCTACTTTTTGCAAGTGGTAAAATGATTTCTTCATTACCCAATTTAATTACTTTGGTTTGTTCGTCCGTTGAAGTAACAGAAGGATGAACATGAAGAATAACCTCACCATTACCATCAATTTGTGGCGTAACATCTAAAGCTATCCCTGAGAAAAAGGGCGTTAAGTTAATCTCTGGTGTCGTTGTTGTAGAAGTACCGGTTGTCGTTGTACTTGAAACCTCGGTAACATAATACTCATCGCCACCAACCTTAATGACTGCTTTTTGGTTGTTAGTTGCGGTAATTCTTGGACTTGACAGTACTTGCACATTGCCTTGTGTTGACAATAAATCAATAACACCTGAAAAATCTTTATTACTAATAGACAGACTACTTGTACCGCCAATAGCATTGGAAATAAAGTTACCCGCAATAGCACCCGTCGTTGAAAAAGCTAAATCAGTACTGCCAATACTTCCTAAGACTTGGTCCCACTTAATACCTTGCTGGTAATCATCATTAAGCGTAACTTCCATTATTTTAGCTTCAATAATAACTTGACGACGTAAATGGGTTTGCGTTTCATTAATGAAATCTTTAATGACTTTTATTTCTTCAGGTAAAGCGCGTACAGTGACTAAACCTGCTTGTGGAGAAACAAATACGGAACGCCCTTCCTCAGTACCAACAAGTACGGTTAAGTTTTCCTGTAGTTCAGTCCAAAAATCAGATTTAGTCTCGGTATAAATATTGATACCGCTACTTCCTTGCTGAGTGTTTTGACTATTACCATTTGAACTACCTGAGTTATTAGAATTGCTGGTTGAATTATTATTGCTATTGTTTTGATCGTTTTCTGACACACCACCAGAGTTAATACTGGTGCTCGACATACCTGAGCGCTTGACGAACAAGTAGTTGAGGGGGATCGTTTCTGTGCGAATACCCGCTGGATAAACTTGTATAACTTTGCCATTGCGACGAATTTCATAGCCGTAAACTTCTTCGACCACATCAAGTACTTCGTTAAGCGTATTATTTTTCAAATTTAGGGTAATAGTTCCTGTTACATCAGGATGAACAGCAACGCTGTAAGATGACTCATCAACTAAGGCCGCAAAAAACTCTTGAGCGCTAACATCGCTTGCTGCAATTTCTAAACGTTTCTCTGCTAATAAACCCTCTCGCGCTTGGCTTATATTACGCTGCATTAATTCTTGCTGAATAGCATTAGGGACTTGTGTTAACGCCTTCGGTGCAGGTTTGCTAGATTCTTCAATGGCTTTGTCTAGCGCATCAATCATTTCTGTCGGTTTATTAGGTGCCGTTTGACAACCCAGTAACGCTAAAATTAATGTGAAAGAATAAATCTTTCTTTGGGTATTTTTCATTTGATCATATCTTTTCATTTTGATTTAACCACGACACTAGAAAAAACACTAAGCTTTAAGCGTTTTTCTGCTGAACGTAAGACTACGCTGGTGTTATTCACCGCTACTAATTCATATTGGTGAATAAAGTCACCGACTTTTAACACTTGGCCGTTAATAACCACCGTATGTACTTCGAAACCATGAATAATACTTTCTAATATTAATTCGGCTTTTTTTGCTGCTTCTGCTGAGGTCTTCGATGAAAACCCCGAACCCGAGAGCGGTTTTGTGGGGTCAATGTCTTGAGCATCGCCCTCAAAGGGGATAAGCAAAAGGACAAAAAACAGCGGACCAAAAGTTAAGTTTTTAAACACCGATAAACTCCTGTTTAGTACTTAAGCTATACATTTCTATTTCTAATTCACTGATTGGATATTCTTTAAGTTGGTAATTAAACTCTTGCCAGAAAAACTTCCACGATAATGCCTCAAGCTGGGTTAGATAATCACGTAATTGGAAGTAGCTACCACTTAATTTAATTTTTATTGCATGACGATAGAGTACCAACTCTTGCTGATTAGTCTCATATTGAGTAACGTTATTACCACCAGCTTTAACAACTTTAGTTGAACTATTTATAGGTTGCGCCGCAATCACTTGAAATGATTGCAAAGAAACACCTTTTTGTGTGTGCAGTAACTTAATTAACGCATAACGCATTTGAACCGGATCAATTAAGTCTGAAGTCAATTTTAATAGATTTACATCAACATTTCTTACTCTTTCTTTGTATTGCAAAATTTGTCTGTTGAGTGCTAAATTAGGGTCTTGCAACAGGCCTTCTTCCATTAAGTCGATAGACGTTTTAGCCGTACGATTACTGCTACTAAGTTGCACAATTTGCTGTTCAAACGTCGCCATTTTCACGCCATTATCATCAATAAAAAAACTATAAATAATAAAAATTATTGCAATGAGTCCGGTCAGTAACACCATATATTGTTCACGAGGTGTAATGGAGACATATTTTTCACAATACCCTTGCCATTGTTTACTCATTAGCGCCCCCGGCATTTGGTTTAGAGCTAACGACAAACTCAGTAAGTTTTTGTTCGTTTTCGTTTAAAGAAAAATTGATAAATGATTTACCTGATAAAAATTTTGACCTTTCAAATTTAGCTAACCAGGCGGGTACCGCTTCAGGTGTTCGCGCTAAACCAGAGAAAGTTAAGTCTTTATAGGTAATATTAACATGCTGTAAACTAATATCTTTGTGATGCATTAAAGACAATTCAGTCATTGATGATGCAAAGCCTGCAACTGATGTATGGGTTGGATCCGTTAGCTCACCCAGTAATACATTTTTGTTTTTCAATAAATGTTTCAGTATCGCAAGCTCTTCAATCACTTTAGCGTCAGCCCGATTAGCGGTTAACTGATTTTCAAGTTGAACAAGTAAATTGTCTTGATTCGCTTTTATCTCAGTGAGTGTTAGGCGCTCAGCGCTTAATTTTTTCACCTGATAATGATTAAAGAAAGCCCAAAACAACATGAAGATAAAGACCAAAGACCAAAGCATAACGACACGGGGTAATGTCACTAACGCTTTTTTAGGCAGTAAGCCTGTTTGCAGTAAATTAATTGAATTTTTTGCCATTAGCTGATTGGCTCCATATGATTCAATTGCGTAGCTCCTAGGGTTGCAGCAAATTCTCGGGCATGATGAAACCCCTCAGGCATCGTGAGTAAATTTACAGCTACATTGGTGTTTTCAGAAAGTTTACGCGCTAATACAGCCTCATTAGCTATAGGTACAATAACTTCAATAGAACGTATTGGTGCTTGCTTTAGTTGGCGTTCAAAATAATCGGTTGAGCGTTGAATTTCTAGGTTTAAATTATCAACAATACCCAATGATAACTCTTCTTCTGTTTTGTTGGCAATTTGAGCAAAACCACGTAAACGACGTGAGAAAAACACTTTCCCTTGTTTAATAATCAACAGAATTATTTCTTCATTGGGTTGCTGGCAAACCATTAAGCACGCATCGTCTTGTACGGCGAGTAAACTGGCAAAAGCAAATTCCTCAGTGGTAATCGACTTTAAGATTAAACCATCATGATTAAGCGGTTCAATCAAGGTTAAGATTTCTTTTTTAGAAGCACAAACTACATTTATTTTTTCATTTCCACCGGAAAGCGTTGGACCATTAAAATAATCAAGTATCATATCTTCTGGAGAATAATTAACAAGGTCTTTTATTTGCCATTTTAGTGCGTCATTTAATTCACTTTCAGGAATATTAGGTTTATCAACTTGCACGATTTGTGTTTGCGATGAAGCGAGCACTAGATGACATTGTCCATGCAACTGATACTTTTCTTGTTGAATTTTTATCTGTTGAGGGTGTTCTGCCAATGGAGAATTAATTTGCTGAAACTGAGGTTCACCTTGCTCGGGACGAGAGAAAAAGGCAAAAGATTGCTGGCGTAAGCTTACACCTAACAAGTTTGTAGACTCAATTTTTGAGAAAATATTATTTATTTTTGTAATAAGTGACATTTATCAATATTATTATTTATAGTCAAATCTCTAAAATCATTATCCCCTATTCCATTCAAGGCGCAAGTTTTTTATCGAATAGTTACATTTAAGTAAAGAATAACATTACCTTTTATGAAAATAGAATCAAAATTACAGGCAATTTCACACCCCTTATTTGAAAGGCATAAGATCGCTGTTTCAATAAAACGCGACGACGCTATACACCCTGTTATCTCTGGTAATAAATGGCGAAAGTTAAAATTTAATTTACATTATGCTAAGTCACATCACTATGCTGGTGTGCTTAGTTTTGGTGGTAGTTTTTCTAATCATATCCATGCTCTGGCATTCTCCTGCCAACAACAAGGGCTAAAGTGTATTGGTATTATTCGCGGTGAAAAGGAATACGCGAGTAACTTCACCTTATCAATGGCACAGCAATGGGGGATGGAACTACACTTTGTTGATAGAAAAACTTATCGATTACGTGAAAATAAAGATTACTTAGCTGAATTACAACAAGCATACCCTGACTACCTCATAGTACCTGAGGGTGGGAGTAATGAATTAGCGTTAACTGGCGTTGGTGAAATAATAACTGAATTAAACCAACAAGGTGAATTTGATACTTTACTGACACCGGTAGGCAGTGGCGGCACATTAGCGGGGCTCATACAAGCAGACAATAATCAGCATAACCTTTTAGGTATTTCGGTACTAAAACAAGACGGTTATTTAAACGAACAAGTAAATGAATTACTCGTAGATTCATCAAATTATAGTAACTGGAAAATAATGTCTCAATTTCACTGTGGCGGCTATGCTAAATTTAGTGAAGAAGATATCAAAAAAATACAAAATTTTAACCAACAAACTGGCTTTACTTTTGAACCGGTATATTCAGGTAAAATGATTTTGGCGCTAATGAACTTAATTGAACAGCATTACTTTCCTCAAGGACATCGTATCGTTTTGCTACATACAGGAGGATTACAAGGCATTGGTGGGTTGATAGAACGAGGCTTACTTGATGCTGAGCATTGGTTAATTCCAACTTTTAAATAATATTTGGCTCACACCATTGGCTTTTATAATGATGCATTTCAGATTATTCTTTTTTAGATAAAAAAATACCGCTATTCTTAAAAAGAAATAGCGGTATTTTATCAGTTTAACTTAGCGAACTAAATTAAGCTTCAGCGATAACGATAACTTTGATGCTAGTGTCAACATCATTGTGTAAGTGAATAGCGATATCGAATTCACCCGTTTCACGGATTGTGCCTAAAGGCATGCGTACTTGAGCTTTCGCTACTTCAACGCCTGCTTCAGTAATTGCATCAGCAATATCTTTAGTACCAATAGAACCGAATAATTTACCTTCGTCACCCGCAGATGATGCGATAGTGATTTCAGCCAATTCAACGATTTTAGCAGCTTTAGCTTCAGCAGCTTTTAAAGTTGCCGCTAATGAAGATTCAATTTCAGCACGACGTGCTTCAAAATGTTCAACGTTAGCTTCAGATGCAAATACTGCTTTACCTTGAGGTAATAAGAAATTACGTGCATAACCAGATTTAACTGATACCTTGTCACCAAGGCCGCCTAATTTGGCGATTTTATCAAGAAGTATTACTTCCATTTTCAAAACCCCTTTTTAGGTTACTTATGTAAATCAGTATATGGTAATAACGCTAAGTAACGAGCACGCTTGATCGCACGACCAAGTTGACGTTGATATTTAGCAGCTGTACCAGTAATACGGCTAGGAACGATTTTACCACTTTCAGTGATATAGTTTTTCAGTGTAGCAATATCTTTATAATCGATAGAGGTAGCACCTTCCGCGGTGAAGCGGCAGAACTTACGACGTCTAAAAAAACGAGACATGGATTTCTCCTAATATGGTGTATTTATTTGGCTGACTTAACAAACCAATAAAAACACCTTAATTAATCATTTCAATATGTTGAGCATGTAAGACAAGAAGAGGGTTACCATTTCTTGATTCATGACGGTTAATAAAACCAGTCACTTTAAGCTTACTGCCCGCAATTAAATCACGAGTTAAGTTTTGTGACAGTTCACCTGTTGCTACAACCTGTATCCGGACAAATGCTTGTCGATTCATGCCAGCTTCATTTTGTATGGACTTGTGGTCCATTGAAAACTGACAATGCTGAATACCTGCTGGGCTTGTTGATTTTTTCGGTGGTTTTACCACTTCACCAACCAACACAAGGCAATTCTCATAAAGAGAGTTTGTCACGAGTTACTTATTCGCTCGCAGCTTCTTCTGTAGTTTCAGTAGCAACTGGTGCTTCTGTAACAGCTGGAGCTTCTTGCTTAACTTCGCGGCGATCGTCGCGACGTTCTTCTTTAGCAGCTGCCATTGCTGACGCTTCAGTTACTGCAGTTTTAGTGCGCATGATCATGTTACGGATAACAACATCATTGTAACGGAAAGCTGTTTCAAGCTCATCAATAACTGTTTGTGGCGCTTCAATGTTTAATAAAACATAGTGTGCTTTGTGCAATTTATTGATTGGGTATGCTAATTGGCGACGGCCCCAGTCTTCAAGACGGTGGACTTTGCCTTCAGCAGCATTGATCAAGTCAGTATAACGCTGGATCATGCCAGGTACTTGTTCACTCTGATCAGGGTGAACCATAAATACGATTTCGTAATGACGCATTACGAGCTCCTTACGGTTGTAGCCTCATTAGCTGGCTCAGCCAAACACCAGAAAGAGGCAAGGAACAAAAGTTCGGGCTGAATTAAGGTCGCGAAGTGTAGTAAAAACAAGCAACGAAAGCAAGATAAATATAAGTATATAGAGTAATAAAGAAATAGTGCCCGTGAGGTTGAGTCAAACTGATGTTAATCGATATAATTAAGACTTAGTTTTTATACTATCGAGGAAACAAGTTTGATGTAGAAATTCTGCACATTACATCGCCACTTCGGTGAATAGATAACCATTCACATAACCCTCAAGTTAAACCTGGTCGATAGCCACTACGCCTATTTTTTTCATGTCACTCATAAATTCATTACATATACTTAAAATACAACTCGAGGTTCAGGCATAACTTCAGTGAAAAGCACCCGACTTTGCTGCATATTCTGAGGGAGAGGTCATGACTTGAAAGAAAAGATGCGGCAGTAAAAGAAAGCGTAAATTCTTGTTCGGCAGCTATATTAACTAACTCGGCAAACCGTTCATACTTACCAACAAAAGCGGTTGCTTCTACATTTTTATCTTTTAGTACGCTAACATAAGCACAATATCTTTAATATTACGTCGATAACAGGTAATAACAACCGGTTCAGTACCATATTTTTTTCATAATATTGATATAGCCTTTTTCAACCGTAACACCTAAGGCATCAGCCTGTATCAACAAACCTATTTTAGTAATCTTTTCTTCTTTAACTAGATACTGAATTTGCGCATCAACTTATTAATAATAACTGGCTCTTAAATGAGATATATTTTCTGTAACGAGTTCACGTAAAAATTAGCGCCTGTAAATGGCATGAGAAAAGGCAAGCGTTTATTTTCAATAAAAGGCGAAACTACGGCAGTTGTTGGTGTTTACTACATAGTTTAAAAGCGCAAAAATACTATCGTCATTTAAAAAAACGGAATATTCTTGAGAGTTTTGAAAGGTTCGTAACCATCATCAAGACTTTTCAAATAGACTGGACGACCCTCAGTCCACCTGCATTGTTAGTTTTATCAAAATAAACGTAGGCACCTTGGGTAAACGTGTGCCTAGTTCACCCGCAAAGCCAGACAATGCACTTGAGCTGGCAAAAATGAGCGGGGGGTACCACCTTATTCCCTGCAATACGGTAAAAAGGTTAAGCAACTAATGGTGAGGCTAAAAAATCATAAATAAATAAGCCACAAGTAACATAACTCCGCTAAACATTTTTTTAGTGAGCTTTTTTACAGGTAAACAACTCACTGTCTTGTTTTCTGTTTCATTACCTGATGCAGTCATACTGAAATGTACCTTGATTATATTACACTTTTCATCATAGTATATTTTGTACGACCGCAGCATTTTTTGTACATTAATACAGTTTAAAAAACGCCCTACAACATTATGAACGGCGTTGACGTACTATCTCAAACAAACAGATACCTGATGCTACCGATACATTTAAGCTTGAAATACTACCAGCCATAGGTAACTTGACCAACTGATCGCAAGTTTCACGCGTTAAACGGCGCATGCCTTTGCCTTCAGCGCCCATGACCAAGGCCATAGGACCACTTAATTTTTCATCATATAAACAATGTTCTGTTTCACCAGCAGTACCAATTATCCAAACACCATTATCTTGAAGCTGCTTCATTGTTCGCACTAAATTAGTGACTTGTACCAGAGGCACGGTTTCAGCTGCGCCAACAGCGACTTTACGTACGGTTGCTGTTAAGCGTGCGGCATTATCTTTTGGAACAATAATAGCCTGAACACCTGCAGCGTCAGCATTTCTTAAACATGCACCAAGGTTATGAGGATCGGTTACCCCATCTAAAATAAGCAGGAATGGCGCTTCATTTTTTTCTTTAGCTTGTGCAAGAATTCCCTCTATATCGTTTTCAGTATATGTTCTTCCTTGAGTAATTCGCGCTAATACTCCTTGATGTTGTTCGCCTTCACTTTTTTCATCAAGCACTTTACGACTAACCAACTGCATTGAAATGCCATACTTTTTTGACAAGTTGATGATGGTCATTAATCGCTCATCTTCACGCCCTTTCAGTAAAAAAAGCTCTATAAAGCGTTCTGGAGCACGTTTAATTAATTCATTAACTGCATGAATGCCAAATACTAATTCGTCTTGCTTCGCCATGGTTTTCTCTTTTCGATGTCTTCTTTAACTTGCTTACATTAAGCTTTACGTCTTTCAGGTCGACCTACATCATCACTGACAATATCGACCTGTTATTCGGTTGTTTTACGGGCATTTTTACCCGGACGTTTTTTTCGTGCAGTACGCTTTTTAGCTTTTGACTTTTCTGCTTTCTTGTCTTTTGGCTTTTTAGGCGCCCCTTTGTCGCCAGTTCCTTTCGGCTTATTAAAACCCTGATCAGCATTTTTTCTTAGCCCGGTGCTTTTGGCTTTCGATTTACCTTCAGGTTTACCACCATTCTTGGGCGCTTGTTCGCCCGACAAAACGAGATCTATTTTTTTCTCATCCAAGTTTACTGCGGCAACACTCACTTCTAAAACATCACCAATACGATATTTAGTGCCCGAACGTTCACCGCTCAAACACATGCGCACATCATCAAAGTGATAATAGTCATGCCCTAAAGAGGTTATATGAATTAAGCCTTCGATATGTAAATCGGTTAAGCGTACAAATAGACCAAAATTAGTAACGGTTGAAATAACACCGGTGAAAGTATCACCAACGTGATCTTGCATAAATTCGCATTTCAGCCAATCAGCAACATCGCGAGTCGCGTCATCAGCACGACGTTCGGTCATTGAACAATGTTCGCCTAGTTCAATAACTTCTTCGGGCGAATATTGATAAAATCCGGCGTTTGCTTCATTATTTTCGTTAGCGCTTTGTGCTTGCTTTGCCAGAATCGCTTTAATCACGCGATGAATAACCAGATCTGGATAACGACGAATTGGCGAAGTAAAATGACTATAAGACTCGAGTGCTAAACCAAAATGTCCTAAATTTTCACTTTGATAAACTGCTTGGCGCATTGAGCGCAGCAACATAGTTTGGATCAGCTCTTGATCTGGACGACCTTGAACATGGTTTAAAATATTAGCGTAATCAGCAGGTTCTGGTTGCTCTCGCGTTGGCAAAGATATGCCGAGTTCAGTTAAATAACTGACAAAGTTTTTGTACTTGTCTTCACTCGGTTTGTCATGAACACGGAATAGGCCCGGCATTTGGTGTTTTTCAACAAACTTTGCTGTTGCCACATTCGCTAAAACCATACATTCTTCAATGATTTTATGCGCATCGTTACGAATTAGTGGCACAATTGATTCTATTTTACGATCGCTATTAAACAAAAATAGAGATTCTGACGTTTCAAAGGCAATGGCACCACGATTAGTTCGCGAGGTCTTTAATGCTAAATACATTTGATATAAATTTTCTAAATCGCCGACTAATGGCTGATATTGTTCGCGCAACGCTGCCTTTTCGGTTGCGTCTTCACCCGATAGCATTGCTGCTACTTTACTATAGGTAAAACGCGCATGTGAGCGCATAACCGCAGAGTAGAACTTACTACCCGACAACTCACCTGACGCACTGATACTCATTTCACAAACCATACATAAACGGTCAACATCAGGGTTTAATGAACATAAACCGTTAGATAGTTTTTCCGGTAACATAGGAATAACTTGGCTCGGGAAATACACCGAATTACCACGAGATATAGCTTCATCATCAAGCGCTGTACCATTACGTACGTAGTAACTTACGTCGGCTATAGCCACCCATAAACGCCAGCCACCGGATTCTTCAGGCTGACAGTAAACAGCGTCATCAAAATCTCTGGCGTCTTCGCCATCTATAGTAACTAGCGGTAAGTCACGTAGATCAACTCGTGAAATTTTTGCTTCGTCTTCGACTTCGTCTGCTATTGTTGCAACTTCTTCAATAACGCTAGAAGACCATTCGTGCGGTAAATCATGCTCACGTAGAGCAATGTCAATTTCCATGCCTGGTGCTAAATGGTCACCTAAGACTTCAATCACTTCACCTACGGCATTATTGCGTTTTGATGGGCGATGCAGAACATTGACCACCACCATTTGTCCGTGGCGTGCACCAAGCTTACTTTCGGGTTCAATCAAAATATCTTGTTTAATACGCGCATCGTCTGGAACAATATAAGCGATACCATGTTCAACATAGAAACGGCCAACAATACCGGCTTTACGCGGTTCAATGACTTCAATTATTTTAATTTCTTGTCGGCCTTTGCGATCGGTACGATCCACTAAAATAGCACTAACAATATCACCATGGAATACCCGTTGCATTTCATGAGATGAAATATAAAAATCTTTGCCTGGCTTCTCACCTTTAGCAATGTCAGGTATAAAAAAGCCAAAACCATCACGATGACCGGTAACTTTACCCGTGATCAAACTATTTTTGGCAGGAATGACATATTGCTTAAGTTTATTAAAAACAAGCTGACCTGCATTTTCCATAGCACGCAAACGTCGTTTTACGCCAACATGATGCGTTTCATCATGATAATTCAAAGCTTTGCATATCGCTTTAAAATTAAGTGGCACAGCAGAGTTTTCTATTATTGATAATAGTAATTCTCGACTCGCCACTGGATTGTCGTATTTTTGTGCTTCGCGTTTTTGATGAGGATCTTTCAGGGGATAAACTCGATTAATGTGTTAATACAGCAATTATATACCTATACCCGTTACCATTCAAAGCGTTGGTTATCAATGTGAATTAAAAACGCTATAAGGAAAGTAATAAGTCCAGAGAATGATTGTTCAATTTTTAAATTAAGTAACGCCATATAATGGGTTTTGAGTCCTATCATAGTACCTTTTGAGCAGAAAAATGACACCATTATCCGTATAAAATCAAAAAGCTAACTTTTATCAATCACTAAAAATGTGCATAACTATTTATAAGGGAACACCTTTATAACTAAGATGGGCTTGCCAAGCACCCTTCTGTCTGCATATTGAGTACTAGCGGGAATTAACAAAGTGATGTTATGCAAAAAACACATCGATACACTAAAAATTTAGAATTTACCTTTTTTGGCTGCGTTGACAATATGTTCAGGCATTTTATTCGCCAAACCTGTTAATAGTTGTGCAATTTGTTTATGCATTTTTTTATCACTTGTTACGGAATCATGAAGTTGGGCATATAGTTCAGGGTAATCCAACGGACTCCCATAACCTTGCGCATAAATGTCAGCCAAACGAATTTGTGCTCTTAAATTATTAACGGCTGATGCCTCTTTGAGGAAAAATACCGCCTTTTCAATATCTATCTGCATAAACTTGCCGGTGTGGTAATAGCGACCTAATTGCTCTAAAGCTTCGGGCAACGCTTGGTCGGCCGCATTTTTCATAAAATGAAGTCCAAGCGGGACATTTTTTTTGACGCAGACACCGTAAGCAAGCATATCACCCCAAAGAAATTGATATGACGGGTATTTAGACTTTGTTGCTCGTGCTTCAATATCTTGCACAAGCTGACAATCATCCAGCACAACCCGACCTAAGTGCTTGTTTTCTTTAATCAAACTTAAAAGTTGATTATCAGTGTAAATTTGAACAGCCTCTAGCCTCTGCCCGTAGCAGGTCTTACTGACAAAAAATAACAAAGCTGAAATTAATAATATAACTCGCATAAATTACAATCCAAAAATTCAAAAATTCAAAAATTTCATAAGTATTAGTTTATCGGCTGAAAATAAAAAAGGTTAAGTGATAAAAATGACAATTTTTTGTGTCAAAAAATGTAATTTTTCAATAATAACAAAAAGCAATATTGCTACCATTGCTGACATAACTCTGCTCTTGCACAATGGTTTAGAAAAGAACACAATCAAATTAATCTAATAAAACAAGAAATAATTATGTCTGAATTAGAAATTGAGCAATTAATTGCCAACTCTAAAGCTAATGAAACCATCGCTCTGAAACTGTTTGAAATAGAAAAGGAAGTCCTTGCAAGTAAGTCATGTGAAGAACTTCTCCAGCGCTTATTGAACTCGGTAAAACAAAAATTCAATATCACTTCTATTACTTTACTTTTAGTTGAACCAACAGCTATTAGCTACTTGTTTAATGAACAGTTACAATCAAATTGGCAACATCGACACAGTACCAAAATATCTTTAGCGCAACTGCAAGCTTTTCACCATGATAACAAACCTTTCCTGACTAATGAATTAGACAACTTACCTTCAGTAATCCCCAGTGACTTGCTCATTCAATCACAGTCTCTTGCGCTAATACCATTAATATTAGAAGGACAACTGTTTGGTAGCTTATTATTTTCTGATAGCGATAAAAACCGTTTTAGTAATAAATTAGGCACCTTTCATTTAGAACAACTAGGGACTAAAGTTAGTTTATGTTTATCGAATGTTTTAATTCGGGAACAACTTGAATATATGGCGCATTATGATCGATTAACCGGTGTAGCTAATCGTCGGTTAATGGAGGTTTGTATTTCTGAAGAGTTGCTACGCCAGCATAGATACGGTGTACCCTTCTCATTATTATTTATAGATTGTGACAAGTTTAAACGAGTCAATGATCAACATGGCCATGATTGTGGTGATAAAGTACTGTCATATGTCGCGACAACCTTGCAACGTTTAATCAGAGAAAATGACCGCTGTTTTCGTTACGCAGGTGACGAATTTGTTGTGGTATTAGCAAACCAAAGTCAACAAGAAGCGAAGCTGGCTGCTCAACGTTTAAGTCAATTTTTTATCAATAACCCCATGCCATATCAAAACATAGCTTTACCAATAACGATTACTTGTGGTGTAGCAGCAAGTGATGGAAAGCGATCAATGGCCGAACTATTAAAAGAGGCTGATATACATTTATATCAGCTCAAGAATGATAGAGAGCAGGCATTAATTTAACGAGTTAATTTGATTATGATTGTTGAAATTAAAATCGCAGCGTTATTGAAAGGACATTTTGTTGTTGATATTGCTAAACAACAAGGAACTTATAATTTAACCACCTCTGGGCACATAAAAAACACCAAAGTTATTGATAATTTACGCAGTAAGGGGGTCGAAAGCTTATTAATAGATACGAGTAAAACCCTAACATTTGATGCTGGTGATAATATTATTGGTAATAACAAGGCTAGCACCGAATCAGTCAGTAAAAGATCACCCATTATTTTAGAGATCACTAAAGCAAAAAAATTATTTAATGAATCAAAAGAAATTCAGCGGCAGATATTTGCAGATGCCCAGCATGGACGAGAACTCAATTTAACACCTGTGATTGAAATTACCAATCAAACTATTGATACAGTATTTAAAAACCCGGATGCGTTAGCATGTGTTATAAATATCAGAAAAAAAGATGAGTATTTACTAGAACATTCTGTATCAGTTTCAGTATTAATGACGATTTTCGCACGATTTTTGAAAATAGATAAAAAAATTATTCAGCTACTTTCTGTAGGGGCATTTTTACATGACGTCGGTAAGATCAATATCCCTGACAGCATTTTAAATAAACCAGGGAAGTTAACAGATGCTGAATTTACCGTTATGAAGAGCCACGTTAATCATTCAATAAAAATAATAGAATCTACACCTGGAATTTCTGAATTAAGCCTTGAAGTTGCTGCACTTCACCATGAAAAACTTGACGGTACCGGCTATCCTTTTAATATCCCTAAAGAAAAAATTTCCTCGTATGGCAGGATGATTGCCATTTGTGACATCTTCGATGCGCTTACGGCTAATCGTTGTTACAAAGATGGCTATAGCCATTTAAAATCGTTCAGTATTTTACGAAGTTTAGCAATAAAAGAACACTTGGATCAGCGTTTGGTCGACTTATTTATAAAATGCATGGGGGTCTATCCTGTTGGGTCATTAGTTGAATTAAGCTCAAATAAACTGGCTATTGTAGAAAGTAGAAATGACGGTGACCCAACCAATCCTAAAGTACGTTCGTTCTATAATGCTTTAGATGGGTGTTATGTGATGGCAGAAGATATTGACTTATCAAGCGATAAAGATTTTATTATAAAAGGCGTTAGAGCCGATGATTTTGATCTAGACATGAACAAAATCATCGATTTTTTATTAATGGAAGGATAAATTCATACTTTAAACTTCGATGTAGCCGTCTGCAATTTTACGGCATTCTTATCAACTAAATGCGCCACATTGCCAATTTCTTCAATGGCTGCTTGCGTAGCACCAAAACTGTTATACATCTGCTCAATATTATTTACAACTGTCTCAGCTACACACGACTGCTCTTCTGTTGCCGTCGCTATTTGGCTGTTCATCGAACTGATATGACCAATTTGCTCTTTAATCTTGGTTAATGATTTATCGACAGCTAAAGAAATTTCTTCATTGTTATTTGCTTTTTCTCGTGCTAATCCCATCGTACTTACTGATTGATCAGCCGCTGAAATAAGCTTGTCTAATAGTCCTCGAATTTCGGTCGTAGACAATGCAGTTCTAGAAGCTAAACTTCTTACTTCATCTGCAACGACAGCAAAACCACGACCTTGCTCACCCGCTCTAGCCGCTTCAATAGCTGCATTTAGTGCTAATAAGTTTGTTTGTTCTGCTATGCCATTAATTACGTCTAGTATTTTGTTCATATTCTGAGAGTCTTTCGCAAGTCTGTCAACCACATCGGCTGCATTACCGATTTCATGTACTAATTCGCCTGATATACACAAAGAACGCTGAACATTTTCCATACCTCGGTTGACCTCTACTTCTCCAGAGCCCGCAGCATTTGCCGCTTCTGCAGCAGACTTAGCAATATCAGTCACACTAAATTGCATTTCAACCATAGACTGTTTAGTTATTTCAGCGACTTCCGCTTGGCTTTGTACATTTTCATGAACATCTCGTACCTTATCAGTTAATTGTTCTGCACTTTTTGTCAAAGGGGGCACAACATCGATAACGTTTGAAACGATACTTCGTAGTATCTGCGTAAAAGCATTAAAATGCTTAACAACATTACCAAGTTCATCTTGACTTGTAACTTCAATTTGATTGGTTAAATCGCCATCACCTTCAGCCAATTCTTTTAAAGAAGCATCAATATTTAATACTGAATGGCTAATTGAACGCGCTATCACGATACTTAATAGCGACATTATAATCAGTAATAAAATACCCACTAAAATACTTAAATCTCTTGATTCACTTGAGTTAGTAACCGTTTCTTCAACAAGTCTGTTAAATATCTCCGCCGCTTTTTCTTTATCTCGCACTAAAATCTCAGTAACTTGTTTAAAAATATCAGATTTCTTTTCAATACTATTCTTTGTGGCAGTCGCTTGAAAATCAATTTCTTCGTTGATAAACCCTATGGAAATATTTCTAGCAATATCATTATATTCTTTACTCAATGAGACTGATTTAGAGGTATCAGAAAATGACGACTCCAGTGAGCTAATACGCTTTAGGTTATCGGCCAACACTGTAACTAATTGAGTAGCTTGAGCAATTAATTCTTCATCACCAAAAGAAACACTTTGATTATAAATTTCATCGATACGTTGCCAGTTACTTACATTTTCACTCGTTAAATTAACAAGGTGAATAGTGGTATTCTGAATTGTTTTTAATACTATTTGATTTTTAGAAATAGCTGTAATATTAATAAGTAAATTAATAGCAAAACTCAAAATAGCGATGGCTAAAATTGCTAAAATTTTATGAAATATAGGTAGAGATTTAAAAAAATTCATATTTATCCTAATCGTAAATTATGCACTAATCGTAAATTGTGCACTATACACTGTACATTGTTAAAATGCCTAGCGACCAAAGTCTTAATTTTTTTAAAATCATCAAAAAAATTTTACTGCTTTTATATCAAGACTCATATCTGCCATGACTTGTAAACCGAATAAGCTTTCTGAATCTAGACTCTACCCGTATTCATAAGCAGAAACAATGGCGTTATCGGCGAGAAAAGTTACGGGTACGCCATAATTTTCAACACCAGTTTCATTGAGTATCTTGCCCACACTCACGCTAGCAAAGCCTAAGAGCCTTACTCCGCCTGGGCTATTCCTTGTAGCAAGCATAACGAGACGATTATTGATGTAGCAAGTGTACTATTATTCATGCCTGATTCTCTCTTAGTGTTAACTGCTGAAATTAATTTTATATCTTTTAAAGAGTTAAGTTCAGAATTATCATAAAATCAAGAAGAAAGTTGCTTTGAAATAGTTTATAGGAGAGCTCTGACAAGAAATGTTAGCAACAAAATAAGCGGCGACTAACATTCCTTTAGATAATTATAATTACTTTCTAAAATTAACACCTGATTGAGCTGAAAAATAAGCAAATAGAGTATAAACCGCTGTTGCTTGTTTTAAGTCTTCAGGGTTCACCTTGTCTAAGGTATCGTTTTCGGTGTGGTGATAATCAAAGTACTTTGTACCATCAGGTGCAAAATTCATACTTGGCATACCTGCCGCACTCATCACGCTCATATCTGATTGTGCTTGAGCATTATTATCATTTGATAGTTCAACGCCTAATGGAGCTAGATGTGCAGCAAGATCGTTAATCGCTGTTAGCGAATTTTTACCAACACCAGACGTCATTTTATAAATTTTACCAACACCAAAGTCCCACTCTGCGCCAATGATATGGTTTGCCATGTTATTTTCATGAAGCTCCATATATTTTTTAGCCCCTAACAAACCCACTTCTTCACCAGCAAAAAGAATGACACGAATCGTACGTTTCGGTCGTTGCGGTAATTGTGCAATGTGATAAGCAGACGCCAACATCATAGCAACCCCCATACCATCATCTAATGCGCCCGTGCCAACATCCCAGCTATCAAGATGTGCGCCAATTGAAACGATTTCATCAGGGAATTCACTGCCGGTTATCTCACCGATCACATTCGCAGAAACCGCAGTCACTTTAGGGTCGGTATGACTGGTTAATTTTAAATAAAAACTGACTGGCATGTTCCGTTTTAATTGGTTAACAAGTAAGTCTGCATCGGGGTTTGAAAGAGCTGCAGCGGGGATCTTATTCACATTGTCGTCATAACGCATAATACCTGTGTGAGCTATCCGGTTATTATCTGTTCCAACAGAGCGCATAATTAATGCCGACGCGCCTTTTTTAGCCGCTACAACAGCACCACCGACACGCGTACCTACGGCTGGACCATAGCCATTACCGTCGATATGCTCTTCCATTTGATAAGAAACAAATGCAATTTTTCCGTCCAAACTATTGTCTGGTGCTGCAACTAAATCTGCTAATGTCTTAAAGTGAGCTACTTCCGCGGTAAGTCCTTCATCACTAGTAGCTATACTTCCACCCAGTGCAATAGCAACGATTTTGTGTGGATATGGTGAAATTATTTTAGCTTGAACTTCGCCGCGCTGCCAAAAGGTTCCGGTAACTTCTTCTGTCCATACTTTATCAAAGCCTAACGCTTTCATCTTACTTTGCGCCCAGAGGATCGACTTTTTATCCCCCTCAGAGCCCATTAACCGATGGCCCACTTCTGTAGTTAACGATTCCAATACTTGATACGATAAATCAGATTGGAGAGCGGTATTTTTTAATTGTGTTAATGCTTTAGTTTCTGATTTTGTTAGTGTTGCTGCTGAACTCGACAAAGCTAAAAAAACACTGCTTAACACAAGTGTTTTTATGACTGATTGAAAAGGCACTTTCCGCATGATATTCCCTTTTATAAGTAATGATTGATCGTAGAATACATTCAGTATCAAGAATCTTGCGACGACATGCAAATAGCTTCACCTTAAAATAGCAACGAACTATCTTTATTGAACTATTTACTGTTTATTAAGGTAAAACTAAAATTTTTCAAGATTGGAAGTCTCAATGTAACATCAATGATTTTACGATTTACAAGGAGGTCATATGTGAATAAATTAAGCAAAGGACTGATTTGCTCTACCATTTTTCATTTGATGATGCTGATTATTTTCACGCAACCGTTTTCTCAAGCCCCTTTACCCATGATCATAAAAAAAAATCCCGGTAAACCTATCCAAGCGAGACTGTATTTCTCTTCTGTTGCTAAGTATTCAAGCTTTGCTTTTGATACGGTGCAGGCGACCATTATAAAAAAAGCACCGAAAAATGAAACTAAAAGCGAAACTCAGACGGTTAAGAGAATACCGTTAAAAAGAGAGTCCACCACCCAAGCTAAAATATTGCCGAAGCAGCCAAACAATAAAAATTGTTAACAAGTGATAGCTCAAATAAAAGTATTTCACAAACGTCACTAAGGAAGCTGGGGCAACGTTTGAATAATCAAGCAAGTGAAACGCGCAAGATGACAATTTCAATCAATACTGAACCCATAAAAATACTCTTGCACCATCGATAACAAGGTTTAATCAACAACCCGATGCTAAAGCGAAAATAAAGCAAGTAGATTGAATAGCAGTAAGGTTAATATCGCAATAACAGCAATATCAGATTTGCTTGGGGGAAGTGTTCGATGTAATAGCATGCCTGATTTAAAAGACTTCTAAGATAAAAGAAAGAAATAGGCACAAAAAAAACCAGGGAGGATATCACTGGTTTTTTAATCAATATAAAACTAAAGAGGGTTAGATTGAGAAAGAAGAACCACAACCACAAGTCGAAGATGCATTGGGGTTATTTACTAAGAATCGACTGCCTTCTAGGCCTTCAATATAATCGACTTCACCATCAACTAAGTATTGTAAACTCATCGGGTCAATAACCATAGTAACGCCTTTTTTAACGATGGTCATGTCACCATCGTTCACTTTTTCATCAAAAGTAAAGCCATATGAAAATCCAGAGCAGCCACCACCTGTTACATACACTCTTAATTTTAATTCCGGGTTCTCTTCTTCTGTTATCAAAGACAACACTTTAGTTGCGGCGGCATCGGAAAATTTTATCGGTAATTCAGGAGTTGACATATTACTCTACTTACAAAGATGTTAACGGGATTGTCTCAGAGCCATTATCTTAAACTTGACTAATTTAGTCAAGTATTCACTTGTTTAGTCTGCTAACCCCAATAAAAAGTAATGTTTCACAAATATAACAAAAAAAATGCGCCATATTTCTCAATATAACGCATTGATCAGGTTATTAATGAAAGATTAATTTTTTACTTTTCTACGGTAAGTAAAACCAGCCATAGCAAGCAACATTAATACAATAGTTCCTGGTTCTGACACAGGAGTTGAACCACCAGAAAATGAAGCAACACCTTCAATAATGTCGTTAGCGCATGTCATTGCCCAGCGAAAAGCAATTTGATTAGCGGTAGCAAGTGCGGTACCACTCACATCAAAAGAAAAACTAACTTTACCGTAGCCATTCCATGTTTCACCAACGGTCTTAGCATAGCTATAATTAGTATCTACATACCATGAAGATGAATCATGAACTATATCGCTATTTCTATCCGCAAGCATTACCGCTTGGTTATCACGAGAACTAGTACCATGAAGATCAGACGAACTCACTACCTGATTACTGCCAAAGCCTGACTTTAATTCCCCAGTTCCTGACGTAAATTTACGTGCACCACTAAGGTCGTAAACGTAGTTCCAATTTGTGCCGGTATTTGATTTATCTGCAGTACTAGTATATCTGTCACGTGAGTTATTTCGTTTGGGATCCCAAGGCGATTCTCCAGTACTGTCAAAACTATTATCAGCAGCCATAAACAAATCACCAAGCTTGATACCGTCTGTATTTATATCGTTGTAAAATGCAGTAAAGATGTCAACAGATAGTATGGTGCCAACACGAGAAACGAACATTTGGTCAACATCAAATAGGTAAGATTCACCATTGATGTCATTTCTATTACCTTTACCTATATAATTATCTTGAATATCTGAATAACCATTATCAGTGTACTCCTTCATTATTTCATCGGCGGTAAGTGTTGTAGCAAACGCGTTAATACTTGATACTGAAAGTGCAGCTATTGCAATCCATTTTAAACATTTCATATTTTTAAACCTACTTCTAAATACCGGCATCAATACATGTGTAATCAAAACACAAGATTATGTATAATTTATTATCTACTAATTCAGTCTTATTCAAAATTCAAGCCAATATGTAAAAAACCAATAACTTCAATAATATAGAGAAATATATAGATATATACTCATTATATTACCTAAAAGTGTAAAAATTATCGACAACTATTATTTCATCCATTAAACAATTAAAGATCTTCTAGATATTAATAATAACTCCGAGTATCCTTAACAATTGATTTTCATAAAAGAAATATTTCAATGATATCTTTAATAAAAACGACTTTAGCCTTACTCACTGGCACGCTTTTATTGCTAAGTACCCATTCTCTAGCTTTTACCGAGCAAAATGCAGATAAACCTTATGAAGATGCACTCAAAAGTTTTTATATCTCTGAACTGAACGCTGCAATTATTCATTTGAAAAATGCTTTAAAAAATGATCCTAAGCATTTACCTTCAATGGTTTTACTCGCCGAAGTGTATATTGCGATGGGTGATGGCGCTTCCGCTGAGAATCAGTTAGAAAAAGCCCAAAATAATAAAGCGGATGAAAGTAAGGTACTTCCTTTAATGCTCGAGGCTTATCTGTTACAACAAAAATATAAAGAAGTGATTAATGCCCCTATTGCAGCTGACACCCAAAAAAAACAGCTTAATAAAATTGCGATATTACAAGGAAGAGCTTTTATCGCGATGAACAATTTAGCGCAAGCAAGAATATTATTTCAAAAAGCATTAGAACATGTACCTAATAGCATTAAAGCACAATTAGGCCTCGCACAAGTATACTTACTTAAAGGAAACATACTTCAAGCGAGAGCTTACCTCAGCCAAGTACTAGCGGTATCTCCAACAAATAGTATTGCTTTAACAATGCTTGCTAATATAGAACAGCAAGTAGGCAATAAATTAGAGTCATTGAGTATTATTTCTCAGGTTATCGAATTAAACAATAAGGACTTCCCTGCGCTACTAACACGAGCAAGCCTATATATTGAGCTAGGAAATTTTCAACTTGCCTTGAACGACATTGATGTTATTACGACAGAAATCCCTAATGAACCTAAAGCGAATTATTTAAAAATAATAGCAAACAGTGCGCTAGGAAATACAAAGGAAGTAGAGGAAACAACCGCTCATATTAATGTGGTATTAACCGGTTTACCTGAGGAGGTAATGAAACAAAATCCGGTCTATCTTTATTTAGCTGGCGTACTAAGTTTCCAACAACAAGAAAACCTTAAAGCTCAAGAGTTTTTGCAAAAATACCTTGCCATCATTAATAATGATACAAGAGCATTAAAGTTAGCGGCCCAAGTCGAGTTATCATTAAATAGCCCATTTCGAGCGAAAACATTATTGGTAAAATCAAAGTTAGTCGATCCAGATGATATCGAAACCTGGTCTCTACTTGGGCAAACTTATACAATACTAGGTGAGCTACAACTTGCTGAAAATTATCTAATCGACGTTGTTAATAATAAAGACAACCCAAAGGCTTTGTTTGACTTAGCAAACTTAGAGATGCTGACCGGGAAGTTTTCACAAGCGATTATCCACCTTGAACAGGCAAAGTCACTCGATACCAACGTAAGCTTAATTGTATTATTGGCAGAGGCTTACCAGAAAAACAATCAATTTGAACAAGCACTCGAACAATTAGACCTTGCGCTAACATTACAAAATGACGATAGCGTTTTACACTTACGAAAAGGCATCCTCTTAGGTCGATTAAACAAACATCTTCTGGCAAAAAAATCACTAGAACAATCTTTAGCTTTAAACCCAAATAACCTTAGAACGCTTGTTCATTTATCAAGAATAGATGTTATTGAGCAACAGTCTGACAAAGCTATTGAGAAAATCAATAAAAAAGTGTCTGAATTAAAAGAGCCTAATGCATTTTTATTAATCGAGCTAGGCAATATACATCGCATAACAAAAAACAATAATGATGCACTAGATGCATACAAAAAAGCGTTTAGTGTTGATAACAATAACCCAACAGCATTAATCAACATTATTGAGATGCAAGTAATGCTTGGTCAGCTAAAAGAAGCTATAACGCTGACAAATAAATTTTTGAACAAAAACAATAAAGTTGGAAGTGTTTATTTAGCACTCGCTAATTTATATATGGCTGATAAAGCCTATGAAAAGGCTTTTAGCACTTTTGAATTAGCCGTAAAGAATAGCAATGACAAATCAAATATTTATAATGTTTTTGCTGATGCACAATTGTCCCGTTCTGATTTTGAGGGAGCCACTCTCAGCTTAAAACGCTCGATTTCATGGAATAGCGAAAACGTTGACTCATATTTAAAATTATTTAATATTTACGTAGAGCAAAAAAATGAACGACTTGCTTTAGATATTTTACAAAGCATATCAGAGAGAAGTACTAACCTTGTTTTTTTGAAGAATTTAGAAGGTGACTTATACCGACAATTAGAAAAATTTGATAAAGCAGAAAACTTATTTTTGGTTTCCTTGAAAAAAAGTAAAAACCGACAGGCCGTTTACGGTTTGTACCGTGTTTATAAACAACAAAAACAATTTTCAAAAGCACTTAGTTTACTGACTGACTGGACTAACGATAATCCACAAGATATTACTTCTCAAATCGCAATAGCCGACACGTTAGTCGCTACAAACCAACTACAGCGTGCCGCTGAAAAGTATCAAAATTTAATGAAAGAATTTTCTGAAATGCCTATTTTATTAAACAATGCGGCACAGGTCTTTATTAAATTGAATCAGTTCCCACAAGCATTAGCTCATGCTGAAAAGGCACATAGTAAATTACCTGATAACGTAGCGATAATGGATACACTCGCATGGTCTTACACATTAAATGAACAGGCAGACTTAGCACTGCCTATATTCAGACAAGTCATTATTAAAGATTTTAATAATGCCGAAATAAAATATCACTTAGCTGTCGCTTTATATCAATTAAACCGTAAAGGTGAAGCGAAAAAGTATTTGAAAACGGCGATAGAAAGTGAAAATGCTTTTCCCGATAAATCAGATGCGATAGCGCTCATGAAAAAACTTTCTGGGGAATAATATAGTGGCCTAAAAACACATCGTATTACGGCGTGTTTTTTAAGAGTTCGCCCCAGATAAAGCTTTCATCTAATCGCTGATATTTCTGCCATTTATTTTTTGGTAAAATAGTCGCTAATTCTAACTTTTCTGGGAGAAAGTTTTCAGGCAGTGTAAACTCACCTTCAACGATTTGAAAATACTGAAAACTAAATGATAAATCTTTCTTTGTCGACGCTGATATATGGCTTAATTTTAATTGACTAGGCTGATTATTTAAACTGCCCAACAAGGTGAAGTCGATATACCCTTTAGCAAATCGTTTACGCAACTGCTGTTGCACTAATACTATTTGAAAACGAAAGTGATGTGGACTCGCTGTTGGGTACAACAGAAGTCTATCAATAACTAAACCATCAACTGTTTTTTCTGGCGCCATCACTTTTTCATAAAAAGCGAGCTCTTTCTTAACTTCGTAATGTTCAGACTCCATCATTTTTAAAAGCTCTTGAGAATGTTGATTAGCCATACGTTCAACTTCTAACTCTACTTCAAGGGTATTTATTTGACTGTTTTGATCAACATTTTTTTCATATAATTTACTCAGTCGCGTTTGCTGTTGCGCTAACGTTTTAACTTGATAGCCATGATAAAAATTCCCAACACGATAACCACTGTAAAGACAGATAGCAATAATGAGAAGAAGTAAAAGTGCAGAACGGAATGCGCCTAAACGAACCACAACCGTATTTAGATTTATTTTTGCTAACCAATTCATTTGAAAAGTATTATGATATCCGACGAGTTAATAAATATTTTTAGGCTAAAACAATAAAGGTGAACCCTTTCATTATTATGATATCGCTCTCTTTACTTAGAAAACGTTTAGCCCTACCGAGAACTTCCTGGCAACTTTGTTTGTTAGCCGCTATAGGTGGCGCTGCATCAGCACTTTTAGTCGTACTATTTACCATTAGCATTGACACAATTCAAAGCTTTTATTTAATCCAAAAAGATAACTATACCAGTTTAGATGCGTTAAGTCGTTTCGTTTTGCCTATAGTCGGCGGATTGATGATTTTATTTTTTGCGTGGTTAACGGGCTACCAATATTTACGTACTGGTATTCCTTTTATATTACACCGCTTAAAAGTGGCTAATGGCATTATTCCATTTCGCAATACTATTAATCAATTTTTTGGCAGTGTTGTTGCGTTAGCCTCTGGATTTTCAGTCGGTAAAGAGGGGCCCGCTATACATTTAGGCGCCGCTTGTAGCAGTTATATTGGTAATAAACTAAACCTTCCATTCAACACGATACGCACACTTTGTGCCTGCGGAATAGCCGCAGGAATAGCCGCTTGTTTTAATACTCCCATTGCTGCGGTTATTTTTGTCATGGAAGTAATATTACGTGAATATAAAGTACATATCTTTATTCCGGTGATGATCGCAGCTCTTATCGGTTCAATGATCACCCGTAGCATTTTGGGGTCGGCACATGAATTTGCCTATTTCGATAAAATATCTCTTAGCTTTCATCATTATCCTGCACTTGTTTTATTAGGATTGATACTCGGATTATTAGCGTATGGCTTTAACAGATATCTAATCCTCATCATAAAATATTCAAGCTCAATACATATAGTGCCTCGTATTATGTTGGCGGCATTTATTACAGGAACGTTAGGTTTTTTTGTGCCATTTGCTATGGGTACCGATTTAGGGGCAATAACATTTGCGTTGGAAAATAATCTTCATATACAGCTATTACTTGGTTTATTATTTGCCAAAATCCTCATGACAATTACCGCATTAGGCTTAGGTATTCCTGGTGGTATTATTGGTCCTATTATTGGTATAGGTGCAATTGCAGGTACTTGTGTGTCAGTACTTGTTACTGGTTACCTACCTGGAGAAAACCTTGCAGGCGACTATGCGCTAATGGGGATGGCTGGCTTTCTAGCGGCAACACTAAACGCGCCACTGGCGGCACTACTAACCGTTGTGGAGTTATCGAATCAGTTAGAGGTCGTTGTGCCTGCAATGATCGTTATAACCACTGCCTGTGTATTTTCAGGCCAGTTTTTCAAAAACCGATCTGTTTTTGTTATGCAACTTGAACAACAAGGGCTAAAATACCGAAAATCGCCTATTGAAAAGTCATTACAACGTATCGGTGTTTTGGGTGTTTTACAGGAAAATATCAATGTCTATCAACAAGAATGTTCCAAAGACGTTTTAAGAGCGCTAGAGAAAGTTGAGTTGTTAAATCATGTTATTATTCAAGCATCGCCCGCAATAGAAAACCTCACCCCTTACTCAACGTTTACATGGTTAAAAATTGAACACAACCCAGCCGTTAGAGCTGTAAAAATAGTACCTTTGCGATTAATCCCTTTGCAAAGTCAATCAACATTAGCTGAAGCTTATTTAGCCCTGATTGAGCAACGTGATGGTGGTGTTTATGTTTACGATGAAGACCTTAACGACATCTTAGGCATCATTACCTTTGAACAGATCCGAAGTTATTTATTAGAAGGAAAAACAACAGTATGACTACTCTTTTGTGGTTAAAAGCTTTTCATGTATTTTTTATGGTCGCTTGGTTTGCAGGGATTTTCTATTTACCTCGACTCTTTGTTAACCATGCAGAAACAACGAATCAAGCGGTTGCAAATCACTTAAAGGGGATGGAAAAACGCCTGCTATATTTTGTGACTCCTTTTGCATTATTAACGGTTTTATTAGGCGTGGCATTAATTTATCATTATGGTTACGCTTGGTTTATTGCCTCAAAATGGTTACACCTAAAAGTGACTCTAGTTATGTTACTTTTGGCTTACCATGGCTATTGCTTTAAATTAGTTAAAGATTTTAAAGCAGATAAAAACATACGTACAGGCAAATTTTATCGCTTTTTTAATGAGTTTCCCGTACTTATACTGCTCGCAATAATATATTTAGTATACTTAAAACCGTTCCAATGATTCACCTTGAATTATATTTTTGCTTTTTAGTGCACATAAAAAATTTACCAGTTATAACGTTCTATTAGATCTTGAACAACGATAATATATTCTCAACATTCCTAAATTGTGCTATATTATTGCCTCAAAAATAGTCGCAGTCTTATAATTTTAGGTAACTTTTTATGATGAAGTTTGAAGGAAGTCACATCCTTTCTGTTTCGCAGTTTAATCGCGATGCTATCTCTCGTATTTTGGAAGTTTCATCGCTAATGGCACCTTATGCCATGCGTAAAAGGCGCTGTCATGTTTTAGAGGGTGCTATTCTTAATAATCTATTCTTTGAACCCAGTACCCGAACTCGTGTCAGTTTTGGTGCAGCGTTTAACCTTTTAGGAGGCTCTGTTCGTGAAACTGTCGGTCAAGAAAACTCATCGTTAAGTAAAGGTGAATCTCTCTTTGATACCGCTCGTGTTATTAGTGGTTACTCTGATGTTATTGCGATGCGACACCCAACAATGCACTCTGTTGAAGAGTTTTCAAAAGGCAGCAGTGTCCCTGTTATTAACGGGGGTGATGGTGCTAATGAGCATCCAACACAAGCGTTACTTGATTTATTTACCATTCAGTCTGAGATGGCGCCACACAATAAAACCTTAGACGGTTTAAATATTGTCTTAATGGGTGATCTCAAACACGGAAGAACCGTACATTCACTGTCTAAATTACTCAGTTTATATAAAAATATGAAAGTGACGATGATTTCACCTGACGCGCTCAAGATGCCCGACAGTATAATTTCATCACTCACCAATGCGGGTCATGACGTGGTGATCACTGATAAAATTGAACATAATTTATCATGTGACATTATCTATCAAACACGCATTCAGCAAGAGCGCTTTGCCAGCAAAGATGAAGCTAACTTATACCGTGGTCATTTCAGCTTAAATAAAGAAGTTTACCAGCAGTTTTGCCAAGAGCACACCGTGATCATGCATCCATTGCCGAGAGATTCTCGTCCGGAAGCCAACGAACTTGATAGCGACTTAAATGATCTAGATAATTTGGCTATTTTCAGACAAGCCCAAAATGGCGTACTTGTTCGCATGGCATTATTTGCTTTAACACTGGGTGTAGAAAACAAGCTTAGCCAATTTGAAAAACCGGTCACCTGGTACACCAACAAATAAATAAATTCTAAGTATATAAGTGATAAAAAGGTTAACTAACAATCACTTTATAACTAACAAAGTAGGCAATTTTATGAACCATTCAGAACAACTTTTTAACAGCGCAAAACAAATAATTCCCGGTGGCGTAAATTCGCCTGTTCGTGCCTTTAATGGTGTTGGCGGTACGCCTTGTTTTATTAAGCGCGCTGAAGGTGCTTATATTTATGACGCCGATGATAAGGCTTACATTGATTATGTTGGCTCTTGGGGACCGATGATTTTAGGTCATAATCACCCGGCTATTTTAGCCGCCGTAATTGAAACGGCTAAAAATGGCTTAAGCTTTGGAGCACCCACCGAGCTAGAAGTTACCATGGCAGAAAAAGTACGTGAATTAGTACCATCAATGGAACGCATTCGTATGACCAGCTCGGGTACAGAAGCGACGATGAGCGCAATTCGATTAGCGCGTGGTTTTACGGGACGTGATAAAATTTTAAAATTTGAAGGTTGCTATCATGGGCATTCTGATTCGTTATTAGTCAAAGCAGGCTCAGGTGCGCTGACGATGGGTGTGCCAAGTTCTCCAGGTATCCCTGTTGATATTGCCAAGCACACATTAACGGTTAGTTTTAATAATATTGATGAAGTTCGACAAATTTTTGCTAAATATAAAGATGAAATCGCCTGTATTATTGTCGAACCTGTTGCCGGAAACATGAACTGTGTTCTTCCCGTAGAAGGTTTCCTTGAAGGTCTACGCGAAGTTTGTGATGAACATAAAAGTGTATTGATTTTCGATGAAGTAATGACCGGCTTTCGTATTGCACTAGGCGGGGCTCAAGCACATTACAATATTGCCCCTGATTTAACGACTTTAGGTAAAGTGATTGGCGGCGGTATGCCCGTTGGCGCCTTTGGCGGTAAAAAAGAAATAATGGACTATATTGCACCTATTGGCCCTGTTTACCATGCAGGTACCTTATCAGGTAACCCTATTGCTATGGCTGCCGGTTTAGCGGCATTAAATGAATTAAGTATCGGTGATAAGCACGAACAACTGAGTGCATCAACTGAAAAGCTTGCTATGGGTTTAAAAGCAGCCGCTGAGCGCAATGGCGTATCGTTAAGCATTAACTATGCGGGTGCAATGTTTGGTTTTTTCTTTACTGACTCACAAGAGCCGGTTACTACTTTTGAACAAGCAACCGCTTGTGATGCAGATAAGTTCAGACGTTTCTTCCATTTAATGTTAGAAAACGGCATCTACTTGGCACCTTCATCTTATGAGGCGGGATTTTTATCGATGGCTCATACTGATGTAGAGATTGAATTAACGTTAGCTGCTGCTGATAAGTGTTTTGCACAATTATAATTTCAACAAAAGCCTCAGCTTGTAACAGATAATTACTGTTAATGCGCAAGGATGCACAAATGCATTAAAAATAGGATATTTCAGCAAGACGATACTGAATAAAAAAGGGATAGCTAATGGCTATCCCTTTTTATCGGTTTAATTTATTTTTATTGCCAACAATTCACTTTCTAGCCAGTGGTAAGCTTGTTGCCAGCCTAATTCTAAACCTGAAAACACGGGATATTTCCATTGATCAAATGAACGACTCGCTTGGAGTTTTTTGGTCACTAATCTACTTTTTTCAGAATAACAAACAAAAGCAAGCGCTTTTAATCCTTCATAAGAGGCTACAGAAAGTGTTGCTTCATAAGTATAGGTATAATTATTTATACGGTTAATAAGCAAAGCAAAATCGCCTTCGACGTTATTATTCACAAACTCATGACACTCTTCTACCATTTCAAGTGTCATTTCAACGCCTTCATCTGCGGTAACTTCAATAATATTATTTGCAAATATATTATAAAAGCCAAAACTTAAACGATGTTTCATTTTATACTCCCGTATTCATTGAAAACATATCAATCCATCACGGTTAACAAGCAATCCTTTGTGCAAGCTAATTTTGTAAACAATAGTCACTGTTTTAAAGGCATGCAAGAAATTAGCTAATAAAAAGCCACTACTTTTGCTAAATCTATGGTCCTAATCGGTAAAAAGCTGCTCGAACCAAGAGCGTTTTTTCTTATTTTTTTCTGCCTTTTTTCCTAAACAATGAGACTCTATTAACAAGCCTGTTGCGATTGCTGGATAAGTAATCATTTCAGCACACTCAACATTCACTGCGATACCGCTAGTCGACTCAAAATCTGTCAACACAACATTTTCAGGCATTAAACGGGCTTTATTGATCACGCCATTTTTTCTCATAAACTCTGCAAATAACACTAACGCACCACTACTTCCGGTTAAGTGGGTCGGTTTGTTATCGTCACGCCCCAACCAAGTGGTGACTAACTTTTCGTTATCATAACCGACAAACCAACTATCTCTTTGCTCATTAGTCGTACCTGTCTTACCCGCGACTTCTGCACCATTTAAACGCCAAGTAAGCGACTTCGCTGTTCCTTCTTTGGTCACTTGTGATAATGCATGGTCGAGTAAATACATACCTTGTGTGGAGAACAGTTGCTCTTCTTGTGATTCAAATTGCCATAACGTTACACCTTTCGCTGAAACGATACGATCAATCGCATGGCTATTACTTTTAAAGCCTTGATTAGCGATGGGTAAATAAAGCTGATTAATTTCAAAAGGCGACAAGCTTAAAGAGCCTAACAATATACTTGGTCGGGTAACGATATCGTCAGGATAGCCTAAAACATGAAAAATATTAGCGACATTCTCTAAGCCTAATGCCATGCCTAAGTTGACTGTTGGCACGTTAAGCGATCTCACTAGAGCATCAAATAAGCTGACCTTACCTTCAAATTTCCCATTATAATTTTTGGGTCGCCACTCTTTACCACCATCACTGACAAGTACGATAGGCTCGTCTTTTAATAATGTGGCAAAGTTGTATTGTTGATATCGTTCTAGTGCTGCCAGATATATTGCTGGTTTTATTAATGAACCGATTGGGCGCTTAGCGTCCAATGCACGATTAAAGCCTGCATAGCCTGATTTTTCATCACCCACGAGTGCTTTAACTTCGCCTGACTTTATATCGGTAACCACCATGGCAAGTTGTAACGACTTTCCTTTATTGAGTTTCACTAAATCAGGCATTTTTTTAGCTATTGTTTGCTCTGCGTTCATTTGTGTCGCAATTGAAAAACCAGTAAAAACTCGCACCCCAGCTTGTTGCTGAAAAGTAGAGAGCTTTTCAGCCAGTTCTTTTTTTACCAATTGTAAATACGCAGGAAACTTTTTGTGTATTAAACGACGAGATTCACGGACAGATAAAGGCGAGACGACCGCCACTTGATAATCTTTTTGTGAAATCAATTCATTTTGATACATTAAGAGTAAAACCAGGTCTCGTCGCTTTTTCGCCTTGTTAGGGTGCCGCCACGGATCATAATAACTAGGTCCTTTAACTTGCCCAACAAGCATTGCCATTTGTTCAATCGTTAAGGAGTGCACTGATTGACCAAAATAAAACTTAGCCGCCAAACCAAAACCATAGATACCATTGGCATAGTGTTGCCCTAAGTAAACTTCATTTATGTAGGCTTCAAGTAGTTGATCTTTACTGTATCTCAGTTCAAGAATAATTGACATAACGGCTTCGTTGACTTTACGCCAGAGTGTTTTTTCTCGAGTTAAAAACATATTTTTAACTAGCTGTTGCGTTAACGTACTCCCGCCCTGAACCGTTCTCCCCGCGCGAATATTCGCAATTAAGGCACGAAAAATACCTAAGGGAGAAACCCCAGAATGAAAATAGAAATCACGGTCTTCAACCAACAACAAAGTATCGATAAGTTTTTCCGGCAATGCTTGAAGTGGAACTATTATACGATCTTCTTTGTTTTCAGGAACTAAACGTCCCAGTAAGAACGGTTCAAATGAAAAATGGGTGATTTCACCTTGGTCATCAAGTATCGAGAGTATTTTGTTACCTGAAATATGGAGCGTAAATCGCTGTGCAAACGTATTGCCATCGCCAAAATCAAAAGGTCGACGATAGACAATAAGTTTGGTGGTCGACAAAGCAAATTCACCAGGGTTAATCGCTTGCTGCTTTCTCTCGTACCCTGACAAAAGCAAATTTTGCTTGAGTTGAGCCAATGATGCTTTATCACCCACTCTAACACTTTCTACTTTCCCATAAACTTGTACGGGAATATTCCAGCGTTGCCCTTCAAATTTATCCTTTACCTTACTGTCGAGATAAATCGCATAAAAGCTGAAGAAAAAAATGAATGTAATAAACACCTTCAAAGCGGTATGCCAACACCAATTTACCCAAGAAGTGCTAGGCGTTGTCTTTTTTTGAGTCTCTTTTTTCAAATGATTAACCATTCCAAACTGTACTTTTATCGATGAATAAAGCGGACACTTTACATATGTTTTTTAACACGATTAGTTGCTTGTGCATTGGCTGGGTCGTCTGGCCAAAAGTGTTTAGGGTATTTTGCTTTCATTTCTTTTTGTACTTGCTTGTAGCTCCCTTGCCAAAAAGCGACAAGGTCTTGTGTCACTTGAATAGGCCTTTTAGCGGGTGAAAGTAGTTCGATAATCAGATCAATTCCCTTTTTATGTTTATTGTCACCGACATTAGGCGTAATACTCACGCCATAAAGCTCTTGCATAGGTAACGAAACAATAGGCGCTTGCTCTGCACTGTAACGAATAGGACAGCGTCTTCCTGTTGGACCAACAAAAGATTCTGGAGCGATTTTATCCAATGATTTTTGCTGGTTATAATCAAGTAACGATAATAATGCAGACGACAAATTTACTTTATCTAACTGGGTTTTATTCTTTATATCACCCATAAAAGGGACCAACCATAAAGGTAAGCTTTGTAATAATGCACTTTCTTTAACATCTGGAAAATTTAAATGCCGTTGTGTTTGATTAATCCATCGCCAGCGACTTAGTAACTGTTGATCCTCATCACGCCAATTAAGGTATGACAAACCGTGTTTCTCAATTTGTTGTTGCCATAAATGAGCGATTGCCTGGTGGTTTATTTTCTCGTTACTGGGTTTCTCTGACAAGACAATGGCCCCAAGTACCGTTTGCTGTTTAGCATTAATGCGCTGTGTTTTTGGGTTGTAATTAAGCTGTTTTCTTTGTTGCTCAACAATGATTCCCCAAGCAATAAGCCGTTCAATATCAACAGGGGCGGCAAGCCTTACTTGTAATTTTTGTTGATATTCAGCTAAATTAGCAGCAACAATATAAAGTTCACTCGCAAGCGCATCTTGATCATTTATAAACAGACCTTTACCATTTTCAGCCAGAAAATGTCCGTATTGCTCACGCTTTTTAGCAATACGTTCCGGATAAGCTAAGGCCAGTAATACGCCGGTTAATTCAAGTGGTAAACTCGATAAATCAGTAACGAATACTTTATTAACTTTTTGTAAGTGCTTTTTTGTTTGCAGAAAAAATGACTGATACCTTTTACTTTTTGACTGATAAATTAACTCGCTCAAACGCTGGCGTAAATCACAATCAGTAAATGCGCGTTCTCCACGAAATATATCTCGGTCTTCAAGTAATGACGCTAATAGAGCCGCGAGGTTTGTGAAGCCCACACATTGATATTTTTTTTCTAATTCCGCCGCTCTAACAATCATTTTAGCAAAGCGAGGATGACAAGCAAAACTAGAAACACTTTTACCAAGTTGGGTTAAATTTCTTTTTTCATCAAGTAACTGCAACTTTTGTAATTCATGCCATGCTTGAGTTTCAACAACTTTTGCAGGGAGTTCCATCATGGGGAGTTCGTTAAGTTTTTTAACCCCCCAACGAGCAGCCTCTATGACCATTGGTAGTAAATCAGCTTGTTGAATTTCGCTAATACTTTGTTCATTTCTGCGATAAAAATCTTCGCTGGTGTAAAGACGAATACATTTACCCGCCATCACTCGCCCAGCACGCCCCATACGTTGTATGGCAGAGGCCTTGGAAATATTACGTTGCTGAAGCTGATTCGTTAATGTTTGTCTGTCGTAAACCGCAACTTTTTCTAACCCACAGTCTATAACCAAATCAATCCCTTCAATGGTTAAACTTGTTTCTGCAATATTCGTCGCTAAAACAATTTTATGTAGCCCTTGTTCAGTCGCGGCAATTGCCTGTTGCTGCTGCACAAGCGTTAAGTCACCATATAAAGGACATAATAAAAAATGTTTCGGTAATAGTTCGGCTAAGTGATCAGCAAGAAAACGAATATCGGCAATGCCAGGTAAAAAAACTAAGATAGAACCTTGATGGGTATTTATTGCGTTTTTGCAAACATTTACCGCATGCTCTCGCCATAAACGACTATTTTTAACCGGTGAATAACTGACGTCGATAGGAAAACTACGACCTTCACTGGCCATTGAAACAGCATCAGGTAATTGTTTCAAAATTTCATTGGTCGCTAACGTTGCAGACATTAATAATATTTTTAAGTCGTTACGTAACCCTTGCTGAACATCTCGCGCTAATGCAAACGCTAAATCTGCATTTAGCGATCGTTCATGAAATTCATCAAAAATAACCAATGCACAATCTTCAAGCTCAGGATCATGCTGAATGATTTGTGTAAAGATCCCTTCGGTGATCACTTCAAGCTGAGTCGTTTTAGAGACTTTACTTTCATTTTTTAGCCGATACCCTACCGTTTTTCCAACCGGCTCGCCGAGTTGTTTAGCTAAAAAGCAGGCAACGGTTTTAGCCGCTAAACGACGTGGTTGTAACAAGTATATTTTTTTATTTTTAAATTGATCAAGGGCTAATAACCATAACGGTAAGCGTGTTGATTTACCTGCACCTGGCGGAGCAGATAACACGAGGGTTTGATACTGCGTTAGCGCATCAAGAAGTTCCGTTTTGATATTTTCTATAGGTAATGGAGAAAAAGACATTTTAGTTTTATATGAAATATTATGGCGTAACAAGCTGGCGGTTACTCTACCACAAACGTTTCAAGCCATATTGTTATATTTTGTTCACTCGCCATAAAGTAATGAGTATAATTCCCTGCTAAGGGTAAAATAAGTTGTCCTGATTATTACCTGCGATATGAATTCCTTAACCATTGTGAGTCGATACATGGCAACAAAAAAAAGCACAATAATTTAGATTATTATGCTTCTAGCGATTAAAGATGAGTGAAAAACTACTTAATTAACTCAGCAATAGTCGCAATACCTAGTCCTGTGCCACCAGCGCCCCAAAGACTCGTACTATTACCGTTATAAGCGGCCGCTAAATCAAAATGCAACCAACCCGCGCCGTCATTATCGACAAAGCGAGATAAAAAGCCTGCTGCATTACTTGCACCACCTGCACCACCACCTGGCTTAGGACGACTGTTTGCCGTATCTGCAAATTCAGATGGACATTGTTCTTCATGCCAAGGTTCTAAAGGAAGTTGCCATATGGGCTCATTTACTTGTTGCGCGATTTTTTTAGTTTGTTCAGCGGCTTCGTTATCTAAAGTAAATAACGCGTTGTAGTCACCACCTGTCGCCATAACTGCAGCACCTGTAAGTGTTGCAGCGTCAATAATAAGGGGTGCCTTAGTTTCGCTAGCGGCTAACAAACCATCAGCTAAAACTATACGACCTTCAGCATCGGTATTGGCAACTTCCATCGTTACGCCGTTTTTATAAGTTAAAATATCACCAAGTTTATAAGCATCATTACTCACCATGTTTTCAGCACAGCATAAAAATAATTTAACGCGCTTATTTAAACCTTGTCTGATCGCTAAGGCCATCGCACCAGCAACAACTGCGGCTCCGCCCATATCACATTTCATGTCAAACATGCCGGCGTTTGACTTTAAGCTGTAACCACCACTGTCAAATGTAATACCTTTACCCACTAAACAGGCTGAAACGGCTGCATCAGGGTTACCCGTTGGGTTAAAATCAACTTCTAATAGACACGGCTTATTAATACTCCCTTTACCAACATTATAAATGCCCACCCAGCCTTGCTGCTGTAATTCTTCACCTGAGATAAGGTTGCTGGTTACATAAGCGGGTGCTTGTGCATTAATATAGTCAGCCGCTAACTCAGCTAATCTAAGCGGATATAATTCTGAAGGTGTTTGATTAATTAAATCGCGGCTCCAAGCAAAAACAGCTAATTTGTCGTTCAAGCGATTTACACATTCACTGCTACCCGTAAATTCAACATTAGTTAATTTACCAACACAGGTAAAACCTAAAGCAAAACTCCATTGAGCCTCTTCTTGCCAGTTGTCTCCTGATAAACGCGCGTGCTTCACGCCAAGCTTCTCAATGCTTCGTGCTGCTTTTTGAATTTGTCTTGAAGAAGATCTGTTTGAATCTTTCAAACAAATATAAAGCGCGTTATCAACAAACTGAACAAGGTTTTCACTTTGCCAGTTATCATTATTACTCTGTTTTGATAGGTAAATATTGGTTACTTGGGTCATAAGACTTCCTGAGCATGATAATTATCATCTCTAGTTTATACTTATCCTAAAGTAAAACCGATATTTTTTGAAAAGTCGTTATGGGCTTAATGTAAACTTAACCTAAAAAAATTATCTGCAATAAACTTAGGCGGATACTTGTTGATAATAATAAGCCGCTAGTTCAGAATTAATTACGATACTCCTCTCACTATATTTTTATAATTAAGCAGAGAAATACTTACATATTCTTTAAGTTTTTTTACATTATGCTATATTAAAAAAATAATTTTTTTGAGAATATTTTGACATGATCTTGAGCGCAATTAAGATTACCGTGTTTACAGCTTTGTATACATTGTGTTTATCACTTTATGCCCAAACTCAGCAACTTAATGTGGTTGGGGAGTATATTTCTGGTGCTACAAATCATGATGGTACAGGGTATCAATTCGAAATGGTTAAAGCTATTTTTGAGCCGCTAGGCTATCAAGTCAATATTAATGTCTATCCCTATCAACGGGCCTTAAAGGAAGTCGAACATGGGCAAGCTGATATGATGATAGGTATGATTAAACATAGTAATATGTCAACTCTATTTTCATTCGTTCCCCATGAAGCAGACAAGATTCTTGCTATCTATCGAGACGATAACGTCTTAAATTGGCAAGGCTTATCAACACTTGCGAATAAAAAACTAGTGATGTTACCGAGCATATCTGAAAATGCCAAAGAACATCTTCCCATACTTAATAATCAAGTTCGCGTCGTAAATACCCCCATTCAAGCGCTTAAAATGCTAAAACATGGTAGAGCTGACTTTATCATTATGACACAAGCTGAATACAGAGACATTGATGACTCAGAAGCGAGATTTAAATCACAAATCATTGGTTTTATCGATATTCATGCAGCTTTACCAATTCGATTTCAGGCGTTAAATTTAAGAAAGTTTGGGATGAACATTTCATCTCATACTTAAAATCTGACAAAGCCAAGTCAACATTTAATCGTTGGGGGGTCTCTAAAAATTATGTGACGACACTTAACTATCTCACGGGGACAACCGATGAAACGCCCCAGCTTTACCCCTTAAAATAGCGCTGAGCTATTTAACAACAAGATATGCCAGTGTTAGTGGTAAAAGGGGTGCTTCAGCACCCCTCATTCACCGTCTTACTTACCTTAATAAACTTATTGGGTGACCTTAATACGCTCAATTAAGTTTTCAAGTTTCGAATCTTTACCCATCGAAAAGTCTAATTGAACTAACAGCCCCTCAACCTTATGACCAACGGCTGAGTATTTCCATTTTTCTAAGGCACTTACTGCTGATTTGTCAAAAACATAAGCGGGCTTTGCATTCACCACCTCAACATTTGTCACACTTCCGTTTGCGGTTACATCAAACTTTAATACCACTGAACCTTCCATACCTTCTTGTGCCGCTTTTATTGGGTACTTAGGATTCACACGCATAACAGGTTTAAGGTGAGTTGACTCTGTTGCTTTTTCTCCAACATTGTCATGTTGATTTCCTGCGTAACTTAGCCCTGACAGCAGTGTTATAGTTGTCAGTATTGCGACAATGAGTAATGATTTAGAGGTTTTTTTGTTGGTTTTTAAATTGTTAATTCGTTCTAACATAATTTGTTTATCTCCATGCTTTTTAAAGGATAGTTGGGCGAATGCTAATGACGGTGTCGACTGTGCCGCCACTAATAGTGCTTTACTATAATTAATCCTGCTCTCTTTTGGTTTGCGCGCCAGAACGAGTTGATCACAGGAGAGTTCTTGATCTTGGCGAAACCTAAAATAGGCTAACCAAGCAAGAGGATGGAACCAGAATAACGTTAAGCAAGTTAGCGCCATGAGATTCCAATAAATGTCATTCCGATCAAAATGACAAATTTCATGTTCCAAAATAAGTTTCTGTTGCTCTACACTGTAAAGCTCAGAAAAATTCTCTGGAATAATAAGTTTTTGCTTCACTAATCCAATAAGCATCGGACTGTATGTACTTGAGCTTTGATAGAGTGATACTTTTTGAGGTATAGCTAATGGCATCGATGATTTATCAATGTTCGTTAACTTAAGCTGCTTATTAAATATAGAATAAGTGAGCAACCAATAAGCCATCATTGAAACAACAACACTTAGCCATATGTAGAACATCCAAGCCACAGAAAGATGCTGTTGAAGCGTCACTGCCGGCTTAACCCAGTAGCGTTTAATTTCAGCGACATTAGAGAGGGTGTTTTGCTGCCATGGCAGTGGTAGGCTATATATAACTAAACCTAAAGGCACCATTAGCCATAATAAGTAAGTATTGCTCGCCCCTAATGATTGTATGAGCCATTTATGCCCAGCCAACAAAATGCTTAGCAATAATGTTAATGGCAGGAGTAACGTAATAAGGTGCTCAATCATTGTCTTGCTCCCATTTTGAAATAAGGAGTTTCAATTCATCGACATCTTCTTTTTTTAAATTATTTGTCTTCGCAAAACCAGCAACTAGCGGTGACACGCGTCCGCTAAATAGCCGATCAATAAAACTTTGACTTTGCATTTCTGTATAAGCTGTTCGCTCAAGTAGGGGAAAATAAAGGTAATGGCGGTTTTGTTTTTCAAAACCTATCGCTTCTTTTTTTACCAAGCGATTTATCAGTGTTTTTACTGTTTTATCGTGCCACGGTTTATTTTTATTTAGTTGTTCAATAAGGTTATTTGCTGTCGCAGGGTGTTTAACCCATAAAGCCTCTAACACTTCAAATTCTGTATTAGTAATTTCAGACATATCTATAATATTACAAGTGTAATCGGTGATTAGATATTACACTTGTAATCACCGATATCAAGTAGATAGATATTTACTAAAATTTTGTGACATCTCACCATATATTAATAAAAATTAACTTTACGGATAAAGTTTATACTCTGTTCTACACTGTAGTTAATTAATGATAAAAGGAAGAATGACATGTTCTCGATCAAAAAATTATCTTGTTTATTTATAAGCTTAACGTTAGTCGCTTGTGCTTCGATAGGAAGTGGCAGCAAAGCAGAAAAACAACAAAAAATTCTAACGATGAAAGAGTCCGTTCTCACGCAACTTTTTGCTACAAAGCCCGACACGCGCAGTCAAATTAACGCTGCTCCAGGCTATGCGGTATTTTCTAATGCCAATATTAATTTAATCTTCATGGCTGCAGGAACAGGATATGGCGTTGTTAAGGATATGAATTCAAATAAAAACACCTACATGAACATGGCTGAAGGAGGCATAGGCTTAGGTCTTGGAGTAAAAGACTATCGTATTGTTATGGTATTTCATACCGTAGATGCAATGAATAACTTTATTAATAAAGGTTGGACTTTTGGTGGTAATGCCGACGCTTCAGCGAAGGCCGGTAACAAAGGAGGCTCCGTTGAAGGAGAAATCTATTATGGTGATGTTACGGTATACACTTTTACTGAAAGTGGTTTAGCGCTTCAAGCAACGATTAAAGGTACAAAATTTTGGCAAGACACTGACCTCAATTAACCTGATTAAGTGAATCTTTCAAAATAGCCAGCAACCTCACTAATATTTAAGCACCCTTTGAAAATTTGATTCAAAGGGTTAAGTAGCATAACCAGAAGGTAAAAAACACAGTAAAGAACTGATTCAAAAATCTAAAAGGACTTAAGCTTTCTTTAAGAATCGACGAGTAGACTGACATTATAAACTTCCAGGAGATAGTTATAATGTTATATACAATGTCAAACAGTCAAATGCACGAGATAACGTCAACTGAAAGATATCAAGATTATTCAGACAGATTTATATCTCATCAGCCGCTTTCAAATAAGCACACCTTAAATGAGCACTCAGTAAATCCAAAATTCCTGGGTAAGAAAAAATTTAATTTTGATATTCAAGTGGCTGCTCATGGAGGCGAACAAAGAAACGAAATTGAGCAATTCATTAAACAAGGATTCTTTAAAAGCTATCAAGCGAAAGTCTCTGTAACCATGCCTCATTTGTTGGCTTTGTGTAACGGCACCTATAAAGCCGCTTTAGGTATTCGCAGTGGTCGCGATGATTTATTTATCGAACAATATCTATTAGGCCCAGTTGAGCAACAACCTGTATTTGTTCAAAACAATATCCACCGAAAAGATATTGTCGAAATAGGACATCTCTTTAGCAATAATCAACGCTTCACTCTGCCGTTATTTATGATCACCGCCGTCTCTTTATTTTATATGAATTATAAATATATGGTGTTTTCAGGTACAGAAAAGGTTGTAAATATAATGGCTAAATCAGGTGTTCATTGTACTCACCTTTGCGATGCTCATGAGAATAAAATTCAAACATCTACTGACCACTGGGGCAGCTATTACGCCACAAACCCAAAGGTTATTGCTGTTTCGTTGTCAGATGTTATTGCTTTAATAGCGAAGCATCCTACGTACCAGGTTATGTTCCAGTCGCTTGATAAACAAATTGCGCAAACATGTCAGCAATTAACTTAATTTTACTTTTGATTAATAAAAAGGTCTTACTATGAAAATCATTACTTTATGTACCATTTTATATTGCGTTGTCGGTAACGTTTACGCAAACAGTGTCACTCAATCTAATTTTGATAATGCGTTAATCACCATACAAGAACGATGGGTAGATGCTAATTATGTTAAAACTAAAAAAGCACAAAAGCTCGATTTTACCGAATTACAACAACAGTCAGCAAAACTGGTCGCTGAATTTCCCAACTATGCCGAAGCTTGGATTTGGCATGGTATTGTTCAGTCTAGTTTCGCGGGTGCAAAAGGAGGATTGGGCGCACTTTCTTTGGCTGATGATGCAAAAAGTGCTTTTGAAAAAGCCTTGTCTATCGATGAAACCGCTTTACAAGGTTCGGCTCACACAAGTTTAGGTATTCTTTACCTAAAAGTCCCAGGATGGCCACTGAGTTTTGGTGATGAAGACAAATCGGAAGAACATCTAAGGGCCGCGGTAAAAATGAACCCTAAGGGGATCGATATTCACTATTTTTTGGCTGAGTTTTATCTTGAGCAAGACGAATATGTAAAAGCAAAAGAGCACCTGTTGTTAGCGCAAGCTGCACCACAACGGCCTAACCGAGTAAGTGCCGATAAATTTAGACAACAAGAAGTATTGGCTTTACTCAATCAAGTAAATAAAAGTCTCGCGAGCCATTAACCTTAACCGCTAATCAACACAAAAAAAAGCGTGAATCTCAATAGGTTCAAGCTTTTTTTGAATATTTATGTTGAATAAATAATGAGTAGTCATGATATTAAGCACTTAGGCATCCTTGCCTAATTGGTATTGGTATTGGTATTGGTATTAATGATTATTCAGCTATTGGCGTATTTTTTTATAATAGGTAATTGTTTTATAATAGATTTACTGACAAGTGAAGGAAACAACTGGTTAATTCTAACAAACAGTTTTTCTGGCCAACCGATATAACGCTCCTCGTTTGACTCAATGATCAGGTACAACAACTCTTTAGCAACCGTTTCAACTGAATCAACAGCGCTATTAAGTGCTGTATTCAATTCATCAACTTGACGACTATTTAAAGTGGTTTGAGTAGCTCTAGGTGAAAGGTACTTAACTCGAACATTGGTGTCAGCGAGCTCTCTCGACAACGTTTGACTAAAGCCCCTCAAAGCAAACTTACTCGCACAATAAGCCGTGTATCCAGGAAAACCAATACTGCCATAGGTAGAGCCAATATTAATTATTTGCGCAGAGTCACACTGTTTAAGTAAAGGTAATAACGCTTGGGTTAATTGCATAGGTGCGATGGTATTTGTAGTAATAATATTATTTATTTCACTTTCGCTAGCTTGTTCAAACAACTTAAATTGGCTCACGCCAGCATTATTAATCAGTAAATTAATTTCAAAAGGTAATGATGCTAATTGTTCAATTAAATGATCACGCTGTGCTTGCTGTAAAATGTCGACCACAAAGGTAACCACTGAGTTTTTGGCTTGTGGGTTTAACGCCATTAATTCGTTTTTTAATTGTGCCAATTTTTCTTCATTGCGCCCCACTAAAACCAAATTTGCACCTGAGCTAAACAATAAGTGGCTAAACGCCTGTCCAATACCCCCTGTGGCACCGGTGAGTAAAATATTTTTATTCATCATTTTTTGGGTAAATTGACTAGCCATCTGAAAACCTCTTTTAAAATTTTTTCAATCAAGAGTTAACCTTGATTGAAGCTTTAGATACAACATTGCTTAATAATTGCTGTAACAACGTAATGGTTAGTAACCCATACCAATAAAAAGACTTCTGTCATTTAAGTTACCGATAATAGCTCTTCTACCATGGAGTACTCGCTTATTATTAATGATGGCTATATCACCATCTTGCCAATGAATTTCTTGAGTATATTTCTCCGCTAATTCAGTAGTTTCTTTAATTAATTCCTCACTTACAGGTTGTCCATTAGCAAAAGTGTAGTTAGGTTTTTCATAATTAAAGGAAGGACCCAATAGCGCATTTGCAAAGGCGAATTGCTCTGTTTGATTTCTGCCAAGCAAAGAAGCGTTTTTCATCGGTAAACACGGCATTATATCTAGCTCGTAATCTAAACTATCATCAGCATTTATTGTGCCTCTTTGATGCTTATTAATCGCTATAAAGTCAGCTAAATGCTTTTCAGTCACGTTACTTACACTGTTAACGTCTGGGTGCTGGTTAACGACATACTGTCGCCAAAGATGAGACGATAAACGTCGTGAAACAGTCACTGTTTTCTGCCATGCTTGCTGTAATTCAACCGGCATATTTTGAAAAAGCTCAGCACCATCACACAAGGTTGTTTGAGATCCTTTTTTAGCACTTTTCGCACTATAAAAAGCAACAAGATTAGGTGGAAAAGGTGTATTACCATTTTCTATATGCAAACCAACAGGATCTACACCAGCATTCACTTTTTGACTAGATTTATCTGCAAATTCACGCGCGGGATCAAACGTTAATTCATGACAGAACTGTTTTAATAATTCACTAAACTTAGGCAAGCTAGCACTAAAACCACGCAAGAGTACCCAACCACTATCATTTAATGTTTGCTTGATTTGGCTAATAATCTCAATATCATTAAGCTCGATGTTATTGGTAGAAGAAATAATGTTTTTCATAAAGGCATCCTAATAATAAATTCTGTAGCGTTAGCAATAAAGTGCAGCAAGTTTGTCTTCGTACATCAACTCAATGTTCTTTCTTTTTAAACGTCCGTTACTTGTTAGCGTATGATTTTGAACACTAAAGGGAGCATCAGCGATCAGCCAATGATGAATCTGTGCATAATCAGGTAGACTTTTATTAACTGCATCAATAGCCTGTTGCACTGCAAGGTCATTTTTATCGCGGGTAACGACTATTGCCGATAATGCTGGACGTGCTTCACCAAAAACCGCCACCTGAGAAATGACAGAAGACGACGTTAAACTAGCCTCGACCCATTCAGGAGAAATGTTGCGACCAAAGCTGCTCACAATAGTGTTCTTTTTTCTGCCTGACACATAAATGAAACCATCAGCATCGATATAACCTAAATCACCGGTATGAATTTGTTTGGCTACTTGGTCTAATTCACCTAAATAACCCAGCATTGCTTGACCATCAATCATGATTTCGCCATCTTGGGCAATACTGACACGCGCATGAGGCAGCACTTTACCGACACTGCCTACTTTATGTTGTTTTGGTAGATTAAGACTAACCACCGAACAGCATTCTGATAAGCCATAGCCTTCATAAACAGGTAATCCAGAATCTATCGCTTGTTGTAAAATATGTGGTGATGATTTACCTCCACCTAGTGCGATAAACGTTAAGCTTGCGCATTTAGCTAAAATTTCTTTATTTAAGGCATGTACTAAATGTTTTAATATTTGTGGTAATAAAATAACGCTACCCACCTGATGTTGAGCAATTTTATTTACCAACTTTTCAATATCGAACTCAACATTAGAAACAAAACCTAACATTGCTAGTGGCGCAGTTATAATCGCCCCACCTCGCAACAAGCCAATATAAACACCAGCAATGTTTTCTAATAACGTGGCTAACGGCATAACACATAAATGATCGGCTATGCCCATTTCAACCATTGACGCTTCAATTCCTTCACATACCGCAGCAATATTCGCGCTTGATAAACAAACGCCTTTAGGTTCGCCAGTAGACCCTGAGGTATAAGTCACTTTAGTGATACCGATCATATTGTTAACGACATCAACTTTGCTATTAACACGTTGTTCTTGGGATAGGGGCAATAGCACGGTATCAGCAAGCGGTAAAAGCGTAAGTTCGCTCTCGGTCGTAAAATTTAAGTGTTTATTAGTGCCAAGAGCCATCATTAAGTTTCGCTTGGTTATAATTGTATCTACATGTGCACTCTTCACTAAATCACCAATTTGTGTTGTGGTAAAAAATAGTGGGATCGGCACCAAGGTAATGCCCAATTTAGCCGCAGCCAAATCACATATAATCCACTCTGAGCAGTTGTCCATAAATAAGCCAATACACGCTAATTTTTGTGCTTTAAAAGCAGCCTCTACTGTCGCGATTTTTTCCACTAATTGTTGATTATTCGTAATAATTTTCTGATCACCCTGGTCCGAGATTAGAGCAGCTTGATGAGGAAATAAATTAGCGCGAGCACACAATACTTGAAATAGCTTTTCCATGAAATTTTCCTTTCGATGAACCAATGAGGATATAACTTAAGACAAGTATCTACGATTAAGCTTAACGAATGCTTAAGAGAATTTTTTAAATGAGGGTAGTCATTTTATGAGGAACGGCTTGTTATGCTGGTACTGCGTTTGAAACTGTTAGTTATTCGCCTAATAGCAAAGGTCATAACAACTCAATATTTTGTATTAACGAGCGGAGTAATTATTATGGGGTATAATTGTTTTTACTGTTGTCGCGATTACGGTATTCATTGTCAAAAGCATCGGCTATTAATAAGTGTTTTGCGCTGTATCAAGGTCATCACTGTTTCTTTAACCAAATTAAAGCATCATATTCATTGTCAAAGTACTCAATATTTTGACAAGCTTTCGAAGGTACCCATTGCTGATCAATATTTTTTATTACCTGGGAAGTGATTACAATAGCTTTTGCCACCATATTTTGACTATTCAACCACAAATTGAATTCATTGGAAGTGTTAAACGCCTCAGGGGTTGCACCGTTCAAATTTGAAAGGTTGGCAAGTATCAAAAACCTTTTTTGATTAAGAGAGTTAATTATTGCCTTTGTTTTTTGTGACACATCATTAGCTCCATATTCATTAAAAGATCCACTCAATGTAATATGTATAATATTTTCTTTTAAGATTATCGTGTTATAACCATGTTCTACAGTCAATTCAATTCTCCGATGATATAGCCACTCATTGGTTTTGTTTAGTGAAATAGACTCATATTTATCAGTATAACTGAGTTAGATGAAATATGAGTTTTTATCTTCCATTGCGGTAATAAACATTCGTAATATATGGGGAATAGAACTCGCTATCAACTGATTAACTATTGGAGTACTTTCTGAGATTAAAAAGCCTTATAAAATTGGTTAGCAACAATGTTTTCACTATTGCTAACTCATTGCGACATCAATACATTATAAGTTTAATGAATATCCAATAACGTTACTTCAAAAATAAGCAATGAGCCTGGTGCAATTTTACCCGCAGCACTATTGCCGTAACCTAAGTGTGAAGGAATAAAAAGTTTGAATTTATCACCAACCACCATTAATTGAAGCCCTTCTGTCCAACCACTTATTACTTGATTTAAACCAAAACTGATCGGTTCACCACGGTCTACTGAGCTGTCAAAGACAGCACCATTTAATAAAGAACCATGGTAGTGTACTTTTACTTTCGAACTAACGGCTGGGTGAACAGTGCCTTTACCTTGTTGTAACACTTGGTATTGAAGACCAGATGCTGTTTCGATAACATTTTCAATCGCTTTATTTTTTATTAAAAAATCGTTACCTATTGCTACATTTTCAACCGCTATTTTTTTATTCTCGGTGTTTTTAAAAATAAAAAATATTACCAGTGCAATCACGGCAACCCAAAAAATATATTTCATAACCATCTCACTCATTTAAATAATGATATATTCTAGCATTAGATTTTGCTAACGATAAGGCTAACTCACCTATTAATAAAATCATGGTTAAACGTTTTCAAAATATGCTCATTGTAATTTCTTTGCAACTTTCTCACGCAAATTAGTGATAAAGTGAATAATCATAACTTACACTTTATACCTCATGAAAATTAACCTTAAAAAAGCGACGCTCATTAAGCGCTACAAACGTTTTCTTGCCGATATCATCTTAGCAGATAGTAGTGAAACCACACTTCACGTAGCTAACACAGGAGCAATGACAGGTTGTGCTGCTGAAGGCGACACTGTCTGGTATAGCACTTCTGATAATAAAAAACGTAAATACCCATTTAGTTGGGAGATAACCCAAACACAAAAGGATGACTATATTTGTGTCAACACATTACGCGCCAACCAACTGGTTGAAGAAGCCATTACAAACAAAGCGATTAATGAACTGCTCGTCTACACAAATTTACGGCGAGAAGTTAAATACGGTGATGAAAATAGTAAAATAGACTTCTTGCTCACCGATGAAAATAACATTGAAACTTACATTGAAGTTAAAAGTGTTACGTTACTTGGCGATGAAGCCGAAAATACACAAGGCTACTTTCCTGATGCTGTGACACTTCGTGGTCAGAAACATTTACGTGAATTAATACAAATGAAACAACAAGGGCATCGGGCTGTTTTACTTTTTGCAGTATTACACAGTGGTATTAATAGTGTTATGGCTGCAAAACATATCGATGCTGAATACGCAGCACTCTTATCAAAAGCCGTCGAGCACGGCGTTGAAGTTATCGCTTATAAAGCCAACTTTAGTACAATAATAACAAACGTAACCGTGTCTTTGTTACAACCACTACCTGTTAAAATTGATGACTAAGATCACCTCTGAGTCAAAAAACATCTAAATACATTGACTTACCCTAGCAAAAATTGTTAAAAAAGCTTGCTCAAAAAAAATCATTAGACGTTATAAATTAAAAAATACTTTTTATTCAACCAAATTAATCCGCAATCGATTGATTTAAAAGTAATAAAATTATTTTTTCAGTTAATTAAAATCAAAACCTTGAATTTCAACACGAAGAACGCAATATAGACTGGGTATTTAAGGTCTATTATTATTGGCAATTGCAACCACGGGTGTAGCTTTTAATGAAAGAGCAACAACTTCGCCATGTAGGTCGATGTAGCATTTAGGAGAATAAGCATGCCAGCCAAAAAAGTACTAGGTATTTTAGCATTAGCGGGCGTATCGCCATACGCTGAGAAAGCCAACGAAGAGTACATGAACGCTGCTCAATTAGAGCATTTCAAGAAAATTCTTGATGCTTGGCGTGTACAACTTCGCGAAGAAGTTGACCGTACCGTTATGCATATGCAAGACGAAGCAGCAAACTTCCCTGATCCGGTTGACCGCGCAGCCCAAGAAGAAGAGTTCAGTTTAGAGCTACGTACACGTGACCGTGAACGCAAACTCATTAAAAAAATTGAAAAAACATTACAATTGATTGAAGAAGATGAATTCGGCTTCTGTGATTCATGTGGCATTGAAATTGGTATTCGCCGCTTAGAAGCACGTCCAACAGCCGACTTATGTATTGAATGTAAAACACTTGCTGAGATTAAAGAACGTCAATTAGCCGGTTAATTGCCTGATTAATGATATTACTGATAACGTGCTCATTATATGATTCACGATAAAATTAATATTTCGCGGCCATTGAATTTGAGTAAATCTCGTACTCAATATCGTGGCCGTTTTGCCCCATCCCCCTCAGGTTATCTTCATTTTGGTTCCTTAATTACGGCGCTTGCCAGTTACTTACATGCGAAACATCAACAAGGTTTATGGTTGGTTCGTATTGAAGATATAGATCCACCTCGTGAAACCGTAGGTGCAAGTTCGGCTATTTTAACAACTCTCGATGCTTATGGACTCCACTGGGATGAACCTGTTTTATATCAAAGTCAACAAAGTGACTTATACCGAAACGTTTTAGAACAGTTAGCTGAGCAAAAACTCACTTATTACTGCCAATGTACGCGCGCGCAAATCAAAGTTCAGGGTGGAATTTATCAAGGTCAATGCCAAAATAAAAACCTACCACTAAAAAATAGCGCTACTCGCCTACACAATCAGCAAGGCATTTTTCACTACTTTGATTTAATACAAGGTGAATATTTCTGCCACCAAACACTCGCCAAAGAAGACTTTATTTTAACCAGAAAAGACGGTTTATTTGCTTATCAACTTGCTGTAGTTGTTGATGATATTTATCAAAAAATTAGTCATGTCATTCGTGGTTGTGACTTACTTGAACCGACGTCAAGACAGTTAAGTTTGTATCAGCAGTTAGGTTATCAAGCGCCACAGTTTGGCCATATACCTCTAGCCGTTACTGAACCAGGCTTTAAACTCAGCAAACAAAATAAAGCTCCAGCCATCGATAATAAAAACCCTGTGCCTTCATTAATTTCAGCCCTTAATTTTTTAGGACAAAAGGTACCTAATGAACTCTATACTTATTCTGTTGAGCAAATAATACAGTGGGCAATAGAGAATTGGTCGACCGATGCGATCCCAAAAAAGCAGGAAATTACCTTTACGAGATAAATATTGTAAATAAAGCTGTTGTTTGTTGAATTTTCAAACGTTTTATATTCTCTTTTATTGCCCTGTGTTATATTATTACGGCCAATAAAAACGTGAAACATAGCGCCCTAATATGTTTTCGTCTTCCCAAATTAAATTATCCAATCAAGGCCAGTATTATTAAAAGCGTGATCAACTTGTGTAAAAGAGTATTAGGTAAAGCCTCAAAAAAAATGGCTATCAGCTCAACTAAAAATCAGCCAACTTCAGGCTCTACCGTGTTAACACGCGACCAGCATAATGTTTCTCGTAAAAAAATGAGTAACAATGCTTTAAAAGTACTTTACCGTTTAAATAGTGGCGGCTATGACGCTTATCTAGTGGGCGGAGGTGTTCGTGACTTATTACTTGGTTTAGAGCCCAAAGACTTTGATATAGCAACCAATGCTACACCTGAGCAAATTAAAGAACTCTTTCGTAACTGTCGATTAATCGGTCGTCGTTTTCGTTTAGCCCATATTGTTTTTGGTCGTGAAATTATTGAAGTGGCCACTTTTCGTGGGCACCATGAAAATGCACCAGAAAAAGAACAAAGCTGTCAAAAAACGTCAAAGCAAAGTGAAGATGGTATGTTACTTCGCGACAATATCTATGGCTCTATTGAAGAAGATGCCGAACGTCGTGATTTTACTATTAACGCACTTTACTACAGCGCAAAAGACTTTAAAGTGCATGATTTTGCCGATGGCATTAGTGACATCAACGCAAAATTAATTCGTTTAATCGGTGATCCACAAACTCGTTATCGTGAAGACCCTGTTCGTATGCTACGTGCCATTCGATTTGCAACTAAGCTCGATATGACTATTAGCCCAGAAACAGAAGCACCTATTACAGAATTAGCGCCTTTAATGGCCAACATTCCTGCCGCAAGAATGTTTGAAGAGTTTCTAAAGCTGTTCATTTCAGGTAAAGCGCAACTGACTTTTGAACAGTTGAGAAAATACGACTTATTTCGTTATTTTTTCCCAGCAACAGATCAAATGCTAAATGCCGGCACACACCCACATATCGAACATTTTATTGTTAAGGCTCTAAAGAATACCGACAGCCGCATTAATAATGAACAACGAGTTACCCCTGCATTCTTATTTGCAGCTATGCTTTGGTATCCACTACAAAGTCATGTTAAGCATTTACGTGCCGCACAACCACAGTTGTCACCACAAGATATATTTTTTGCTGGGTTAAGCGAAATAATGTCAGAACAGCAGCGTAGTATCGCTATTCCAAAACGTTTTCAGGCGGTAATGAAAGATATATGGATCCTTCAAGATAAGCTTAGTCGCAGAGACGGCAAGCGTGCTTATAAAGCATTAGAACATCAAAAATTTCGCGCGGGCTACGACTTTTTATTATTAAGGGCTGAAATTGAATCAACGCCTGAAGATAGTTCATTAGAAGAGTTATCAAAATGGTGGACTGACTTTCAAGTTAATGACCACAACACTCAGGAATTGATGATAAAAAGTATTGCACAATCACGCACAACCAGCCGAAGAAGCCCAAGAAAACGCAGAGTTGTTCGCGAAGATAAATCGAGCAGTAACGATTAATGGCGCTAGCGTATGTTGGGTTAGGCAGTAATTTGTCTGACCCTGAAAAACAAATTAAACATGCTGTAGTATTATTGTTCCATATCAAAAAGACTAAACTCAGTTGCATTTCTTCGCTTTATTTTAGTCGCCCAATGGGACCGCAAGATCAACCTGATTATATGAATGCCGTAGCAGCGTTGCAAACCGAACTCAGTCCCTTAGAGTTACTGGACGAATTACAGGCAATCGAAAATAAGATGGGTCGTGTTCGAAAAGATAATCGCTGGGGTGCTCGTATCCTTGATTTAGATATACTCTTATTCGATAATGACATAATCAACCATCAACGCTTAACCGTACCCCATTATGGTTTAGAGCTGCGTGAATTTGTATTATTGCCTCTAGCGGAGATATCACCAGAACTCACGTTACCCAATGGTAAAAGTATTTTAGCTCTTAGCCAAGATATCGATACCAATGGATTGAAAGTTCATAGCAAGTTGCGATAATTTAACATTTATGCGAAAGTACCCGCACTGAGTATTTACTCAAACATTAAAAACTTTGGATTAAATATGGCTAAAATAACCACATCAACCTTGCTAAAAATGAAGCAACAAGGTGAAAAAATTTCATCGATCACCGCATATGATGCAAGCTTCGCAAAGCTGTTTGACCAAGCCGGTATCCACGCTATTTTAATTGGTGACTCACTCGGTATGGTTTTGCAAGGACAAGATGATACGCTACCTGTTGATATTGAGCATATGGTTTATCATACACAGTCGGTAAAGCGTGGTGTCACTGACACTTTGATTATCAGCGACATGCCTTTTATGACCTATGCCACTAAAGAGCAAGCATTCACTAACGCTGCAAAACTTATGCAAGCGGGTGCAAGCATGATAAAATTGGAAGGTGGTGAATGGTTAGTTGATACGATTAAAGGCTTAGTTGAGCGTGGTATTCCGGTCTGTGCCCATTTAGGTTTAACACCTCAATCAGTTAATGTATTTGGCGGTTTTAAAGTACAAGGCCGTGAAAAATCACAAGCAGATAAAATGATCGCAGATGCTAAGTTGCTCGAAGCAGCCGGCGCGCAATTACTTGTTTTAGAATGTATACCTTGTGATTTAGGTAAAGCCATCTCTAAAGCAATTTCAATTCCGACGATTGGTATTGGTGCAGGAAAAGATACCGATGGACAAATATTAGTGATGCACGATGCTTTAGGTATTTCATGCAGCTATATGCCTAAGTTTTCACGTAATTTCCTGATCGATACCGGCGATATTAAAAAAGCCGTTGAGTTATATATTAGTGAAGTGTCCAATGGAAACTTTCCTGGTGAAGATCACATCTTTGTTAAATAATTTTCAACGTACAATATAAATAAACATATGAAAATAGTAAGTGAAATTAACGTATTACGCCAACGAATATCTGAATGGCGTCAACAAGGTTTAACAATTGCGTTTGTCCCGACGATGGGAAATTTACACGCGGGACATATCTCTTTAATCACAGAAGCTCATCAGCACGCGGATAAAGTTGTAGCGAGTATTTTTGTTAATCCTATGCAATTTGGCGCTAATGAAGATATCGAAAATTACCCTCGTACCCTCGACAATGATCGACAGCAATTAGTCTCAGCTCATACTGATTTACTCTTTATACCCTCAGCTAAACTGATTTATCCACAGGGTTTAGATAAGCAAACTTACGTTGAAGTACCCAATGTTTCAGTGGGTTACTGCGGTGAAAGCCGTCCAGGACACTTCCGTGGAGTTTCTACTGTTGTTTGTAAACTCTTTAATTTAGTACAGCCAGACGTTGCTTGTTTTGGTTTAAAAGACTATCAGCAAGTGCAAGTTATTCAAACGATGGTTGAAGACCTTTCAATGCCCATAAAAATTATTCCTGTGCGTACTGTTCGTGAAGCAAGTGGTTTAGCAATGAGTTCGCGTAACGGTTATTTAACGGCTGAAGAACGTAAAATAGCGCCGGCTCTTGCACAAAATATTCAATGGTTGGCACAGCAAATAAAGTCTAATAACGATTTTGTTGGTTTAGCTAAGCAAGCGACTCAATTTATCAATAATGCTGGTATGAAAACTGACTATATCCATATTTGTCATGCAAGAACACTTCAACCTGCGAGCGAAGACGATAAAGAACTAGTTATTCTTGCTGCAGCGCATTGTGGCAACGCGAGGTTGATCGATAACCTTCGCGTTTACTTGTAGGTTATAAATTCTGAGCATCGTCATTCACATCCATGTGATCATGATATTGCCTGCATGCACTAATGCCTTAAAAGACAGGATGTCTTAGAAAGGCCATCCTGAACATCATCACTCATTCACATCCATGTGATCATGACATACCGTTCGTCCTGAACATCGTCACTCATTCACATCCATGTGATCATGACATACCGTTCGTCCTGAACATAAAAAGCCGAATGTTATTTTCATAACGTTCGGCTTTTTATTATTTTCTACTGTAAAACGTCAAAAATGAATTATTCGTATGAACGCTCTAACCATTGAATTTTTGATTGCAATTCGAGAATTTCTTTTTGCGCTTCAATCAATGCTTGTTGAACCAATGATAGGTCAGCGTGATTATGTTCAGATACTTCTACTGGAGTGTTTCTCATGTCGTATTCCATAATTATTACCACCACAAAATGTAATCGTGATTGAATTATTACACAACAACTTTCATAAATAAAATAACATTTACAGATTAAAATGAAACTTTATAGAACAAAAACTCATTAAAAACAAAAATAACCATTATTAACAGCGAGATAGCTCTCGATTATCTTTCGGCAAACGAAAGAAGTAACTTACATCTCGAAAGTAAACGTAAAAAATTTTAAAATAAAAAATAAAGTAGCACTACGTTAACGCCAGTAAGTCAGGTAAAAAAGTTTCACTTTCCTGCGCTAATTCAAGTTGCTCTGCGATTACATCGTTAAGAATTTCATTGGAAGTGAGTGGATTTGCTAACACAACACGAAAAACAACGGTTTTTCGGCCTTGATAACGTTGCACTTCAATACGCGTACGGGACACAAATGACTTGCCATTTTCACGTTGGCGCTTTTGAATGAACTTAGTGAGATCATCAAGTAAATCATTAATCTTATCTTGTTGTTCATGCGAGCTATTCGCTAATAAAGCCTGAACAGTTCGAGGATTGTAACGATAGGTTAATAAACACAACTCAGGTTCAGTAATCAACTCAAAGTCAGGTTGTTGCTCGATAAGCTCGGCAAAGTACCTGGCTCTGTCTATACCCTGGTTAATCAGCATTTCATAACCTGGTCGGCTGATAATATGCAAGCTTGCATATACCAGCATTGCCATACCTGGTCTTGACCCCTCTAAAGTATGTGAACCTAAATCTTTTGAACCCTTACGTAAAATATATTCCGCATGGTGCTCAATAGAAGCTACAGAGGCCGGATTTTTAAAAACAACCAAACCAGCACCCATTGGCACATACATTTGCTTGTGAGCATCAATCGTTACAGAATCAGCACGTTCAATACCTTTTAACAACGAACGGTACTTATTCGACAATAAAGTTGCACCACCCCATGCAGCATCAACATGAAAGTGGGTTTGAAACTCTTCAGCGATATCAGCCATTTTATCTAATGGGTCTATATTGCCTGTTTCTGTGGTACCAGCCACACCAACAATACTTAATACACGAATATTTTTTTGTTTTAACTCGAGACATTTTTCGCGTAATTTTTGACAGTCGATGCGGTTATTACCGTCAGTAGGAATTGATATTACACTGTCCTGACCAATCCCTAAGATATCAGCAGACTTCTTCAATGAATAATGGCCACGGTCAGACACTAATATCACTAAGCCATCATATTTATAATGTTTTAATGCGTTAAATAAGCCTTCTCGTGCAATACCTTTGAAATCACCATCAGCTTTCAATAGATTATTACGAGCCACCCAAAAAGCCGTTAAATTAGCGACAGTGCCACCAGAACAAAACGCGCCTAAAGAATGGTTTGCACTATGCATCCATTGATCATAAAAATGATCATTATCTTCATAAACTAAACGATGCATCATACCTAAGACTTGGCGTTCAAGTGGGGTAAATGCTTTTGATGTTTCTATCTTGACTAAATTCTGATTTAAACCGACCATTAATTTAGAAAGCGGTAAAATAAAATAAGGCAGAGCTGAGGTCATATGACCAATAAAACTCGGGCTTGATGTATGCACTGATTGCGCAACAACTTTATCTAAAATATGACGAGTGTGATCAGAAACAAAAGTAGGTTCTTCGGGTATTGCAGAGCCAGCGAAATCTTTTTCAATTTCACTTAAAGCCCGCTCTTTTGCCGCAATATGATTACCTAGAAAACCAGCAAGATTTTCTGATATTTCTTTTTCAATCAGCCCCAATGTTGAATCCGGTGCTTCAGGAATTGTAAAAATACTATGTAAAGACTCTTGAGTCGCTTTTGCTGTGCGCTTATTCGTCGTCATACCTTGCCGTTGTAACCATGTTGGTAAGTAAACACAAAACGGCACTTTAATAAAAAATGACTGAAATGTCTTGTACTTTATTCTTATTTACCAGAGAAATGCTCCGTTATTTATTGGCTATATAACGGTTGCCGCATAAACCAGCGCCAATTCTACAAGTGCGAAAGTACTTAGCGCCATCATTAATACATTCTTTTTAATTAAATTATTCATCTTCAACATCCCTTTTGATTGAGTATTATTACTCATTAATCAAAAAGTAATCAAGATCTAAGCCATGTATATTAAACAATTGATTTTAAACAAAAATAAATAAAATCTCAAATAATCATTCACTTCACGTTAAGATAAGTTAGCGAATTTCACTAACTTATTGTTGATTTTCCTAAGCAGAATATTCAATTAGACTATATAAAAGGTAAATATTCACGGTGAAGAAGTAGCTGCCAACACCGTTGACCACTTGCTTTATATTTTGCTTCAAAAGGGGTTAAAGGTTCATCATTAGTTATCTCACTAATATTACCTAAAACGCCAGCTAAATCAGCAGCAAATTGAAACTCTTCTAAATATAAACGCCAGTTACTGCGTAGAATAATTTGTTCACCAATATTAATAATTTGTGGAAATACCGCACTACCGTGCCAACGCCGTTGAATATGTTTCGATTTAGGCCAAGGGTTTGGATACAAAATATAATGTTTTTTTACTGGCCAACTTGCTTGTTCAACTAAGCGATAAAAATCATTTAAATCGGCTCTAACCAAATAATAGTTATCGATTTTAGCGCCATCGTCATGCAAAATTTCGTCAACATTACGATTAATGCGGTGCGCTGATTTATCGACGCCAATCACTAAAGCCTGTGGATTTTTTTTGGCTAAAATACGGGTACTTTGACCAACGCCGCAACATGAGTCTAAGATAACATTACCTTGATGCGCTTTAACTAAAGCATCCATTTCGGCAAACGCTTGTTCGGTATGTGCTTGATATGGCTTCTGAGAGCGATGCGTTAAGTGTTTTTCAACAATTTCTTCAAGATGTTCATGAATACCAGGCTGATTAGTGATAATAACTCTTGAATCACCAGTCACGTTAACATCCTTTTTATCTGTATTTACGTTCATTAGCTACGTAGTCCTATTCCTTTAGTAATGAGCGTCATTGCAATCGCATATAAGATGAGAATAAATGCCCCAAGTACTGAAAATGCTAACGTTAAGCTCACATCACTTATACCTAAAAATCCGTATCGAAAAGCATTGACCATATAAACGATAGGGTTTAATTGCGAAACACCTTGCCAAAAATCGGGCAGTAAACTAATAGAATAAAACACACCACCAAGGTAAGTTAGTGGCGTTAAAATAAAGGTTGGTATAATGGATATGTCATCAAAACTACCAGCAAAAATAGCGTTAATTAGGCCGCCTAAGGCAAACGTCGCTGACGTTAAACTTACGGTTATAATAATCACCCATATATTATGAATTTGAACATCAACAAAGAATAAAGATACTAAAGTAACGATGGTGCCCACTAACATGCCGCGCGCCATACCACCGCCCACATAACCAGCAACAATCACCCAATTTGGTACGGGCGCAACCAGCATTTCTTCAACATTACGTTGCCATTTAGCACTAAAAAATGACGATGCGACATTAGAGTATGAATTGGTAATGACACTCATCATAATTAAACCAGGCACAATGAACGACATATAATCAAACCCACCCATTTGTCCGATGCGCGAACCGATAAGTTCACCAAAAATAACAAAGTATAAGCTAATGGTAATAGCCGGAGGTACCAGTGTTTGCACCCAGATGCGCATAAAACGATTTATTTCTTTGTATAAAATACTTTTTAAAGCAATAAAATTACTTTTTGAAAACATACTATTTACTCTCCTGAATAACTTTTTGTCCACTACCCACCAGACTGACAAACAACTCTTCTAAGCGATTACTTTTATTGCGCATGCTGTGCACATTAATGTTTTGTTCGCTCAATTGACTAAACACATGGTTGATCAGTTGCGACTTTCTCACATCAACTTCTAGCGTATGGTCGTCAATTAAACGCGAAGTGAATTCATCAAGTTTTGGTGGCAAGTCAACCTTGTCAATATCAAAAACAATTGTTTCTTGATCAAGTTTTGCAAGTAAAGATTTCATATCTGTATCTTCAACAATAACACCCGAATCAATAATGGCTATATTTCGACAAAGCATTTCCGCTTCTTCCAGATAATGAGTGGTTAAAATAATAGTGATGCCCTGCTCATTTAGCTCACGTAAAAAAATCCACATAGAACGACGAAGTTCAATATCAACTCCCGCAGTTGGTTCATCAAGAATGAGTACTTGTGGTTCGTGCATCAATGCTCTTGCTATCATTAGGCGACGTTTCATCCCTCCTGAAAGCATACGACCCGCATCATTACGTTTTTCCCATAAATCGAGTTTTTTAAGATATTTTTCAGCGCGCTTGAATGCCAAAGATCTTTCTACACCATAATAACCTGCTTGGTTAACTAAAATAGTTAACAAGGTTTCGAATTGATTAAAATTAAACTCTTGCGGGACTAAACCCAAAAAGCTTTTCGCTTTTTCAAGTTCTTTATCAATATCATGACCAAAGACTTTCACAGAACCCGCTGACTTATTTACTAAAGAGGTGATGATACCAATGGTCGTCGATTTACCTGCGCCGTTTGGGCCAAGTAGAGCAAAAAAGTCACCTTGTTTAACAGTAAGATCGATACCCTTGAGTGCAGTAAAACCCCCTTTGTAAACTTTTTTCAAGCCAGAAATTTCTAGTGCATTATCCATGGTTTAACCTTTTGTTTTTTGATGAGCTAAAGGTGAGGTCAAATTTACTTTTTTCAACCACTAAGCGATTATTTAAATACGGTAAATGTTACGAAATAATCGACCAATAGCATTGCCTATTAATTGTATACAATTTAAAGTGATTATACGCAAATTAAGGAAATATTATGCCGAAAATAAAAATAACTCGTTGGCTGAACACAACCGTATTAACTACTGCTGTTGCGATATCACTAATGGCATGTCAAAGCACTTCAACAGAAAGTACCACAGAAACTAAAATGCATGTTGATAAATCATCACCATTAACTGTTGAACGTATCTACAAAGATCGCGAATTTAGCTCAGATTATATTTCTCGCCTTCGCTGGTTAGCTGACGGCAGTGGCTACACCATTGTTGAAAAATCAGCAAAAACAACAATAAACGAAGAAGGTAAAGAAGTTAGTATTGGTCACGATATTGTCGTTTATAACCCTGATACGCTTGAGCGAACAGTATTAATTTCTGCTCAGCAACTGACACCAAAGGGCACAGACAAGCCATTAACCATTGATAATTACATTTGGTCAGATGACCGCCAAAAACTACTTATTTATACAAACAGTAAAAAAGTATGGCGTTCGAATAGTCGCGGTGATTATTGGTTATTAGATATAAAAGCAAAAAAACTGATGCAACTTGGTGGTAAAAAGCCAGTAGAGAGTTCATTAATGTTTGCTAAATTTTCCCCCGACGCCAGCAAGGTTGCTTACGTTGTTGCAGACAATATTTATGTAGAAAATTTAACAAACAATAAAGTCTCTCAGCTAACCTTTGATGCTGGCAATGGCAAAATCAATGGTTTATTTGACTGGGTTTACGAAGAAGAATTTACCATTAAAGATGGCTTTCGCTGGAGCCCTGACGGTGAAAAGATTGCTTACTGGCAGTTAGACACGAGTGGCAGTAAAGACTTCATCATGATCAATAATACTGATGAACTTTACCCTACCATTACAAAATTTCCTTACCCAAAGGTTGGTGAAACCAATGCGTTGCCTAAAGTGGGTGTAGTGCATTTAGCCACAGCAAAAACAACATGGGCAAACTTACCTAATAATTCACGCAACATGTACATTCCGCGTATGAATTGGTCAGGTAACAGTCAGCAGATATTAGTGCAGCATGTTAATCGCAAACAAGACACTAACATTCTTTATTTGGCTAATGCTAATACCGGTGATGTAACATCGGTGATGACAGAGCAAGAAAAATCCTTTCTTGATTTCTTCGACGATGCTCGTTGGTTAAACCAAGGTAACAGCTTCTTATGGACGAGTGAGCGTAGTGGTTGGCGTCATGTTTTTAATATAACCCGAGACGGAAAAACAGCATTAAACCTAACAGAAGGTAACTTTGACGTAATAAGTATTCAAACCATTGATGAAGAAAATGGCTGGTTGTACTACATTGCTTCACCTGACAATGTTGCACAGCGCTACTTATATCGCAGTAAACTTGACGGAAGCTTGAGTAATCAACGGGTAACCCCTGAAGAGTTCTCGGGCACCAACAGCTACCAAATGTCAGCAGACGGACAATGGGCAATTCATTCTCATTCAACCTTTACTCAACCAACGCAAAAACGTTTAGTGAAAGTTGAAGGTCATCAAGTTAAACATATGATGATGGACAATAAAGTATTAATAGAAAGATTAGCCTCGCTACCACAGACAGATCATGAGTTTTTCCAAGTAAAAGCCCAAGACGGTATCGTATTAGACGGTTATATTATTCGCCCTGCTGATTTTGACCCAAAGAAAAAATATCCTATTATCTTTTATGTTTACGGTGAGTCTTGGGGACAAACGGTTACTGATAGTTGGCGTGGCAATGCCGCAATGTGGGATCAAATGTTAACGGAACAAGGTTTCATTATTGCCTCTATTGATAACCGCGGTACTCGGACACCAAAAGGCAGAGAATGGCGCAAATCAATTTATGGTGCTGTTGGTGTACTTTCTTCACGTGATCAGTCTGATGCGTTAAAAGCGATGGCAAAACGTTGGGACTACATTGATACCGATAACGTTGCTATTTGGGGACATTCGGGTGGTGGCTCGATGACACTTAATATGATATTCCGATATCCTGACCAATATCATGTTGGTGTTTCTTTAGCACCTGTACCTGATCAACGTTTATACGACTCTATTTACCAAGAACGTTATTCTGGTTTATTAGAAGATTATGCAGAAGGTTACAAGCAAGGGTCTCCAATTACCCATGCTAAAAACCTGAAAGGTAAGTTATTACTTATTCATGGCACCGGCGACGATAATGTTCATTACCAAGGCTCTGAACGCCTTATTAATGAATTAGTTAAACACAATCGTCAGTTTGATTTTATGTCTTACCCAAACCGTAGTCATGGTTTGTATGAAGGTAGTGGTACAACGTTACACATTAAAACCATGATGACTAATTACTTTAATACGCATTTAAAGCTTTAGTTCACTGTAAAGTAAAATTAATCTTTATATTAAGCGTTTATAAATAAAGATTAATCCTAAAAAAGCCTTCTTAATATTATTAAGAAGGCTTTTTTATAGTGACTTTTCTTGCTAACACCTTCAATTAGCAACCTAATTTATAACAGATTAACAGCCTATATTTTAGTACACCACGCACCTACACACCCAAAAAGAATATGTAATACTTAAATGGTATATTGATTTGATGGATCACTATTTTTATTCATATCCCTGTTCTTAGCTACACATCTTAACCATCTGAATTTAAAGATATATCCATTTAATTACCTCCTACTATATTATCTTTAATAATTTCCTTAAATGCATAATAGTTCTAAATATATGGAGTATATCCATAGACTTTTTTGTATAAAAATACAACAACACTCTCCATTTTTAAAGGCTTAGTAAATAATAAAGGGCCTTTTATAATTCTCTATATTGAAAAGTTGCACATTGTAAATACTATGTTACGGTTAGTTTATCTGTAACAAAAGGTTAACATGACTATGATAAGGGATAATATGAATAGAATTAAGCTAAAAGCGCTCATGAGTATCAGTGTCTCATCGTTATTACTGATGACAAATTCAGTACAGGCTGCACTGATAGACTGTAGTGTTCTTGACGAATGGATGGTTGGAGGTACTTATACCGAGGGTAAAAAAGTAGTAGCTCAAGGACAAGGCTTTGAAGCAGAATGGTGGAATCAATCAGATCCCACGAAAAAATCAGGACCGTGGCAAGAATGGAAAAACTTGGGGGAGTGCCAAGGAGACACTGATGAAAATACTCCGCCGACGGTAAGTTGGGTTTCGCCTATAAATAATTCTTCTTTAACCGAAAATGACAGCGTTGTCATTACTTTTTTAACACAAGACTCCGATGGTAGTATTGACCGTAGTGAAGTCTTTCTTGATGGATCTTTACTGTCAACACTGCAATCTTCTACTTCACAACTAACGTGGGTAGCCTTAAAAGGCGCCCATAGTTTTACCGTTAAAACTTATGATGATAAGCAAGCTTTTACTACAAGTAGCTCTTTGAACTTAATCATTACAGAAGTAGATAATCCGCCTGATAATAAAGCGCCCGTTGCCCAGTTAATTATTTCAGCGCAGCCAAGTGAAGTACATATTGGCGATGAAGTCATTTTTGCACTAAGTGCAACAGACAGTGACGGAACCATTACTGGGCTTGAATTATTTGCTGACAATCAGTCATTGTTCACATCGACGAATAGCAGTGCCAATTTTACTTGGCAAGCGAGTGAAATAGGACAAGTTGAATTTTTTTTAAAAGCAACAGATAACGATAATAGTGTCGACACAAGTACAAGTGCTTTTGTTAATATTGTTGAAGTAGAAGACCCAAATAACGATCGCACAGCGTGTCAGCCAAGTGGTTTATATCAAACCGAAAATGTTAACACCCCCTATTGTACGGTTTACGATGCTAATGGCCGCGAAGAAATGGGCGCAGACCACCCCCGTCGTGTCATTGGCTATTTCACGAGTTGGCGCAATGGTGCAAATGGACAGCCTAGTTACTTAGTTAATGATATTCCTTGGGATAAAATTACCCATATAAATTATGCTTTTGCACATATTGATGCTAATTACCAAGTATCGATTGGCGATCCAAGCGCAGAAAACAATCCTGCAACCAACATGGAATGGCCGGGTATTGTCGGTGCTGAACTTGATACAAACCTGCCGTATAAAGGCCACTTCAATTTATTAACTCAATATAAAAAACAATATCCTCATGTTAAAACCTTAATTTCAATCGGTGGCTGGGCTGAAACAGGCGGCTATTTTAATGAAACAGGTCGTGTTGCTAACGGTGGCTTTTATACAATGACCACGAATGCTGATGGCAGTATTAATCATGCGGGGATTAAAGCATTTAGTGACAGTGTTGTAACCTTCATCAAAAAATATGGTTTTGACGGTGCCGATATTGATTATGAATACCCCTCATCGATGTCTGACTCGGGTCACCCTGATGACTTTGAATTCTCGAACCCACGTCGTGCAGCGTTGCATAAATCTTATTTAACGTTAATGAAATCATTACGTGAAACGTTAGATAAAGCCGGAGATGCAGATGAACAACATTACCTATTGACCATAGCGTCACCTTCATCTGGTTACTTGCTTCGTGGTATGGAAACCTTTCAAGCGACTCAATATTTAGATTACGTAAATATCATGTCTTATGACTTACACGGTGCTTGGAATTCTCATGTGGGTCCAAATGCCGCGTTGTATGACACAGGTGAAGATTCAGAATTAGCGGCTTGGAATGTATATGGCACAAAAGAGTTTGAAGGTATTGGCTACTTAAATACTGACTGGGCGGTACGTTATTTCCGGGGCGCTTTATCAGCAGGGCGTATCAATATTGGTATTCCTTATTATACCCGCGGCTTTAGAGATGTGTCGGGTGGTACCAATGGTTTATGGGGACAAGCGGCATTACCTGATCAGACTTCATGCACAAATGGTACGGGTAAAGGTGATAAAAATAGTTGTGGTAATGGCGCTGTTGGTATCGACAATTTGTGGCATGACATTGAAAACGATAATGAAGTTGCCGCCGGAAGTAACCCTTTATGGCACGTAAAAAACTTAGCTGATGGAAAATACGGTAGCTACATTGGTGCTTATGGTGTAACGCCGGAAACAGACCCAGAAGACAAACTTATCGGCACATATCAACGCCACTATGAACCAGTTGCCGTTGCCCCATGGTTATGGAATAACGAGAAAAAGGTGTTCTTATCGATTGAAGACGAAGAGTCGATGGCCACCAAAGTTGATTATGTAATTAATAATGGCTTAGGCGGGGTGATGTTTTGGGAACTTGCTGGCGATTTTGATTACGACCAAAGTAAACAGGAATATTACATGGGTTCAACAATGACAACAATCGCTTATGATAAGTTTCGTCAAAGCGGTACCTTATATGATGTGCACATGGGTAACCCTGACTTTACCCCGCCAGAAAAAGTGGTCGATATTATTTTTACCGCCAAAGACTTCCCTGTAGGTGACGACAATTATCCAATAAGCCCAACCTTTTCATTCACTAACAATTCAGAGCTCGATCTATCTGGCGCTAAAATATCTTTTGATGTACCCGTATCAACCTCTGCCATTTTTCAATCTAACTGGAATTCCCAGAAGAAATTGAAAATGACTATTGAAGCCAATGGTTCAAATGCAGCAAGTAATAATATTGGCGGATTTGAAAACGAGTTTCATCGATTCGCTATCACTTTACTCAATGAATTTGGTGGTGTAACTGAATCCTTTAAAACAGGAGAAACCGTTGCTGCACAAGTGATGTATTACATGCCTTTTACCGGCCCGGCCAATTTCACCCTTGAAAAAGACGGTAAAACCTATGCGTTCAAAGCTGAATACCCTGATTTACCCGAGGCAACTGCAGATGATAATGACGACGGTAATGGCGACGGTAATGGCGACGGAACAACCTGTGACGGCATTAACGTCGATGAGTTGCCTGTGTACCCAAACTTTCCACGTAAAGACTGGCAAGGAAATCCCGACCATGCAAATGCAAACGACATGATGGTGCACAACAACGTGGTATGGAAAGCCTTATGGTGGACTAAATCTGAGCCTGGCGGAGCTGATTGGCTAGAAGTTTGTCGTTTATAAAATCACCTTAACTCACGCAGTACCCCTCTTTAATGGTGAGACTTTATTAACCATTAAAGAGGGGCAACAGAGATTCACATCATGAAAAATCACAATGATAAAAGTCCATATAAAAATGCTAGAAGATTTGAAAAGAAAAAAAGCAATAAAATATTACCTACCGCTCTAGGCCTATTAGCTTGTGCTGGCATGTTAACCGTTTCATCAAAAAGCCAAGCACATGCTTTTATGGACAACCCGAAAGCAAGGCAATCAATTTGCCAAGCGCAAGGTGGATTTTGGTGGCCTGCCGATGGTTCGAATATCCCCAATTTAGCTTGTCGAGCCGCATTTCTAGATTCTGGCTACGTACAGTTTATTCAAGAACATGAAATATCAGTAAATGTAGCTGATTATCATAATCAACAGGCTATTGAAGCCGCGATACCCGACGGCACACTTTGTGGTGCGGGTTCTGCAGAAAAAAGCGGTGTTAATTTAGCTTCACCTTATTGGCAAAAAACAGAAGTTATGCCTAACGGTGACAACAATATTCAAGTTCGTTTTAATGCACAAACACCGCACAACCCCAGTTTTTGGCGAATATATCTCAGTAAACCCAACTTTAACGCGAGTACTGATATATTGCGCTGGCAAGATCTTGAATTGGTTCAAGAGCATGGCAATATTGATTTTACCAAATCGTCAGACGGTAATCGTTATTACAATATGGACGTGCATATTCCTGCTGACCGTGTTGGAGATGCTTTACTTTATAGCCATTGGCAACGGGTTGATATTGTGGGTGAAGGCTTTTATAACTGTAGCGATATAACCATTGTGCGCGACGATGTTGAACCGGATGAGTGGCAAGCCATTGCTTATTTTATCAAACAAGGTCAAAACGCAAATGTTGGAGATTCGCCATGGGCAAGGCTTTTCAATGCCGATGGCCAAGAACTCCTTAATCAGCAGTTTTTGGTTAACGGCAATAATGCCGAAACATGGCAAGAAGACTTTGCTGCCCAGCTTAACGAAAGCTATAACCAGCATATTAAAATTGGCGTTAAAAACCTCAGTAATTCATCATCAAATAATGACATTATTTTTGATAGAGAAAATATATTATCTAACCAAGTCTGGGTAACGAACAGCAATTACAGTTTTACCTTGTCTGTCATCGCTCAGACTGAAAACACTGCACCTATTGTTCACGATATTACTGACTTCTCGCTAGACGAGCAAAGCGAAACCAGTATGCATGTACATGCTTTTGACGATCAAAACGATCCGCTAACTTTTGACTGGACCGTACCTGCACCTTTAACTTTTTCAGGTGAAAATGCAGATATTACTATCACAGCAGCTGATGTTGACAGTGAACAAACACGACAAGTTTCTGTAGCTGTATCTGATGGAAAGCTCACCACAACTCAATTGTTTAACGTCACGGTGAATAACCTAACAGATTTACCTAACATAGCTAAGTGGCTATCAAGTCAGGCTTATAGCACTGGCGATAAAGTCAGTTATCAAAATAAAACGTATCAAGCTAAATGGTGGAATAAAAATCAACAACCCAGCAGTAGCAATACTTGGAATGAAGTAGTCCTCGACAATGATGACGGTCCACTCTGGAACATTGAAACTTCTTATCCCGGCGGTAGTAACGTCACTCACAATAATAACTTATATCAATCTAAGTGGTGGACTAAGGGTGATGAGCCCAATTTGAGTGAGGTATGGGAAAAACGATAACAGTAAAATAATGACCAACAATATACATACAATAAGAGAGATAAAAAATGAAAAAATTATTATTAACAGCTTGTGCTATCAGTACGGTTATCGCTTCATGGCAAGTGTTGGCAACCGCATCAAAACCTAGTATTGATTGGGCGCCACAAGATTATTCTTTTGTGCAAGTAAACCTTGATGGGCAGGGTTCATACAAAGATTTAGTCACCACGAAAACGCAAGTTGATATTAACATTAAATGGAATGCGTGGAGCGGTACTGGTGGTGATAATTATAAAGTGTACTTTGACGATATAATGGTCAATGAAGGGAACTTAACGCCAGGTAGTAACAGTGGTGTTATTAATTTTACATATAGTAAATCTGGTCGTCATAATTTAACAATCGAACTCTGTGATGCCGACGGCTGTGTCCGCAGTGACGCTAAAGCGCTTGTTATTGCCGATACGGATGGCAGTCACCTACAACCCTTAACTATGGATGTAAATCCGAATAATAAAACCTATCAACATCAGCAAGATACTGTTGTTGGCGCTTATTTTGTTGAGTGGGGTATTTATGGTAGAGATTTCGATGTATCAAATATTCCAGCGCAAAATTTAACCCATATACTTTATGGTTTTATTCCAATTTGTGGAGCAAATGAATCCTTAAAAGAAATTGAAAATGGTAATAGTTGGCGGGTACTACAAAAAGCTTGTGTTGGCTCTGCTGACTATGAAGTTGTTGTGCATGACCCATTTGCAGCTTTCCAAAAGGCATTGCCGGGCATTGATGCTACAGACCCCATTCGTGGTACTTATGCGCAGTTAATGGCATTAAAACAACGCTACCCAGATTTGAAAATTTTACCTTCAGTAGGTGGCTGGACACTCTCTGATCCTTTCCACGGTTTTACCGACAAAGCCAATCGCGACACTTTTGTTGCTTCAATGAAAACGTTCCTACAAACTTGGAAGTTTTACGACGGTGTCGATATTGACTGGGAATATCCCGGTGGTAGTGGACCAAATCCAGATTTAGGCGACCCAGTCAACGATGGCCCAGCTTATGTTGCGTTAATGGCTGAATTACGTGCCATGCTTGATGAACTTGAAGCAGATACTGGTCGTGAATATCAGCTAACCTCAGCAATTGGTGTAGGTTACGACAAAATTGAAGACGTGAATTACGGCCAAGCTATTCAGTATATGGATTATATCTTTGCAATGAGTTATGACTTTTTTGGTGGCTGGAGTAATGTAACGGGCCATCAAACCGGCATTTATTGTGGCGAGCATTTATCTGCAGGAGCATGTGACGGTTCAGGTGTAGACGATGCAGGCGAACCACGTAAAGGCCCTGCCTACACTACTGACCATGGTATTCAGCAATTATTAGCTCAAGGTGTGCCAGCCTCACAACTTGTTGTGGGTACGGCAATGTATGGTCGTGGCTGGGAAGGCGTTAAAGAAACGAATACCCAAGGTGGTAATCCCATGACGGCAGAAGGAACCGGCAAACTAACGGGAACTACAGCCAATGGAGTTTGGGAACCTGGCATCCAAGATTATAAAGGACTTAAAAAGGTGATGATTGGCGCATCTGGCGAAGGCATTAATGGTTTTGAAACCTTTTATGATGAACAAGCTGAGGCTGCTTATGTTTGGAATAAAACATCAGGTACGTTAGTCACTTATGACAGCCCTCGTTCTGTGAATGCTAAAGGACAATATGTACGGAGTTTAGGCTTAGCTGGACTATTTGCGTGGGAAATAGATGCCGATAATGGTGACATTCTTAACGCGATGCATGAGGGTTTAGCCGGAGGAACTCTGCCAAATAACAAACCTATTGTAAATCTAACGCCAACATATGCGATTAATGCTGGCGATGCGTTAGCCATTGAAGCAACAGCAACCGATAGTGATAACGACCCTTTATCGTACAGTTGGATTATTCCCCCTGTTTTAGCTGCTTCGGGTAGCAATACAAATACGGTAACTATTACCGCACCTAACGTTACGCAAAACACTGAGTATGTACTATCTCTCAGTGTTTCTGATGGTAAAGCAACTGTTACAAAATCAACGACAGTGACCGTACTAGCTGATGATATTCCTAATAATCCTCCTGTTATTGAAGCATTAGCTGATATTACCCTTGATGAAAACAAAAGCGCAGCGGTAAATGTTATTGCAACTGATGCTGATAACGACAATTTGACCTACAGCTGGTCTGTACCTGCGGGACTAACACAACAAGGCAATGGTGCTAATGTCACGCTTTTAGCCAATGATGTTACTCAGGATACTCAATATACCGTCACGGTTGACGTTTCTGATAGCAAATCAATAGCGAATAAAAGTTTCAAAGTAACCGTAAAAAACACCGACAGTGGCGGTGTTACAACATGGGATTCTAATACCATTTACAACACGGGTGACAAAGTTAAATACAACGGTGTCGAATACCGAGCTAAGTGGTGGACCAGAAATGACCAGCCTGATGATGTTGGACCATGGGAAGAAGTCATTCCTGATAACGGTCAAGTTCGTGATTGGAAAGCAACGACTATTTATAACGCAGGAGACCAAGTTATTTATAACAATAACAAATATCAAGCTCAATGGTGGACAAAAGGAAACACACCTGGTGCGGCCAATGTTTGGACAAAACTATAAAAAATAAAGTTTACGTTAAATGATAAAGCACTAATAGTTACACCTGTATAACGTAACTATTAGTGCCTACTGTTAGAAACTAGGCTGATCTTTCGATAAGTATATTGGTTCGACTAAGAGTACTGACATAGCAATTATAAAAATGAGATCTAGGTTCAAAGTACTTAATTCGTTATCAAATTCTACCAGCCATTATTTTTAAACTGTTAATTTAAAATACTCACTAAAAACTTTATATAACTCTGTGCCTTGGTTCACACTCGCTGAGGCAAAATGTAAGATTGGAATCACTTCTTTATCAAGTGAAATATAATGCAGCGGGTCTCCATCACCATAATTATCCATACGAAGAATTCTCGCAAGCGGCTCACCAGCAGCTAAAGGCTCGCCAAATTCAGCTAAATAATCGACCATTCCGCCCATTGGCGAATAAAAAGCGTTGTAGTCTTTTAAATAGCAGCCGTAACGCGTCATCGTTTTGGGCTGATATTCTGTCGTAATAATCACCCCTTTATACTGTAAATAATTCATGATGCTTTTGGCATCTTCTAACGCAACATCAAGATCTATCTGTTCTTGAGAGCCTAATTCAACGGTAAAGCTTTCTTTATTAATAGACGCTGAACTAATCGAAAATTCGATACCTAATTCAGCAAAAGCATCTTGTAATGACCACCATGGGCAGAATGTTGCTTCATCTAAGGCACCATCAAAGTCATTAGGAATTAATAATGTATGTGGAATATCAAAGTATTTGGCACTGTCTTGTGCATATTCAGGGCAGTATAAATGTTTACTTGAAATAGGGCCGGTATGTAAGTCTAAAACGTAGTCAGCTTGATGTGCTAAACGCTGTAATTGATAAGCAATGCGTTGTCCGGTCGTTAGCCCATAAATATTATGGTTAAGTTTTTCTTCAATACTTTCGATCATCAATTTTTTGAAATTAGCTTCAATAACTTGGTTTGATTTACCGATACACTCACGCACGAATGGTTTAATAATACTTTCATCAAAATGATACATTCTATTCCAATTCACACCCGTGATGGGATCAAACCTACCTAGTGTGTATTCGCCATTTTTATGGTTACACGCAACAGGGTTCGCATATGGTACTAACGTAATATCGCCGTTAATTTGAGTGTTATGTAATAATTCTAATAATTGAAAAATAACCGCATTGCCTTGCACTTCTGCGCCGTGCATATTCGCTTGAATATAGACACTGGGTGCATCACAATGCCCTTTTATGCGATAAACTGGAACGGTGAGCGCAGCGCCACTGGCCATTTCACCGACATGCATAACTTCTTTTTTTATTTCGTTCATAATTTTCACTTTATCTTAAGTCTTAAACTCATTGGTTTAACGCTACCGTAAATACCAATCAGCAGGTTGTGACGCTCTTATTTCAATTAACTTCCCTTGACTAAAAACATATTCCGCCGCGATATGATGACAAAGAAAGAACGGCATGCTTTCAGTAAAACCGTATGCTCCACAATAACCAAAAATAAGTGGATCGTGAACAGAGACGTCAGCAGGTAAAGCGTGTTTGCCCAGTTTGTCCATGCTCGTACATAACGGACCATGAATGTCGAACAACTGCTTTTCATGTGAAGACGTTCGGAGTAAATCTACCGGAAAAGGCTGTTCAGTAATTGCTGGGCGCAATAAATGATTAATGCCTGCCGCCAATACTAATTGCTCTTGGCCATAATTTACCTTTCTATCAACAACCGGTGCTACGTAATAACCACATTCAGCTACCGCAAAGCGTCCCAACTCTAACCATAACTCTTCAACACCTGCTTGTTGTTTTATTATAGCGAGATCAATCAATATTTGCGGCCAAGACAGCGTAGCGCCTTGCTGCAAATAATCGATGCCTAAACCTCCCCCTAAATCTAATATTTTCAGTGCCATACCAATATCATCAGCTAATTGCTTTAATGGCGGTACCATTTGTGACCACAATGAAAACATTTTTTCATTGCTGAGCATATTGCCCCATTGAAAAATATGAAGACCACAAATTTCAATATCAGGAAAATCAGTCACGCGAATACTTTGCCATTGCGCTACCGATAAACCGAAAGGCGTTAGGCTATTCCCCCCTAAAGGATTTTTGTCACCCTCTGGCCATTGCAACTGCACGCGCAGTAAAACTTGTGGCTTAACCTTACTTTCAATGGCCGCTTCATTTAACCAAATTAATTGATTCAAACTTTCAGCCACAAAAACATTAACACCTTGATCAATAAATGACGTTATTTGAGCTTTAGATTTTGCGGGGCCGGTATTTAAGATACGTTCAGGTGCAACTCCCTGTTTTAACACTTGGCTTAATTCGCCAGTGCTCGCCACATCAAAATTAAAACCAGCACCGTCTAAGGTTTGAATGATGGTAGATAACGGGTTCGCTTTTACCGCAAACCATAGTTTGATCACATCTTGGCGTTGCAGTTCTGCCAAATGAGCTTTTAGCGCATCCAGATGATAAACAAAGTAACCAGCCTGTTCGGCACTTTCAGGGTGTTGTTCTTTTAACGCAGCAATTAATTCAATCGCTGCGGGAGAATCAAAACAATGGGCACTATTCACTAATTCAGCCATGATATTCCTATTTTATCTGCTATTGCTTAACGTAAAATTGATTCAAGTTCTAACGATGCATTACTTTTTTCATCACGGTATTTAACGATTAATGCACAAGCCATATTCAACCCCTGTGATTTAGCCCATTCGCCGGAAACTGGTCGCGTACCCGGAACGACAACAGCTCGCTCAGGAATGTCAGCACCTTTTTCAAGCATGACCTGATTGACACAATCGTAAACAGGCACTGACGCTGAAAGTGAAACACCTGGCGCTAAAACTGCCCCTTTTTTCACGACTAGGCCTTCAACAATTACCACACCAGCACTTAAAAAAGCGCCGTCTTCAATGATCACAGGGCTAGCTCCGACAGGCTCTAAAACACCGCCAATTTGAACCGCAGCTGACACGTGTACATTTTTACCAATTTGAGCACACGAACCAATTAATGCATGACTGTCAATCATAGTTCCGGTATCAACAAAAGCCCCCACATTAATATAAGCTGGTGGCATAATAATCACACCAGCTGCAACATGAGCACCCCGGCGAACTGATGAACCACCGGGCACTAATCGTACTTTATCATCAGTAGTAAATTCACGTGCAGGCAAGTTATGTTTATCAACAAAGCCTTTATAAACACCTTCAAAAGCAATATTTTCTCCCGCTTTAAATGCTGATAATATCGCTTCTTTTACCGCGACATTAGCCTGCCAGTGACCATGCTCGTCTTGATTTGCTGCTCGTACCGTACCTGCTTCTAACTGTATTAACGTTTCTTGCCAATTCATTTTGAATTACTCTTAATTAAATTTTTAAAGGGAATATTTAGCTTGATGCTTATGTTGTTGATTAATAATTTTTTAACGCTAACAGCGCATTAAGATCATTATCTTTGGTGGTATACCTTTTTTAATTGAGGTTGCCCTTGCGACTTGAAAAAGCTTGGCAAGTAAGTTTTTCTGATGTTGAAGTAACCCGTGGCTATTGCCAGCAAGTAAAGGTTGGAGGTATTCAAGCCTTGTATGTTGCCAAACGTTACATGCAAGTAGCAAAATGCTATTAGCAACATCAGACGGGCTAATGGCTATTTTTTTTAGGCGAGTAGGGGCGATTTCAACGCCATCAAGTAATGGCGTCATTAAAGCGGTCCATAAAATAGAATGATGGAGTGTTGGGGTAGCGTTTAAGCTAATATTTTTTGAATGTTTTATTTGATTCATTTCTCTCGAACTCTGTTCGTTCGGAGAACTTTTAGGCGTTTGTAGCAGCCAAAATAATAATCACTTCATTGGTGAGCATTGGCTTTACAAAGGCCAGAAGCTCTCCACCAAATTGGTGACAATTGCTAGGATTCAACCCAAACAACCGATAAATAAATTATCAAAAATTCATTTACCTCGGCATTAATCCCCCTCATTATCAATCGTCAGAGTTTGATCTCTTTATGATAACTACCTGGTTAATGCTCCTCTTCTGACCCTTTATCATTCAGCCTTGCTTGTGTAAAAAACCAAGCAACGACGTTATTGAATTCAGGACAACAACATTAGAACATTTATTCTAATGTTGAGTCAACAGGCGTATAAATAGGTGTCATACTGATATATTATATCTTATGAGGCAATAATCGCTTGCTCTATTTGTGCCAAACGGTCCTGCCCCCAACAAGTCACATTTTGAAAACGAAAACATGGAGCGCCCCATAATCCCATACTGTCTATTGTGCTTTGGTTAAAGTCAGACCATTGTTGCCAATCATGTGCATTATTGTATGCTAATGCTTCATCATAATTTAATGCATGCTGTTGACACAAAGATTCGATCACCGATTTATGCGATAAGTCTAAGCCGTTAACATATATAGCGTTAAACGCAGACTTAATGAAAGCGAGATCTTTATTTTGTTGCTCTGCATAGGAAAAAATTTGAAAAGCATTAAAAATACCTTGCCCTAAAGGATCGGTGATTCCTGTAAAAGGAATATTAAGCTTCTTGGCTTCACGACTGGCGTCAAAAACAGCATAACGCTCTTTGTTTTCTGTAATCGTTAATCCGCGCATAACCAACGGTAATAAAGGCTTTATTTTTAACGGTATATTATAATGCTGACTTAACTTCTCTGCTTGTAATAACCCAATATAAGAATAAGGGCTTCGCAATGAAATAAAAACCTCTAGCGTATGGTTGCCAGCGTTATCTGTAATAATTTCTTTCGTTGACTGCTCGGCAAATACGAGTTTGTTTTTTTGATAAACAGCAGTACTGTTATCTTTTGCTAAGCCAAAATCAGCCAAACGTTTTTCTAAATGCTCAAGTCTATCGATACCAACAAACCATTGGCCTGCAATGAAAATCGAAGAAGGTAAATAATGACCTTTTTTAACCAAACGCATTAAATTTTTAATTTGATAATTAATTACCGGCGTAGAAGCGTGATAATAATAATCAAATTCATTAAACCACGTTTCCTGGAAAAGCTGCCATGCATTATCTAATGTTTTAGGTCGCAATTGCCACATTTGCTGACCAGTAAAGAGTGATTCTTGTGTAGGTTTTTGCGTTATTTTTTTGAGTTGATATTGATCAGCAATAAAGTTAGCGTCTTTAATCGCCCAAGTACGCATTAATTTTGGATCTATTGTCACCCCTGGCACACTTTCGTAAACTAAAAACAGTTTAAATTGAATATTAAAGCGTTGTTCTAACTCAGGCAGCACTTGAATAAGCATAAAGCTATAAGGGTCGTTAAGTGCTAAATAAACTTCGGCAACAGGCGTTTTTCTAAACCAGTTAGGTACAGTAAAATAACGAAGTTTTAACACCCATGCTCGCTTGTCACTGCGTATCAATCTCACTTTAAACCAAGTAAAAATTTTAGTAAAAATACTCCTCTCCCTCAATATTATATGGTGTTTTTCAAATTTATTATTGCCGTTTCTGACATGATTATAATATTCACGTAGAATGGCGACATTATAAACATATCTTGTCGTTAAGCGTATAAAATACCGTTAATTAATTTATCATTTAAACCGTATTATTATTAACGTCATAATCAAATCATTTGAGAATCACTTTGTTAGATAACATCAATCAATTACTGCTACGTAATACCGACTTACTGCCGGCAAAAGCCCCTTTATTTATTAATTTACCTGTTGACGATTTTTTTGAAGAATACCACTCACTTCACCCCAACGCGTTGATGACATGTTACAACACTAATTATCAATTTCATTTACAAGCTAAACAGCTGCAACTATCTCAAATGAACGCTGTATTTAGTGCCTGTTATCAAAGTGATATTGAACACGATTTAGTTATTGTTCAATTCCCTAAAAGTAAGGCGGAGTTAACCTTTACCCTAGCGATGATTGCAAGTGTCGTATCGAAAGATTGCTTAATATTAGTTATCGGCGAAAATAAAAGTGGCATTAAATCTTTAGAAAAACTAACTCGCGAACAGCTTGGAGATTGTGCAAAAATTGATGCTGCTCGCCATTGCTTATTATTTGCGGCCAATTTACTGGCGACACAAGAAACGTTTATTTTAGAAAACTGGTTAAAACCATACTCATTTACGATTAAAAATACCCTTATAGACGTGGTCGCATTACCGGGTGTATTCAGTCAAAACGGTCTTGATATCGGAACACAAGTTTTATTAGAAAATATACCTAAAAAGGTAACAGGTAAACTGCTCGATTTTGGATGTGGTGCCGGTGTTATCGCAAGTTACTTTGGCAAACTATTCCCCGGTATCGATTTACATTTACTTGATGTTAATGCGTTAGCTTTATATTCAGCCCAGGCAACCTTAAAATTAAATAATTTAACGGGTCACATTTTTCCATCAAACAGTCTATCTGAAGTTAAAGACAAGTACGACTTCGTTATTTCAAATCCTCCCTTTCATCAAGGGCTAAAAACAAATTATCAAGCAACTGAAACATTTCTATCAAAAATAAAACCTCATTTAAAGCCCAAAGGACAAGTAATTGTTGTTGCTAATAGTTTTTTACGTTATCAACCAATAATGGAAGAAGCGATTGGCAGAACACAAATTTTAGCTAAGCAAAAAGGTTTCTCGCTTTATCATTGTTCAATTTAATTGCTCAATATAAAATTTAAGTTACTATAAAAGTATGGAAAAAATGAAACACATTCACTCATTAAAGAGAAAACTGATGATTATGAACATCGGTTTCATTGTATTGTTTGTTACTCTTTCTTCTTTTATCATCGCTAATTTATTTATTGAAGATACAAAAAAAGACGCGGCAACTAACACAAAATATTGGGCTGAGCTTATCGCAAATGCTAACAGTACCAATCTTGTTAATAATGAAACCCGATTGATTAATCATTATTTGTCAATGCTCAAATCTGTCCCTTATATTAGCCACATTCATATTTATAAACTATCCCCTGAGCCTGAAGGCATAGTTTTTTTTGCGAACTATAATAAAAGTATGAGCTCTCCTATACTCAAAAAAACAGATAAAATAGTGGAGTTATCTTCCGCAAAGATAAGTGCTCATATTATAGAGCTTATGGTCCCGGTCACCCAGCAAGATAAAAAAGTTGGCTACGTTTATATACAAGTCAGTACTGACTATATTAAACGCATAAAAAACAATATGTTCTTACGCTATAGCGTCATTATTTTCATGCTTATTATCGTGACACTTTTATTGACAATAATACTTAACCGCTTTATCACTATTCCTATGTCAGATATGGCAAATAAGATACAAGATATTTCAAAACATAAAAGATTCAATTTACGTATTGGGCAAATGCCTTTTAAAGAACTTGATATTCTTGCACTCAATATAAACATTTTACTTAACAGAGCTGAGACACAATTAGCGAATTTATCAGATGCCAAACAGCTTACTTATCAACAAAATAAAGATCTTGAAGATAAAGTAAATAAACGCACCCAAGCCTTAAAAGATTCAAACCATGAATTGCTGTCTACATTAGAAAAACTGCACCAGTTTCAAGGGCAACTTGTTGAAAGTGAAAAAATGGCTTCATTAGGAGATATGGTTGCGGGTGTAGCGCATGAAGTAAATACCCCAATAGGTTTAGGTGTTACCGCTTCAACATTATTATCGGATCGCCTATTAGAAATCAAAAAAGCTTTTGATGATAAAACCTTAAAATCTAGTCAATTGAAAAAGTTTCTCATTGAGGGCGAAGAGAATACTGCCATTATTTATCGCAATTTAAAACGTGCAGCAACATTAATATCTAGTTTCAAAAAAGTTGCGGTTGACCAATCAAGTGAAGAAGCTCGTTCGTTTAACATCAAAAATTTGCTTGACGAAATTTTATTGACTTTAGCTCCACAAATTAAAAAATTACCTTTTATTATAAATGTCGACTGTCCAAGCGAACTTATGATTAAAAGTAAACCTGGTCCAATTAATCAAATTATTATTAATTTAATACAAAATTCTATTACCCATGGATTTGATCAACGAAAATATGGTTCGATATATATACAAGTCAGTATTGATAGCAATATGCTAACAATTAACTACCAAGATGACGGCAGAGGTATTGAGCCTTCTATAATGAATAAAATTTTTGAGCCCTTCACCACAACAAAACGGGGTTCTGGTGGCAGTGGTTTAGGTTTACACCTGGTTTATAATTTAGTGACACAGGCTTTAGGTGGAAAGATATCCTTTATTAGTGATGTTGAAAGTGGTGTCAATTTCAAAATAATTATCCCAATACAAGTCATGTAAAAAGACTAAAGGTAGTCATATAAATTATTGTTGAAAATGAAGAAACTCATAATCTTGATTGTTTTTTAGTTAGTGGTTCTATACCATACAATTAATTGTATAAATAATTAACAAAATCAGCATTAGTAACATAGCGTTAATATAATTCTCAGCTATAACTAACATACAGTAAACATTATTGCCAAATACATAAAGAGTGGAAAAAAAACATGCAAAAACCTCACATACTTATCGTAGAAGACGAAGATGTTACACGCTTTAACCTACGTAACTTATTTGAAGCCGAAGGCTATCAAGTCTCTGAGGCTACCGACGGTGAGAGCATGGATACTCAGCTACAAAAAAACACAATTAATCTAGTCATTATGGATATTAATCTTCCAGGTAAAAATGGTTTGTTATTGGCGAGGGAACTCACCAGCAACAATGAACTAGGTTTAATATTCCTAACTGGTCGTGACAGTGATATAGATAAGATACTGGGGTTAGAAATTGGTGCTGATGACTATTTAACGAAACCGTTTAATCCCCGTGAACTAACGATACGCGCGCGAAATATTCTTAATCGTATTGGTCAAACAAAGAATGAAGTTGAAAAAGCAGTGATCACTTTTAACGAATGGTCACTTGATGGCAATTCAAGAAAAATGACCGCTCCTGACGGACAGGTTTTAGCGATACCGCGTGGCGAGTATCGTGCATTACGCTTGTTAATTGAAAATACAGGCCAGATTGTCACTCGCCAGCAACTCATTAAAGAAATGACAGGTCGTGACCTTCGTTCAAATGATCGCACTGTTGATGTAACGATTAGACGCCTACGCAAACATTTTGAGTCAATACCTGATGCGCCTGAATTAATTAACACCATTCACGGTGAAGGATATCGCTTTATTGGCTCTGTAGATTAAGCAATTAAATAATAAACAACTAAAAAGGGGAAGCAATAATTGCTTCCCCTTTTTAGTTGTTTAAGACAATAATTTACTTTGATGCTAACCATGTTTTAAAAGCGGTAATCGCTTGTTTATTAAGGTCAATTAACTCAGAAATATGTATTGACTTTTCTGACCATTGCCCTGAAATTTTTTCTACCGCAACAAGCTTCGCATGAGTGGCCAACAAACCAACACTGCCTGTAGCACCCTTCATTTTATGACATCGTGCTTGCCATAAATCTTGTGACTTTTTTTCAAAAGCATCAGTTATTTCTTCAATATAGGTCTTTGATTGCTGGATATATAAATCCAACATTTGTTGAAGGATATCTTGGCCTAAACTATCTAAATATCCCTCTAATAAATTAACATCTAACGGTTCGATATTATTCACAAATCCTACCTTTAATTATATTTATAGCGGCGTAATATCATTCATTGTAACAAGATGAACAGCGATGTCATTAAACAAATGTCTTTCATTTACATTGATTTAAAAATTCTTAACAAACAGAAAACCTCATGAATACACAGTCTTTCAGTAACTTATGTACCTAAGGTACTTAAAAAAGAACTGCCGCTATATCTGCAACCAAATATACGTTAGAATACGCGCCCTTAATAAGTTTGTTATGTACTGAAGTTTCAAAAAGCCCTTTACATAGCGTGTTAGAAACTCTGGAGTAGAAATGTCCACATTAATGCCTGATATCGCCAACCACACCACCGCTCAAACCGAAGGAACGCTCGATTGGGTTGGAATGAGTAATATAGAAATGCCCATAATGGTTGCTTCGCAAGGTGAGAATGAGCGGATGGTTTCTGCTTTTGTTGACGCGTTTGTAAACTTAAAAGAACCACAAGCAAAAGGCATTCATATGTCTCGTTTGTATTTGTTACTTGACGAACTTTCTACCAGTAATACTTTAGACTTTCAAAGCTTAGTTACTTTACTTGACGCTTTCATCAGCAGTCATAATGACCTGAGTGATAATGCAAAAGTACAGTTTCGTTTCGATTATCACCTAAGAAGAAAATCACTAATAAGTGGTAAACAAGGCTGGAAAGCATACCCTGTTACATTAACGGGCCGCTTAAATAAAGGAAAGCTTGATATTGAGCTTGCTGTTGATGTTAGATATTCGTCTACTTGTCCTTGCTCTGCAGCTCTTGCTCGACAATTAATTCAAAAAGCTTTTAAAGAAAAGTTTAACGATCAACAAGCTGATTTAGATGCTATTCACGAGTGGCTTGGAACGACCGAAGGGATTGTTGCCACACCTCATAGCCAACGTTCAGTGGCTGAATTAAAAGTTAAGCTAAATACCAATACTAATGAATTTCCGATTACCGCTTTAGTCGATATCATTGAAGACTGCTTAAAAACGCCTGTTCAAGCGGCAGTTAAACGAGAAGATGAGCAAGAATTTGCCCGTTTGAATGGTCAAAATTTAATGTTTTGTGAGGACGCCGCTCGCCGTTTACAGCACGCAATGAATAACACGCCTGAATATGACGACTTTTGGCTTCGCATTAATCACCTTGAATCTTTACATGCCCACGACGCGGTAAGTATTACGACAAAAGGTGTTGAAGGTGGCTACCAACCATAAGCCATTGTTTTTGAAAAAAATTGCAATATAACTTTAAAGCCAGTAATTAATGCTGGCTTTTTTATGTCTGATATTTAATCCTGTCGTTACGCCCCACACACACTACTGAATAAAAAATGAATAATATTCACCACGTAGTTTGCTCATATTTATTATTAACAAAAACAAAAATGTAATTAAATTACAACAAAGTAAACATAAATCATTCTCAACTCGCTTATAACAATTGAGATTAGCGCTTAAAATTCTACAAAAAGTCAATAAATTTAACATAATCACATAATATTGATTTAAAACATAGGTCTAGAGTCATGTAAAAAAACTACGAGCAAATACTCTATTTTGATTGACCTTTTAGCGATAAGTGTTTAATGTGAAAGGTTCCACTTAAGTGAAAACAGAGTATTTATGCAATTTTTGTATAACTTTATTCTTTCTTTATATTCTCTGTGCTTAAGTGGTTATTTCTTGAGGAGAAAATAACATCATGCTTTACGATCACAGCGTTCAGAAAGACAACTGCGGATTTGGCTTAATTGCTCACCAACAAGGTGAGGCCAGCCATAAACTTGTAAAAACGGCCATTCATGCCCTTGACCGTATGCAACATCGTGGTGGTATTGCTGCCGATGGTAAAACGGGCGACGGTTGTGGTTTGTTAATGCAAAAACCCGATACTTTCTTTCGAGCTATTGCTGAAGAGAACAACTGGAAGCTTGGCAGAAAATACGCTGTAGGAATGATTTTCCTCAATCCTGATCCGATTCAAGCGGCTTTAAGTAAAAAAATTCTTGAAGAAGAGTTAGCGCGTGAAACGCTGACCTTAATTGGTTGGCGCATAGTGCCAACTGATACCTCAATATTAGGTGAAACGGCAGTAAATAATATGCCACAAATAGAGCAGGTCTTTGTTGACGCTCCTCCTGGTTGGAGAAATCGAGATTTAGAGCGCCGTTTATATATGGCACGTCGTCGAGCAGAAAAACGTATTGATGATAGCGTTTTTTATGTGGCAAGTTTATCGTGTTTGGTCACTATCTATAAAGGCTTAATGATGCCTGTAGATTTACCGAATTTTTATTTAGATCTTGCTGATATCCGCATGCAAACCGCAATTTGTGTATTTCATCAACGCTTTTCAACCAACACATCACCCCAATGGTACTTAGCGCAACCTTTTCGTTACCTAGCACATAATGGTGAAATTAACACAATTAAAGGTAATCGCCAGTGGAGTCGAGCACGTACACACATATTCAAATCACCTTTATTACCTGACTTACAAGACGCTGCCCCGTTTGTTAACGAAAGTGGCTCTGATTCATCATCCTTAGATAACATGTTGGAATTATTCATTGCTGGTGGCATGGACTTATACCGTGGTATGCGTTTATTAATGCCCCCAGCTTGGCAAAATAGCCCGTTAATGGATGAAAATTTAAAAGCATTTTACGAATTTAACTCTATGCATATGGAACCATGGGATGGCCCTGCAGGTGTTGTGGTGACCAATGGTCGCCATGTTGCCTGTAATTTAGATAGAAATGGCTTACGCCCTGCTCGTTATGTTATTACTCGTGATGGCTTCATTACCTTAGCCTCTGAAGTTGGTATTTGGGATTACGGTGAAGATGAAGTGGTTGAAAAAGGGCGTGTTGGCCCCGGCGAAATGCTTGCTATTGATACTTACACTGGAAAAATATTTACCTCTAGCGATATTGATGAAGAATTAAAAGTTCGTCATCCTTACCGTGAATGGTTAGATAAAAACACACAACGCTTGATACCTTTTCATCAACTAGATGCTGAGCTCATTGGTAAGCGTGTTTTTGACGATCAAGCTATTTCGCAATACCATAAAATGTTCAATTACAGCTATGAAGAGATCCATCAGATTGTTAAAACATTAGCTGAAAATGGCATGGAAGCAACAGGTTCTATGGGTGACGATACTCCAATGGCTGTACTTTCAAGCCAGCCTCGCACAATTTTTGACTATTTCCGTCAACAGTTTGCACAGGTAACAAACCCGCCTATTGACCCATTACGTGAACGCTACGTTATGTCACTGGGTACCTGTATCGGCCGCGAGCATAATGTTTTTAACGAAACCACCGGTCATGCTAACCGCATCTTATTTGAAACCCCTATACTTATGTATACAGGTTTAAAGCAACTACGAAACCTTGACCCTGAACATTATCGCAGCGACACGCTGACATTAAATTACGATAAAGAAGAAGGTTTAGAAGCGGCAATTATTCGATTATGTGATGAAGCGGAGACATTGGTTCGTGATATGAACACCGTTATTTTGGTACTTTCAGATCGTCAAATTCATAAGGGTATGTTACCTATACCCGCCGCTATGGCAGTGGGTGCCGTGCAACAACGTTTAGTTGAAACACAACTGCGTTGTGACTCTAATATTATTGTTGAAACAGCAGCAGCAAGGGACTCTCATCATTTTGCAGTGCTGCTGGGGCTTGGCGCAACTGCTGTTTACCCTTACCTTGCTTTTGAAACCATTGAACAATTAGTTGACCAAGGACAAATTGAGTTAACCGCTCGCCAAGCCGTAATGAACTATCGCGATGGCATCAATAAAGGCTTATTAAAAATATTATCTAAAATGGGCATTTCAACTATTGCCAGCTATCGTTGTGCGGGTTTATTTGAAGTGATTGGTTTGCATCAAAATATTATGCAGTTGTGTTTCCCTGATTTACCAAGTCGTATTCAGGGTGCTGATTTTTCAGATATAGAACAAGACAACATCAACCTTTCGCGCAAAGCCTTTTTAGCGCATCAGAAAGTCAATCACGGCGGGTTACTCAAATATGTACACGGGGGTGAATATCACGCTTTTAATCCTGATGTTGTGACCTACTTACAAAAAGCAGTTAAGTCAGGCGATTACGCTGATTATCGCCTGTTTGCTGATCACGTAAATAACCGCCCAGTGGCGACGTTACGTGACTTATTGGGTTTTAAAGAAGATGCCCAGTCAATTGATATCAGTAAGGTAGAACCTGAAACTGAAATGTTCAAACGCTTCGACAGTGCAGCTATGTCAATTGGTGCATTGAGCCCCGAAGCTCATGAAGCCTTGGCTATCGCCATGAACCGTTTAGGCGGTTATTCAAATTCTGGTGAAGGGGGTGAAGATGAACGTCGTTTTGGTACAGTAAAAAATTCACGTATTAAACAAATCGCTTCTGGTCGCTTTGGCGTCACACCACACTATTTAGTGAATGCTGATGTACTACAAATTAAAGTTGCACAAGGCGCAAAACCCGGTGAAGGTGGTCAATTACCCGGTGATAAAGTGTCACCCTTAATTGCTAAGTTACGCTTTTCAGTACCGGGTGTTACGCTAATTTCTCCACCTCCACATCACGACATCTATTCAATTGAAGATTTAGCTCAGCTTATTTTCGATTTGAAACAAGTAAACCCTAAAGCGGTTATTTCAGTGAAACTCGTTTCAGGACCAGGTGTTGGAACAATTGCTTCTGGTGTTGCTAAAGCTTACGCTGATTTTATTACCATTTCAGGTTACGACGGTGGTACAGCTGCTAGCCCACTAAGTTCAGTAAAATATGCGGGTTGTCCTTGGGAGTTAGGTTTAGCTGAAGCCCATCAGTCATTAGTGACTAACGGTTTACGCCATAAAGTACGTTTACAGGTTGATGGCGGATTAAAAACCGGTATCGATATTGTTAAAGCAGCCATTTTAGGCGCAGAAAGCTTTGGCTTTGGTACTGCACCAATGGTGACACTGGGTTGTAAATTCCTCCGTATCTGCCATTTAAACAATTGTGCGACAGGTGTTGCGACGCAAGACGATGTATTGCGTGAAAAATTCTTCAAAGGTCTCCCTGAGCAAGTCATGAACTACTTTAAGTTTATTGCTCATGATGTTCGTGAAATTTTAGCGCGATTAGGGGTTGAAAGCTTAACCGCAGTAATTGGTCGAACCGACTTATTAGTGCAGCTTACGGGCTTAACAGCTAAGCAACAAAAATTAGACTTGTCACCCATTATTGCCCCGGTTGTTGCGGGTGCTGATACGGCTCTTTATCAAACAGAAAATAATAACCCGTTTGATAAGGGCGTTTTGAATAAAGAGATTCTGGCCACGTGTACTGATGCTGTATCACATCGTAAAGGTGGCGAATTCCGTTTTACAATACAAAATACCGATCGCTCTGTGGGTGCTTCATTATCAGGTGAAATTGCTCGTCATCATGGCGACCAAGGTATGGCGTCTTCTCCAATTAAAATCCATCTTAATGGCACGGCAGGCCAAAGCTTTGGTGTCTGGAATGCTGGTGGCTTAGAAATGACCCTCACAGGTGATGCTAATGATTATGTTGGTAAAGGGATGACTGGCGGCAAGTTGACAATTAAACCACCAAAAGGTGTTGAGTATTTAAGTCATCAAACGATGATCATGGGTAATACTTGTTTATATGGCGCAACTGGCGGCAGACTTTATGGTTGTGGGCGTGCAGGTGAACGCTTTGCAGTGCGTAACTCAGGGGCTCATGCGGTAATTGAAGGTACTGGTGATCACGCTTGTGAATACATGACCGGCGGCATAGTAACTATTCTAGGTCAAGTTGGGGTAAACTTTGGTGCAGGAATGACCGGTGGTTTTGCTTATGTATTTGATGAGTCTGGCGATTTAGATGTTCGTTTAAATGGTGAGTCAATCGAGTTATTACCGATAAGCAACCTGACAATTCATCAAGAACATTTACGCGGTATTATTAACCAACATTTTGATGAAACCGGCAGTGCGCGTGCTCAAGAAATCTTAGCTGACTTTGATGCCTACGCACCGCGATTTAAATTAGTTAAACCTACGGCAACTGATGTTAAAACCTTATTAGGTCATCGTAGCCGTTCATCTGCTGAACTTCGCGTTCAAGCACAGTAGTCGTGTCAAGAATGCGAATTAAGGGAAAACAGTATGAGTAAAAATGTTTATCAATTTATCGATGTTAAGCGCATCGATCCGCCTAAAAAAGCAATTGAACAGCGTAAAATAAATTTTGTTGAAATATATCAGCCATTAAGTACTGACCAAAGTGCTGGCCAAGCAGACCGATGTTTAGATTGTGGTAACCCTTATTGTGAGTGGCAATGCCCTGTTCACAATTATATTCCACAATGGTTAGAGTTGGTTACCGAGGGGAAGATTTTTGAAGCTGCTGACTTGTGCCATCAAACGAATAGCTTACCCGAAATGTGTGGCCGTGTTTGCCCACAAGACAGACTCTGTGAATCGGCCTGTACGTTAGACGAAGATTTTGGCGCTGTTACTATCGGTAATATTGAGAAGTACATTACCGACACTGCATTTGCACAAGGGTGGAAACCTGATTTATCGAACGTAGTAAAAGTGAACAAACGTGTCGCAGTTATTGGTGCAGGCCCTGCTGGTTTATCTTGTGCTGACGTACTAACACGTAATGGTATCGACGCGGTTGTTTACGACAAACATGCCCAAATAGGTGGCTTGCTAACTTTTGGTATTCCCTCGTTCAAATTAGAAAAAGATGTTATTCAAACACGTCGTGAAATTTTTGAAGGTATGGGCATTGAATTTCGTTTAAATATCAACGTAGGTGTTGATGTAACCATTGAGTCATTGAGCGAAGACTACGACGCTGTATTTTTAGCACTTGGCACTTACACCGATATGACAGGTGGTTTCGAGCAAGAAGGTGCGGCAGGTGTTTACACTGCACTTGATTTCTTAGTTGGTAACACGCAAAACTTGATGAAAATTACTGAAAATGCCAAGCCATATGTCAGTTTTGAAAACAAAAAAGTGATTGTTCTCGGTGGGGGCGATACGGCAATGGATTGTGTACGTACCTCTATTCGTCAAAATGCTACCGAAGTCACGTGTGCCTATCGTCGTGACGAAGCCAACATGCCAGGTTCACCCCGTGAAGTTCAAAATGCGAAAGAAGAAGGCGTAAACTTTCAATTCAACTTACAACCTCTTGATATTGCTGTTGATAAAGATGGTAACGCTTGTGGTGTTAAATTTGTAAAAACTCAACTAGGTGCTGCAGATGCAAAAGGCAGAAGAAGCCCTGAACCGATAGCGGGTAGTGAATTTATAATGGAAGCTGACGCGGTAGTGATTGCTTTTGGTTTTTTACCCAGTCCACCACAGTGGATGAAAGATGCAGGGGTTGAGATAGATAAACGCGGACTCGTTTTAGCTGCAGATAATAGTGAATTTGCTTTACAAACCACTAAACAAAATATTTTTGCCGGTGGCGATATGGTACTAGGCTCAGATCTTGTGGTTACGGCTGTTGATCAAGGTCGTAAAGCAGCCATTGGTATTTTAGACTTCGTCCTCAGTTAAAAAATAGCTTAATTTCTTTTAAAAGCAGCTTAGGCTGCTTTTTTTATGTCTACATTTACACAAAATAATCACTCATTGAAATAAAGTGCGCTATTATTTAAAGGTAAAATAAAATATTATTCATTGTAGAGTGTTAACTTTTTTCAAAGATCTCCTTGATTATTTTGTGGTTAACCGTCTATAAAAAATGGAGTGTTGTTACCCAGTAAGGTCGCGATACTAAAAAATATATGATGCAATTTTATAAAAAATTTTTAACGATGATTACCGTCCTCCTTATCGCTTTATTAGTCACATTCGATGCTAAAGCCCAAGAAATCGATGTGGTTACTGAGCTGCTAGAGCCTTATCAAATTGAAAAAGCAGATGGCAGCTTAGGTGGTTTTTCTACAGAGGTAGTTGAAGCTTTATTTAAAATAACAAAAGACCAGGCTAGCATTCAAATAATGCCTTGGGCTAGAGCATACGAAGTTGCGCTTTATCAACCAAATACTTTAATTTACTCTATTGCTCATACGCAAATGAGAAATAAAAAATTTCATTGGATCGGGGCACTAAAAAAAGAGCGATTATACTTTTGGGGATTAAAAAAGCATTACACAAAAACCGATTACCAAGTATCTGCCTTAAAGAACTTAAAGATCGCTGCCTCAAGAAATTCAAACTCCGCACAATATTTAATTGCTCAAGGTTTTTCAAATATATACCTGCTTGCTAACGAACGACAAAATATGGATATGTTGTTTATTGACCGAGTAGACCTAATTCTGGCGACAAAAATAACCATAGAAACCAGAGCTAAAAATCTTGGCTATAACTTTAATGAACTACAAAGGTTGAACGAAGTGGCTGCTTTAAATAACAGACTCAGTATTGCCTTTAGTCTTAATACCTCACCCGTATTGATAAAAAAATATAAAGCGGCATTTAAACAATTAGTCACCAGTGGCCAACTTGCAAAAATTAAAAAAAAGTGGAAGTTATATTAACTCTTTCACTTTGAGATAAATAAACCTCAATTATTATCCCTTTGAAAATAAAGTAGCTACCTGATCACGCGTTTGGCATAATTACTTTAATTTCTACATTAAGCAAACGGACAACAATATGATCCATAGTATGACGGCTTTTTCTCGCTTTGAAGTAAAGGGTGATTGGGGTAATGCAGTTTGGGAGATCCGCTCTGTAAACCAACGATTTTTGGAAACTTACTTCCGTTTACCCGAGCAATTTCGCAGTATTGAACCCACATTGCGTGAACGTTTTCGCAAACAGTTGAACCGTGGAAAGGTAGAGTGTAGCTTGCGCTTCAGTGCTAACCCGTCAGCAAAAAACAATTTATCACTTAATAAAGGCTTAGCTGAACAACTGCTTCAGCACGCAAGTTGGATCAACGAACAGACACTTAATAGTCAGTTAAACCCTTTAGAAATAATGCGCTGGCCCGGAGTTATGGAAGCTGAAGAAGCGGACATGACTATTATTCAAAAAGAGATTTTGGTGGGTTTTGAACAAGCGCTGAAAGACTTTATAGATGCACGCGCAAGTGAAGGAGAAAACTTAAAAGTACTAATAGAACAACGCCTTGAAGGTATTGTTGAGCAATCTGAAAAAGTTAAAGCGTTTATGCCAGAAATTATTGCATGGCAACGTAAGCGGATCACCGATAAGTTCACCGATGCGAAAATTGAGCTTGATTCAAGCAGAGTTGAGCAAGAACTCGTCTTACTTGCGCAAAAGATGGATGTTGATGAAGAAATTGATCGCCTCTTTAGTCATGTAAAAGAAACAAAGAGTATTCTTAAAAAAGGTGGCGCTCAAGGTCGTCGTCTAGATTTCATGATGCAAGAATTTAATCGTGAAGCTAATACTTTAGGATCTAAATCGATTAATGTTGATATCACCAACTCAGCCGTAGAATTAAAAGTACTTATTGAACAGATGCGTGAACAGATCGCGAACATTGAATAGCCTTTAAAGCAACTTCATCATTTCAAAAGCCACTTAACGATGGCTTTTTTATCGGCAGTTAAATAGCTTAATATGGTAAAAGCAGAGCTTGCTTGATATAACTTCAGTAGAAACTTAATCAGAGAGCTTTAAAATGATCACTCTATCCGCCGACCAATGCCGTGTTATTGGCGTAATGCTTGAAAAAGAAACAACAACACCTGAGCAGTATCCACTCTCTTTAAACGCTATAACCATAGGCTGTAATCAAAAAAGTAACCGTGAACCAGTAACATCATTTTCTGAAAGTGATGTGCAAAACTTAGTCGATGAACTGGTTGAAATGAATCTATTAATGTTAGATCACAAAGCTTCTGCGCGAGTAAATAAATATTTTCATCGTTTCTGTGATACTGAGTTTGGTAATTTAAAGTTTACACCACAGCAAAGAGCCATTATTTGCGTGTTATTGCTAAGAGGCCCTCAAACCCCTGGAGAGTTAAGAACCCGTACAAATCGCTTGGCTGAATTTACAGATGTTAGTGAAATTGAAACGGCTTTACAGCAGTTACAAGACTTCAGTAATCAAACCTTAATTAAAAAGTTAGGACGAGAACCAGGGAAGCGAGAAGCCCGCTATGTTCATTTATTCTCAGGCACCAGTGAATTCGATTTAATGACTGTTAATACGGTGCAAACTGGTGAGTCTTCGCCTAATAACAAGTCATCACTTGCGCAAAGAGTTGTAACATTAGAAAAACAAGTGGCTGTGTTGAGCGAACAACTATCCCACTTAACAGATTTACTTGAAAATAAGTAATTATCGATTTAATACCCAAGCAGTACTAAAATATACAGGGCAGATAATTCCACTATACACGTTCAACCATAGATACATGCTTAATTGTCGCGCTTAATTCATTGAGATCACGCACAACAACATCTGCTAACTTCTGATAACTCGCTGTTTTACCATAATTGATAAGACAAGACATGGTGTTAGCATTTTTTGCTGCTTGCAGATCATATAAATAATCACCAACGTATAATAAGTTTTCAGGGGCTAACTGCCACAACTCGGCTAAATGTAATAATGCATCAGGTGCAGGTTTAGCTTTGTGATCTTCTCGGGTTAATAATATCTCAATATCAATATTATTATTTTCAATTTTTATAGTCGCTGCTTGACGACAATTTCGCGTAACAATAGCACATGGCAAAGACAATTCAGCCAATAAGGTTAAAATTTGCTCGGTGCCCGCCAGCTTTTTTGCCCCCACCGCATCGTTGATTTCATACTCAACTAATAGTTCATTAGCATCAACTTGTTGACTTCCGGGTAAGGCAGCAACAAAATCTAATAAATCAATATTTTTTGGACAACCTAAAGATGCTCTTATGCTGTCAAAATCTAAAGATGAAGATACCAAGGTATTGTCGAGATCAAATATAACCCCCATAAGTTTATGTGCTAACAATACTGTATTACTCCTATTTATCTGACACACTAATAAAGTAAAATTATAAGATTCACTGTGATTAGCAATTTATTATACCTGACAACTAATACGTGAAAATAGCGCATTCAGATCAAATTCATCGATTAGAAGTTGAAAAGCTCCTTACTAGTTAGCATCAAAAAACACACACGGTTATGGGCTAATGCCGGCCATATTTTTTCACTGCGCGTATCATTAAGTAACAGATGCTTGCCAACGTTCTTTAATATGCTCGGCTACGCGAAAGGCATTGGCATAAATAGTAAACGTATAGGGTACGCTACCGCCTGTTGGCATAAATGAACCATCCGTTACATATAAATTATCAACTTCATGAGCTTGACAGTATTTATTCAATACAGATGTCTTAGGGTCATGACCGAACCGGCAACCTCCAGCCATTAAGTTTGTTGGTGGGTAGCTGCTTACTGAGCTAGTCACATTTTTTGCCCCCATACTTGCAAGTAACTTCTCGCCCTTATCGGCTAAGTATTCTCCAACCACCATGTCATGTTGATGCGCGCCGATCCTTACCTTAGCAACCGCTTGCCCCCATTTATCGGTGACTTCCGTGTCTAAACTGACAAAACAATCGTCGGTAGGTAACCAGTCATTAAACACTTCAAAACGTAACGTTTTATAGGTGGTAAATTCTTCTTTTAAATTTTTCTGTAATTGTTCGCCCCACACTAACTCACTTTCGTCATTGAATTGTTGCCCTTGTGCACGGGCAATAGGGTTTTGATAGAAGAGAAAATCAATAGTGCCGCCTTTCGCTTTACCTTGCGAGTTCGCTCCAGAAAAACTTTTATCGTCAATTTGATACCAGTCTTGCAAGGCACGATTGATAAAAGGGCCTACTTGCTTTAATTGTGCTTGCTTTTCAGTTGTTAAATCAGCGAACAAAAAGTCTCCCTTCCCTGTACCTCCGCCACTAAACACTAAGTTCTTACCAACTTGTCCGCTATTGTTCGCTAAACCTTGTGGAAATTTCTTCCCTGTAGAAGCCAGTAATAAACGTGACGTTTCTACCGCTTGGCAAGCAACAACATAAATTTTTGCCGTTGCTTTTTTCTCGCGACCTTGTGAGTCGTAGTAATGAATAGCAGAAATTTCACCTTTGTCATCACTCGCTATATGATAAACCTTAGCATTCGCTTTAATAGTCAAGTTTCCAGTGGTCACTGCATGGTTTAGCAAAGCCGCTCGACCACTGCCTTTTGCGCCTGTTGAGCAGCCATAACTACTGCAATAACCTGAATATTCACAGCTTTTGCGGCCCATCGCAGGTGTTGATAATATTGCACGAGGTACGGGCATCGAATGATAGCCAATATTTTTTGCCGCTTTGTCTATCCACCCTGACACTTGATGGTCAACTAATGGCGGGTAAGGAAATACCGTTGAGCGTGGTTCTTGGTGAGGATGTGCAACAGTCCTCCCAGAAACGCCAACTTCCCGCTCTACTTGAGCATAAAAAGGTTCCAAATCATCATAACTAATAGGCCAGTCAACAATGTTAGCACCTTCAATTTCACCAAAAGTAGATTTTAATTTAAAATCTACTGGTTTTAAACGATGAAAATAGCCACTCATAAAGTTAGATGAACCACCCACAACATTTCCGTTCCAGAAGCTCCAACCCGATTCACTTGTTGGCTCGCCCTGCCAGTAACCTTCTCCGCTATCAGTTTCGTATTCTTCTTCGATAACGTGCTGTTCATCGATAAGTTTCGGATTATATGAATCACGTAAACTGATCGCTAATTCATCTTTGAAAAATTCTTTCTCTGTTAACCATGGCCCTTTTTCCAGTATTAATACCTTAGCGCCTGCTTTGGCTAATGTATAAGCAACAGGCGAAGCTCCGGCCCCACTACCAACTATGCAAATATCAAAACTCATGCCTTGTTACTTCCTTTAACTGTCGGCAACTTTTTATTTGCTAACAGATCTTTTGATTGAATAATGTTGCTATCACTGTTGTCGCTAACGACTGAACGTTTAGGTAATTCAAAGTAACGACCGCCTGCATTAGGTAATGGGAAGCCCGCTTGGTGTTCTAACCATTGCCAACCGATCCCTTTTGGATTGCCGCCATAAGTAGGTGGCGATAACATTGCTTCAAAAATATAACCCAGTAAGTTATTGAGCCAGTTTTCTCCCGCTCTCGAGCCGCTAATACCTCGTAACATAGTTTCTTTTTCGGCTTTGCCTAATTCAGTAAACGTTTTTTGTAATTGGTTTTGCGTGTAGCCATTTAACCAACCGACACCTTTAAAAATAAAGTCAATTTCATTTTTTTCAGTCGGTTGCTGATAGACAACATTATATAAATAAATAACGACTTGTAACTCTTTCGCACTTGGACCATTACTCGATTCTGGCAAGAGATGATCAAGCACAGCATTTAAGGTTAACCAAGGTTCTGCCTGCAAAGTTTCAAACAATTTTTCTTTTTCATTTTGACTAAATGCTAAAGCAGGAAGCGCAGATATTGCGGTGGCTCCAGCCGCTGATTTCAATAATTTACGGCGGGAAAACTTATGTGACAACCAAGTAGGTGTTTGATAGTTTTTATCAAAAAAACTGCTCACTTTATTTAATGCTGACTCTGACATTTATTTATCCTTTATCGCATTGCTTTGCCATTTATTCAGAAATGCTAACCACTGTTCTTTAGAATACTGTTCGCCATCGAGTAACTCAGCGGTATCTTTTGACAAGATCATTTTACCGCTACTCGTTGAAACATACATATGAGGATAACCTAAAACTGGGGGAAGAGACTTCATAAACCCTTCATTTTCATTACTATCGCTAACACTTACTTTTAATAGTACAAATTCACGATGAAGTTTTTGGTAAACATCCGGATTATTCTCTAAAAAATCATCCATCTTTTTACACCAGCCACACCAGTTGCCACCAATTTCAATCAGCACATTGCGTTGAGTTTCTTTAGCTAATGTTATTGCAGCATTCGCGTCTTTAAAAGGGTCACTTTTTTCATCATAGACTTTACTGTACTTAGGTAAGTCATTGGTACTGATGGCTGAAGCCGTTGTTATTAGTAAAAAAGAGAGACAAAAGCTCATGAGTAAACGAGAAGAAAATTTCATAAATAGACTCAATAAAAATAGGATCGTGTAAAACTCTTCTAATTAGACCTTAGTTAGATTAACTATATTTCAAATTGTTTTCACGTCATTATGTCAAATTTGGTGCTGAACGATTATAATACGCAACAATTATTTTATCACAGGTATATTAACATGCGCCCAAGCGGAAGAACTCCAGGTCAAATACGTCCTGTAACTATTACTCGTCAATTTACGACTCACGCTGAAGGTTCAGTATTGATTGAATTTGGCGACACAAAAGTTATTTGTACTGCCTCAGTAGAAGTCGGGGTACCGCGCTTTTTAAAAGGACAAGGTAAAGGTTGGATCACTGCAGAATACGGCATGTTACCTCGCTCTACTCATACTCGTATGCGCAGAGAAGCAGCTAACGGCAAGCAAAGTGGTCGTACCTTAGAAATTTCGCGTTTAATCGCTCGTGCATTGCGCGCTGCTGTTGATTTAAAAGCCCTAGGTGAAAATACTATTAGCGTTGATTGTGATGTTATACAAGCTGATGGCGGTACACGTACTGCTTCAATTACGGGTGCTTGTATCGCATTAGTTGATGCTTTGAACTATATGCGTGCTAAAGATATTATAAAAACTAATCCGTTAAAACATATGATAGCCGCTGTTTCTGTTGGTATTTATAAAGGTGAACCCGTTTCTGATCTTGATTACCCTGAAGATTCTGCCGCTGATACTGATATGAATGTCGTCATGACAGACACTGGCAAATTGATAGAAATTCAAGGAACGGCAGAGGAAGCCCCCTTTAGCTTCGATGAAATGCACAGCATGCTGGCATTAGCAAAAGACAGCATTAATGAGTTGTTTGACTTACAAAAGTTAGCACTTAACTAAATACTCTTATTTTAGGTGGGAATAAAGATGAAAAACTATCAACGTGAATTTATTGAATTTGCTCTAGCGAAACAAGTATTACGCTTTGGTGAATTCACTTTAAAGTCAGGCCGTACCAGCCCCTATTTTTTTAATGCCGGTTTATTTAACACGGGGAGAGATTTAGCACGCTTAGGTCGTTTCTACGCACAAGCACTTGCTGATTCAAACATCGCCTTTGATTTACTTTTTGGCCCCGCTTATAAAGGTATTCCCATTGCAACCACTACTGCCGTAGCATTAGCTGATCATCACGATATGGATATACCTTATTGCTTTAACCGTAAAGAGGCTAAAACTCATGGTGAAGGTGGTAGCCTTGTCGGTTCGCCCCTGCAAGGTAAAATAATGTTGGTTGACGACGTTATTACTGCAGGTACAGCGATTCGTGAATCAATGGAAATCATTAAAGCGCATGGTGCTGAATTATCCGGTGTATTGATCGCTCTTGACCGCCAAGAAAAAGGTCAAGGTGAATTATCTGCGATTCAAGAAGTCGAACGTGATTTTGACACACAAGTTATTGCAATTGTTACCTTAGCTGATGTTGTAACCTACCTTGAAGAGAACATTGCTTCGCAACCAGAGTTAGTGACAAGTTTAGCGAATATTAATCAATACCGTGAAAGTTACGGTATTTAGTTTTACAGATACAGATGAACAAAAAACGCCTCATTATTTAATTATAATGAGGCGTTTTTATTTGTATGTTAATAACTTAAAACGTTATGCAGTTAACTGGAAATGAAAGCTTGGTGCTTTTTCATAAGCTTGATTGATACCCAAATAAAAACTTTCGATCCGCAATGACCTTTCATCAACAGCAACATCGCGACTAGGTACTATTTGTTCTTGAGCGTCTAATGTGCGATTAACGAGTGTATCGAAATCAATGTCTTCTGATTTTTTATTTTCTTCTTTAGCAAAAACATCCTTTGTTTTAATTAATACATTTAAGTCTTTAGCTTTTGCGGGATCATCTAAACTAACTGCGGCAAGTTCTGACTGTGCTTGTAATATTATTTTTGATGCTGATGCGGCCACACGATTATCTTGAGTTGAAGGATTAGCTGGTGCTAAAGCCGCCGCATGTACTTTTTGCATTTTGGCAATAGTTGCACGGGGGTTACCATCTATTCTAGAAAGATCGACGGAAACTTCACCACCAACAGCATATTTTTTGCCATCAGGACCGGTTTCAAAACTGTATGAAGGAACGCCTGTTGATGCTCCACCAACAGAAGCATGCGCTAATTCATGAGAACGCACTTCTTGATCACGTAATTGAAGCTCATTTATCACTTTCTGCTCTGCAAGAGCTTCAGAACTATTAAGAGCGGGAGAGCCATTAACGTCAGGAGATTTTTCTGTTGATTGATTATCTTCGTTTTCTGTTTCAGCCACTAACTCGTTGGTTAAATACTTTTGCGCTGCTGATTGCTCGTCAGAAGAATCATTTTGACGTTCACCACCACTATTAATCGTTTTGGCTTTTAGTTCCGCTTGCTTACGGATGTTTTCAAAATTAACCGTTTCATTATTTTGTGCAGACGATCTGCCTCTTTCTTTATCAGATGCCACACCTTTCTCAGCGGCTGACTGATTTGAAGCCGCTGGCTTTGCAATAACTTCACGTATGTTATTTTCACGACGCAAGTTATCCGTTTGCAGATTGACTGCAGTAGGGATAGACAATGTATGTGTTTGCGGCGTGATATTCATAATTTAAACTCGAACGTCTAATAACGTACCTAACGTTTCATCGGCAGTCTGTATAACATTAGCAGATGCTTTAGCTTGAAACTCAGCAATTTTTAAATCGACACTCGCTTTGTTAAGGTCAGGTGCTTCTGCTGAACTGGCTTTTTTTTCTGTTGTATTAGCGTTTTCACTGCTATCAGTGTTATTTTCTTGCCCAATACCAAAGTCTTCAGGACTAACCGCTAAATTAGCCGCAATATCGGCAGAAGCTTGAGTTGCATCGCCTTGCGCTTTTTGAAAACCTTGTACACCACTTGTAAATGCTGATTGTATTTCCATAACAGACTCCTCTATATCAATAAACAGAATACCAATGAACAGATAATGAATAACTAAATTTCACTGTTGAATCTTGATATGTATTTGTTTAATTATCATACAAAACGACTAAAAAGTAAAGGAAGAAATTCTCTGTAAAATCAATCAAACAAAGGGTATAGCCAAGAAATTAATGTTTGATGAAATTCTTCAGGGTGCGAAATAAAAGGAGCATGCGACGCTTTTTCAAAAATAACAACATCACTTTTAGGTGCTAATGTGCTAATGAGTTCAATTGCTTTTCGTGGCACTAAACCATCAAGTTTGCCGTATAAACGCAGAAATGGCATTGATATTTTAATAAGTTCGTCGCGATGATCTACTGTTTTAAGTAATTTTAATGACTCATCTAACGTTATTTTTGTTGGCAGTGGAAATTGCATTACAAGCGTGCGTAGTAACTTAATATCATCGCGCAAATGTGGGCTGCCCATTGATTGAATTTTTAGAAAATTATTAATAGTCTTGGCTGTATCTTCCGCCAATTGGCTATGAAATAACGTTAGTACGTTAGGTTTAATTCCCAACCAGTTTTCTTGTTCAACAAAACACGGTGAGCTTGCAACAGTCACTAGCGCCTTCACTTTAGCCGGAAAATTTAATGCTATTTCACTTGCAACTAAGCCACCTAATGACCAACCGATATAGATGGCAGGTTTTGCAACAGCTTGCTGAATCAATGTAGCGGCTTGCGCTAATGTGTAAGGTGATAATGAATGCTCTACATTCATGCCAAAACCAGGTAAATCAACAGTGATCACTTCAAATTTTTTTTTTAATATTTCAACACTGGGTTGCCAGACCCCTGAGTTTACTCCCCAACCATGAATAAAAACGAGTGGGAGCCCACTTCCTTGGCTCGATATTTTTAAAGTTTCTGCCATGCTCATAGTCAATGGAGTTACCGTTAATTTTTAGTAAACAAAAGTTAGCGACAGTTTACTCAATGGATTTAATAAATGGAATTTAATAAATGGAATTTAACCAAGAAAAATTTTTACGCGCAATAAAACAAAAATCACTGTGTTTTATTGCGAGATTTAAATCGATTAAAACACAATTAAGTTGTTGTGACTTATGTGGTGGAGAGTGCCAAAGCCAAGCGATTATTTGTGATTTTTGTTTAGCTGATTTACCACTGTTTGACTTAAAAAAATTACATGGAGATTTATTAACATGGCCAGAGGTCAATCGTTTATTGCCCAAAAGAATGTTCAATCAATTAATTACTGTTTCACCTTATCAATGGCCTATTGATTTATGGGTAAGACAGCTGAAATATCACGGGCGTTTTGAATTGGTTAATTTACTAGGCTCTTTGTTATTTAAACAATGGAAAAGTATGCTGGAGGATAAAAATGAAGTCGCTGAAGGTTTCATTCCTCCAACTGTATTATTATCTGTGCCCATTCATATTAAAAAGTGGCAAGACCGTGGTTTTAATCAAGCACATTTACTCGCGGAAAATTTTGCTCGTAAAGCTAAGATGGCATATTTTCCAAATGCCTTGAAACGGATAAATAATAACATAAGCCAAGCGGGCCAAACAGGCGTTACAAGGCGTAAAAATCTACGCCTTGCCTTCGAGCTTTCAAGCGATTATTTAGTCAATAATAATAAACGTCGCCATCTGCCTGAACACATTTTACTGCTTGATGATGTGGTAACAACGGGCTCTACCTGTAATGAAATTTGCCGTTTACTTAAAGCTCATGGTGTTCAAAAAATTACTGTGATAAGCCTTTGTCTATCATTACCTGCAAATAAAATTCAACCTCAATAAATTCTTATTAATAGGAAACGGGAGTACTAAATGCTTTTGCAAAAAATAAACTGTTCGCTATGATTTTTGCACTACCTAACCAATAGCCACGAAATGCCAGATTATCGGTACTGGCAATTACCCGTCCTTTTCCATAATTATGGGCAACAATAGCAGAAGTGTTGGCTACCCGATTCACCATATTTTTATCGGCATAACCACTGATTAAAGGCCGTGCACTATAATTAGCAACGGCAATAAAAGGTTTTGAACTATGCTGCATTATTAACGTACTATTGCGAAATAATGGCAAACGGCTGTCAGTATAACCATAAGCCAGCGGATGAGACGTATCGAGCCCTGATTCAAAAATAGCACCGGCGATGCGTTTGCGTCCAGCCAGTATTTCTTTATCTTGGTATTGTAAATTATCCATATCAAACAACTGATTAATTTCATCTTTAGCTACAAATTTCATCGTGAGTAATTCATATTCTGACAAAAATTTTGCGCCACGCTTCTGCGCATAAATAACACCACCGTTCTTTATCCATACACCTATTTGATCTGCATCACTTTTGCTTAAAGCATCATATTTTCCATCGACCATAATCATATGGCTATAAACACTTAAATCAATTTTTGATAACCGTTGTTGTTCAACCACAGTAACAGGCATTGATAACGTATCGTCAAGATAAAATAAGATTTCTGCACTTTCGTACTGTGAGACGCCCTTACCGCCAACCATTAAAAGTTTTACCGGTTCTAACAATTGAAACGAACCACTGCCTATATCTATCCCTTTAACCGTTAACCCCGTATGCAAACTATCAAGAGGAATATCTATTTTTTGACTACTTTGCTTAACAATATCACGCCAGTTTTTTTGTACTTGTATGCCAGCAGGAATAATAATACTGCCACGAGCATAATCTTTATTAGTTACCTTGGCGTTAATTTTTAATCTTGATGAAAAAGATTTTGTCGCAACTTTTGCCTTAATACCTTTATTAAGTAGTTCATTAAGTAATTTAGGTGCTAAAAAATGATGCCATTCAAATGCATAAGCATAAGCATACGCCTTAGGTGCAACCGTACTTTTTTCGGCAATTTTTGCAGGGCTGTCCCAAGCATTATCTGCTAGTTTTAGTCCCCATGTACGGCCAACCCGATAGAAATCTATGTCCATTGCTAACGGCATTGTCCAGCCTGAAACATCATAAAAAGTATTATCTTCAAACTGGGTCTGTTGAGAAAAAAGGGCTTTAATGACTCGGTATTGGCGTTGCTCTAAGGGCACATAAAAACTATGCTCTTTTGTATAAATAACGCCCGCCAAACGGAAATCTTCGGTGAGTGGATAGACCTTGATTTGATGTTGTTTTAATTTATCAAGCAATACATTTAAACGATAAGAGTCATGCGCCTCGTGTAATAAATAGCCACTGAAGTTTTCTTTATCTGCGAGCTCTTCTGACTCTTTATAAAAATTTTCACGATAATTAAATAATTTATCTTTATTTTTCCATGCTCCCTCAATAGTAGAAAGAGACGTTAACACGTGATTTTGAATACCAAACTCAAACGTTAACAAACCATTATCACTATTTTGTTGCATACCTCGACTACTTGCTTGTTCAAACAAAATACCTATACCACCGTTAATGTCAGGGTAAGTAGAACCTTTACCGTAATAAAAATCATCAAAGTTCTCTTGGCTATAATAAAGTCGGTTATCATTGTCTAGGGCTGCGGCATGGTAAGTCGCCAAAAGTTGTGTCAATTCAGTATTAGCGGTTGATGTTAACGGGTGAGTTCGCGTTGGAATACCTGGCTGAAAAAAATAACTGCCATTGGCGCCCATCTCATGAAAGTCACCTAATACATTTGGCTGATATTGATGAAAGTACGCTAATCTATTTTGACTTTCTTTTTGTGCCAACAGTAACCAGTCACGATTAAGATCAAAACCAAAGTGATTAGTACGGCCTGTGAGCCAACCTTGATGGTGTTCAATATGGTTTTGATCTGCATTGGGTGTACTACCACGGTGCATATTCACCCATTGTACAAATCTGTCCATGCCATCAGGATTAATACTAGGTTCAAGCACGATTAAGGTATTCTCTAACATGTTAATTATGTCGGTATTTTCACTCGCGGCTAAATGATACGCCACCACCATAGCGGCATTGGCTCCACTAATTTCGTCACCGTGCACACTGTACCCAAGCCAGATAACCAAAGGTAGTGTGGGATCTTCAGCGTCATTATCTTGTGATCTTTTCGCTAATATCTCATTCAAATTAGCTAAATTATTTTTAGAAGAAATCGTCAGTAATACTTGTTGGCGCAACTCTTGAGTTTGGCCAATACCTGTTAATTTTATCCGCTGTGAACTACTTGCTAATGCTTTCATATAGTTTAACAGTTGATCATGACGGGCATGTCGCTCACCAATACCGAAGCCTAATGTGCTTTCAGGTTTAGGAATCGCTTGGTTGTATGGGTGACCAGTGGGCAAGTAATCAGTGACTTTTGCCGCCTGACTCGATGAAGATAAAGCAAAAAAGCCAACCAAAACGGCTAAAAACAATCGTGGTAACATAAGTGATATCCTTGAATTCAATAGCGATAAAATACCAAAGTCTATAGAAACACACCAGAATAACTGTCTTTTTTTCTCACATTCTTACTTTAATTAACTGTAATTTCACTAGCGTATGAGTAGATAACAGCGTAAAATATTAATACCTGACTAAATTAGTCAGGTATTAATATTTTCAATCTCTACGGTCCGTGAGAAACTTTAGAGAAATTTTGGTAACAAGTGTAAGAGAGTAATAACCGTGATGATCAATATTTCCGAAACAGCACAATCGCATTTCGCTAAATTATTAGAACAACAAGCAGAGGGCACAAGTATCCGTGTATTTGTTGTTAATCCAGGTACTGCTAGTGCAGAGTGTGGCGTGTCTTACTGCCCAGCTGACGCGATAGAACCTGAAGATATTGAAATGAAATTCGAACACTTCTCTGCTTATATTGACGGTGACAGTAAGCTGTACTTAGAAGATGCTGAAATAGATTTCACCACAGATCAAATGGGTTCACAACTAACCTTAAAAGCGCCAAATGCTAAATTAAGAAAAGTAAATGACGATGCGCCATTATTCGAACGTGTTGACTACTTCTTAAAAGCAGAAGTTAATCCACAGTTAGCTGGCCATGGTGGTGAGTGTACGTTAATGGAAATTACTGACGACGGTTTCGCTATTCTACAATTTGGTGGTGGCTGTAATGGTTGTAGTCAAATTGATGTCACTGTAAAAGATGGTATCGAAAAACAACTTCTCGAAACAATGGCAGGTGAGATAAAAGGTGTTCGTGATATGACTGAACACGAACGTGGTGATCATTCTTACTATTAAGTTATTGGTTCGTTAACCCGACCACTATACTGACTGCTGAGTTATTCATTAATTTAAAATGATAACAATACTTGAAAAATTAGGCCAAGACCCGCAAAGAAGCTTAGTGCTTTTTACTCGCGGACTTGGTCTTTTTACTATTGGCGTTTGCTTAATTTTTATCGGTTACTATTACCATTATTATTGGCAAATCGCCGGCATTGTTTTTTTAGCTATTGGTCTGTTAACCTCTGCTTGGGGTTACAGTGGGATCTTTGCTAATCGTTTACTCAATATTTTTGATCGTCAGACAAATAAAAAATTAAAGGCTAATGGGTTGTTTTTCTATAACGCGATAATAGTGCCAAGCTAAACTTAATCCTCGAACTAGCAAAAACACACTAAATGCAGCCCATAACCCATGATTACCAAATCCTTGTAATAGCCACCACATTGGAAAAAAGCAACCAAAGGTCGCAATTATCATGCTATTTCGCATCACTTTGGCTCTCATTAGACCAACAAAAACACCATCAAATAAATAACACCAACAACCTAATACAGGTAAGATAATCATCCAATGTACATATTGTTCGGTCGAGAAAACAACCTCTGGAATATCGGTTAGTAAACCAATCAAGAAATCACCTGCTATGGCAAAGAGTGCACTATAAGTGAGCGCAAAGAGTCCCGTCCAAAATAAAGCGATTTTAACGACAAAATTACGCTGTTTAAGATTCTTTTGCCCTTGTGCTTTACCCACTAACACTTCTGCTGCATTGGCAATGCCGTCTAATCCAAATGAGATTAACAAAACAAAGTTCATTAAAATGGCATTAGTTGCAATAACATCATCCCCTAACCTAGCCCCTTGAAAAGTAATAAAGACAAAACAAATCTCTAAGCACAGTGTTCGAATAAGAATATCTCGATTAAGTTGAAAGTAATTGATCAGCGCTGACTTCTCAAATAAATGATCTCTGATATCTGTAAATTTTCCCACCATTTCTATTAATATACTTTTTAGGGGTTGTAGATTACCTGTTTGTTTCGCAAAAATAATATAAGCCAACCCTATAATAACACCTGAATATTCAGCGATTAACGTTGCTGACGCCACCCCTTGCACTTGCCAATCAAACACTAAGACAAACAATAGATCTAGCGACAAGTTAATTAAGTTAGTGACGATCAATATCCACATTACAGCCTTAGCTTTATGATTGCCCAACAACCATCCTAATATAACAAGATTTGATAACGCAGCAGGTAAACCCCAAATACGGATATCACAATATTGCTTAGCATAAAATTGTATTTGTTCAGATCCTCCGGCTAAACCCAAGCTTAGATCAAGATAAAAAGACTGTAACAAAATCAGTGCACCACCAATTAAGCAAGCCACTAACAAACCTCGTAGCAGAACCAATAAACTTTTTTGTGCGTTTTCTTCACCTAATGCCTGAGCGGTAAGACCTGTAGTCGACATACGTAAAAAACCACACAACCAAGTAACAAAGGTAATAATCATTGCCCCGACTGTACTGCCACCTAGGTAATAGGCTTGGTCTAAATGTCCTAAAACAGCAGTATCAACTAAGCCTAGAAGAGGTATGGTGATATTTGAAAAGATCATCGGTAAGGCGATGAGGAATAGCTGTTTATGGTGGTTGATAGTATTAACGTTCAAAAAAGTATTCCATATAAAAATTACCTGAAAATTTACTATAAAAAGAAAGCAAAACGCGCTATTTTTATGACTGACTAAACAAGGGCTTCACTCATGAAATTTTTATTACCTGCACTATTGCTATCTTGCTTACACTTTTCTAGCTTTGCTGCTGTAATTTTACAGTATCATCATGTTAGTGACAAAACACCGTCAAGTACCAGTATTTCCCCCCAACAATTTGAAATACATATGCAGTATTTAGCTGATAATAACTTCAACGTTATCGCGCTTTCAGATTTAATGAATTCTATCAAGAAACAGCAACCTATTACTGACAAAACAGTGGCAATAACATTTGATGATGCTTATCTTGATATTCTACTCAATGGTAAGCCCATTCTCGACAAATTTAATTATCCTTTTACTATTTTTATTAACCCAGCAATCGTTGAACGTGGTTCGAATAACTACCTTAGTTGGGCACAACTTAAGTTGATGGCTGACCAAGGGGTTATTATTGCCAACCATGGTATGGAACATGATTCTATGGCACGTATTAGTGCTGGGTTAACTGAACAACAGTGGTTACTTAAGCATACCGATCTTTTATTAACGGCTGAAAGTATTATTAAAGAGAAAACCGGCCAGAGCTGGCGTTATTATGCTTATCCCTACGGTGAATATACACCCGCAGTACAAAAGTGGATAACGCAGAACAATTTTATTGCCTTTTCACAGCAGTCTGGGGCGGTTGGCCTAGCAACAGACTTAACCAGCGTACCCCGTTTTCCTGCATCAAAACCTTATGATAAAATTACCAGCCTACGTGATAAATTAAAATCTTTACCATTCACAATGACGTTAAGTGATGAAAATGCAAAAACAATTGTAGAATATAACCAATCAAAATCAGTGACGTTTGATGTTATTGTTGATGATTTTCTTCCAGCCCAGTTAAACTGTTATATTTCTGGTTTAGGCCGACAAGAAATAGAATGGCGAGAAGAAAACAGCTTCACCATTAATTATAGTGCCCCGCTACCCATAGGCCGTGTACGCTGTAATTGCACTGCACCAAGCATTAGTGAGCCAGGGCGTTATTATTGGTATTCAAAGCCTTGGTTTGTCTTAAAAGAAGGTATGGAGTGGTATCCGCTGTAACGAATACAATATCGTTAAGTAAGCTTGTCACACTGAAGTATGGTTATGGTGACAAGCTGCATTTATTCCGCTAACTTTACAATTTTTGCAAAATCACTGACTAATTTTTCACCATCAATCGTAGGTAATACGCCTAAAGCCTGTCTTGGCTTGAAAATAGCCGCTATATCTCCCTTTGGATTAATTAACACTAAAGAAGCACTGTGATCGACCAAGTAACCATTATTGTTGGCTTTAGGCTCGTTAATCGCGTACATCATGCCAAGGTTACGAGCAAACGGAAATAACACACCATGGTCAGCCGTAAGCGCAATAAACTCCTCATTAAAGTAAGCGATATACTGAGCTAATTTTTCTGGCGTATCTCGACTAGGATCAACCGAAACCAATAAAATTTGTGTATCTTCACTGATCGCTTTTAAATCGTCATAAACAAAGTTTAGTTCTTGTAATGTAGTCGGACAAACATCAGGGCAAGAAGTATACCCCAGAAATACCCAAGACCATTTATTGGCTAATTGTTCTTTGGTAAAGGCTTGGTTATGGTGATCGGTTAATTGAAACGGCTTAACTTCCCGAACCTGCTGATAATATAAAGCATGTTCGGGCTGTGGTAATACTGTCGCTTTTTGAAAGACAAAAAAACCTACCGCACCCGCGGCAATCGCAACAATGACATACAACAACTTGTTCATAAATAAGAGTATCCGTAAGTATTAGCTTATTGGTAATAAATAATGGTCAAGTAATAAAATAATAAACAACCCCATCAAATGAACAATTGAAAACTTAAACGTGTCCATGGCAGTATTTTCATTAGCATTAAACTTAAGTTTCCAAGCGTAAGCAAAAAACATCAGATTCAATGTTACCGCGCCAATTAAATATAACCAATTACTCATTCCCACTAAATAAGGTAACAAGCCAACAACAAAAAGTAATACGGTATAGAGTAAAATTTGTGTCTTAGTAAAGTTTACTCCGTGGGTCACCGGTAGCATTGGGATATTAACTTTTGCATATTCGTCTTTACGGTGTATTGCTAATGCCCAAAAATGAGGAGGTGTCCAAGTAAAAATCAATAACACTAATAGTAAAGCATTAGGGTGTATTTCGTTCGTCATTGCTGTCCAACCCAAAAGTGGAGGAATTGCACCTGCTAAGCCACCAATCGTGATATTTTGAGGTGTAGCACGTTTCAAATACATAGTATAAACAAAACTGTAACCCACCAAACCTGCAAAAGTAAGCCATGCCGTTAAGGGATTAACTAAGCTATACAAAATGGCAAAACCACTGACCGCTAAAAACATAGCAAACAAAGTCGCTTTTCTTGGCGTTAAACGTCCAGTAGCGACGGGGCGGTTATAAGTTCGCCCCATAATACTGTCAATTCGTTCATCAACGATGTGATTTATTGCCGCGGCGGCTGATGATAAAAATCCAATACCCACCATTGAAGGAATAAGCACTTGCCATGGAATGGTACCCGGTACAGAAAGACACATACCCACCAAAGCGGTTAACACTAAGAGTGCCACTACACGAGGTTTAGTGATTTCATAATAATCTCGCCAAATAGCGGTTTTAGTCTCTATAACTTCAGGTGTAGTCACTGGCCCGTTGGGACTTTGTGTTGATACTGATTCACTCATAAGTATTCCTTATAATTTCCGTCGTAAACTGTAGGTTAACGTGATCAAAGACAACATTAGACATGCTGCTACCACGTTATGACTCACCGCAACTGCTAACGGTAATGAGAACCAGATATTGCTAATACCCAATAATATTTGGCAAGTAAGAATAAACGCTAAGCTAATAGCTGCATTCTTAAAAAATGCAGATTGAGATTTTCGAAACACCATTAACGCTAACCAAAAAAGATAAAGCCCAACTACAATGGCTCCCAATCGATGAACAACATGAATCGTTACACGTGAAGCATGAGATAAATGACCAAATTCGTAACTGTCTTTTTCTGGTGGGATCAAATCAAATGAATCTTCGAAGGTCAGTTGCTCTTGCCAGCCTGACTGACAAATTGGTAATTCAGTACAAACCAAGGCAGCATAGTTTGACGATGTCCACCCACCTAGACCTATTTGAACGGTAAGTAAGACAATACCAATTAAGCCATATCTTCCATATTTTTTAATCGCAAAATCGCCCCCCTGCACTCGAAAGTCAGACAAACGTAAATATAATAAAAACAGTAAACTCAGCGTCGTAAAACCACCCAACAAATGCCCCATAACGACTATAGGCATAAGTTTCATGGTAACTGTCCACATACCTAAAGCCGCCTGAAAAATAACTACCACCAGTATTAATATCGGCAGTCTTAAGGGCGTACCTTGCTCACGTCTTTTATAAGACATAAACGCAATGGCTAAAATTAATAAACCTAGTGCCCCTGCAAAATAGCGATGGATCATTTCATTCCATGCTTTTTGCGCTTCAACTTTTCTTTCTGGGAATGCTTGCTCTGCTTTAATAATTTGTTCTGCGGTTGCTGGTACATCAATTAATCCATAACAACCTGGCCAATCTGGACAGCCTAAACCCGCATGCGTTAAGCGTGTATAAGCACCTAAGCTAACCACGATTAGTGCTAATAGAATACTAATTAAGACTAAAGTACGAACACGATGATTTACACGATTTTTCATCTTAACCCACCCTTGAATACTTAAGTAATTTCTTCATATCTGCTAAAATTTCTTTACCAAACATTGCTTGAGCATCATCATTTGTCGGTGGTTTATGAGATAAAACCACATTACCTAAAGGGTCAACAACTAAGACTTTTGTATCTGATAAAAAGTCATCAACTAGGCTTGGAGTAGGAATAATCACCCAACTGTTTTCAGTTAACCTTTGCGTTTGCTGAGGTGAGAGTGGATTAGGAGAAAGTGCGACGCGCTTTACTCTGGGCATTTCTCTACCCAAGGCTATGTAAGAGTTATTAACACTGAGTAACGTTTGTTCACAGTGATCATCACAATGCTGTGGCAAGCTATAAATAATTGACCAAGTTTTTTGTAAAGCGGTTTGACTCAAGCCTAACTTTTCCAAAGTCAGTTCATTCTCAACTAAAGTGCCCTTGTTCGTTACACCATAATCAAGCCAATTTTGAGTTAAGGCGAGTTTTGCTAACACAATAGGGAGGATAAAAGCGCCCAGCACCATGACCATACTACGACGAGATTTTTTCTGTGATACATCATTCATACACTTACACCTTATTATTTTTTTTATTAGTGATTTAACGCTTATTCACTATTTCTACCCAATTTAATTGACGCCCATATCATCAACAATAACCATGCTATCGCTAAACTAAACCATTGAAAGGCATAAGCACGATGTTTTTCAGGCGGCATAACAATTGGTTGCCAATTTTTTTCATAACCCACACTCTCTGTTTTATCTAAGTAGACGACAAAGGGCAAGAGTTGACGTGAAATTAATGTTGAAAATTTATCTAATTCTATCTGCTGAACACGCAATGGCCACTTACCTTTGACCAAGACTTGTTCCATTAACATTATGCCTTGCTCGATTTTGCGTACGTGACCTGATAATTGATACTTTCCAATAATAGCCTGAACATCGGGAATTTCTTGACGATTTATAGAACCTACTACCCAACCTAAATTAACTAAGACCGCCTGCTCGTCACTCTTAAACACTTGATAAACACGATAACCTAATTGTCCTTTATTCGTTTGGTTGTCTAATAAAAAAATAGTATTATTATCAAACTCCCCAAACATAGTGATCGGTAGATCATTAATTTCATTTTTTTCTGAAAGTACTTGAGAAAGAGACAAAGCTTGTGTTTGACTCAATTGTGTAATGGTTTCGATGCGTTGCTCTTTTTGTAAAGCACGATCACTTTGCCATAATCCGAGTTTTACTAATCCGGAAAAAACAAGTAGGGTAAATATCAACCAAGGTAGGCGAATGTTTGATATAAAATTTTTCAAACAATTAATTCCTTAAATATGCTTAAAGCGAACATAACAACATAGGAAATTTTTAAATGGCATTTGCGATAAAAATAATTATTATTGGCTGCTTAGTCTTCATGGTATTTAGCCTGTTTCAGGCACTTTTTGTCTTAAACAAAAATGACCCGAGTAAACCGTCAATGTCAAAATTTATTGGCCGACGCGTGATGATTTCAGCCTTCATTATTATACTTATGTTAGTCGCTATTTTAACAGGCGTTATTACGCCACACCCACGACCGTTCTAATCGACTCGCTTAAAAATAAAAGGTAGGTGAAGCTAGCTCCACCTACACTATTTTTTAAACTTTTATATAAGTAATTGTTTATACAATATAAACAAAAACAAACAGTATCACCCAAACCACATCAACAAAATGCCAATACCAGCTTGTCGCTTCAAAAGCAAAAGCATTGGTTGGGGTAAAGTGGCCTTTCAACACTCTTAAAAACACCACAATTAGCATGATGGTACCTAAGGTAACGTGCATACCATGAAAGCCGGTCAGTAAGTAGAAAGTTGAACCATAGATACCACTGGTTAAGTACAATTTCATTTCTTCTGAATAGCCGTGCATGTACTCGACAACTTGCAAGAATAAAAAGACAACACCTAACAATATGGTAAAACCTAACCATATTTTCAGCATTTTACGATTATCTTTTTCTAAGGCTGAGTGTGCTAAATGTGCAGTAATTGAAGAAGTTAATAACAAAATAGTATTAATTAATGGTAGGCCATACCAGCCCATTTGCGTTGTTTCGGTTCCATCTGGTGTGACTAATAACGGCCAACTTGCGACAAACTCAGGCCATAAAACAGCACCGGTCATGGCATTATTATCTGCACCGCCCAACCAAGGTACCGATAACGTGCGGGCATAAAATAAGGCACCAAAGAATGCTGCAAAAAACATCACTTCAGAAAAGATAAACCAGCTCATCCCTTGACGAAATGAGTTATCCATTTGATGGCTATACTTACCCGCCATCGATTCGTTTATAACATTACTGAACCAACCATAGAGCATGTATATAACTAAACAAACGCCGGCAAGCAATATATAACCGCCAATGCCACCTTCACCACTCTTTAACGTAGAAACATAGTTTCCGGCGCCAATAGCAATTAAAAACAGTGCCACTGCGCCAACAATTGGCCAATGACTTTGTGATGGTACGTAATAACTTTCATATTCTTTTGTTGTCATTATTATTCCCCTAAACAAATACTGTTACACGCTAAGTGAACAGTATAAATTGCTACGATTCCACTTTTCCAGTCACGTCATACAAAGTGTACGACAACGTTAGCGTTGAAATATCTTCAGGTAATTCTGGGTCAACATAAAACTGTAACGCCATCTCTACCTCTTCATTCGCTTGTAGCGGTTGCTGCGTAAAACAAAAACATTCAATTTTTTGAAAATACGCCGCCGCTAAACCGGGCGATACTGACGGAACTGCTTGGCCAATAATATCGCGGGTGGATTCATTTTTTGCATAAAATTTAACAAGTTTCATTTCACCGGGATGAACTTTTATTTCACGGACCATAGGTTCAAACTGCCAAGGTATACCTTGGGCGGTTCGACTAATAAACTGCACCGTTACAATTCTTTTTGTGTCAATCTGATCAACATTATAGACAGCGGCGGCAGTGGTTGACGTTTTTCCATTCAAACCAGTAATATCACAAAACACATCATATAAAGGGACAAGTGCAAAACCAAAAGCAAACATACCAAAAACAATCATAACCAGCTTTTTTATCACTTGATTGTTTTTTGTTATAGCAGCGCTATCTTTGTTATTTAAATTTTGCAATTCGTCACCTTTATTCATATTTTATTAACTTAATCAATTTTTGGTGGTGTTGAAAATGTATGGTACGGAGCAGGACTTGCAACAGTCCACTCTAAACCTTCAGCGCCATCCCAAGGCTTAGCCGCTGCTTTCTCTCCACCTCTAATACACTTAATGACTACCGCTAAGAATATTAGTTGCGAAAGGCCAAAGGCAAAACCACCAATACTGACCCACTTATTGAAATCAGCAAACTGCAACGCATAATCTGGGATACGACGAGGCATGCCCGCTAATCCTAAAAAGTGCATAGGGAAGAATAGTAAATTAACTGAAATCAGCGAACACCAAAAATGCCATTTAGCTAACGACTCGTTATACATATGACCTGTCCATTTTGGCAACCAGAAGTATGCACCCGCATAAATCGAGAATAATGAACCTGTGACCAACACATAATGAAAATGGGCAACAACAAAGTAGGTATCATGGTATTGGAAATCAACAGGTGTTAATGCCAACATCAAACCAGAGAATCCGCCTATAGTAAATAAGATGACAAATGCGATAGAAAATAGCATCGGTGTTTCAAAGCTCATTGAACCACGCCACATAGTTGCGACCCAGTTGAACACTTTAACACCCGTAGGTACGGCAATTAACATTGTGCAATACATGAAGAACAGTTCACCAAATAACGGCATACCTGTTGTGAACATATGATGTGCCCAGACAAGAAATGACAATAAGGCGATGGATGCCGTTGCATAAACCATTGAGCTGTAGCCGAATAATTTCTTACGAGCAAAAGCTGGAATAATAGTAGAGACAATACCAAAAGCTGGCAATATCATGATGTAAACTTCAGGATGCCCGAAGAACCAGAAAAGGTGCTGGAATAATACCGGGTCACCGCCACCTGCAGCATCAAAGAAACTTGTGCCAAAATACGTATCAGTTAACAACATGGTTACCACACCCGCGAGGACAGGCATTACGGCGATTAATAAATAGGCGGTAATAAAAAATGTCCAAACAAACAATGGCATTTTCATGTAAGTCATACCCGGCGCACGCATGTTCATAATGGTAACAACGATATTAATCGCGCCCATTATTGATGAGATACCCATAATATGAACAGCAAAAACAAAAAATGCCGTACTACCATTTGAATAGGTTGTAGAAAGTGGTGCGTAGAATGTCCAACCAAAGTTAGGCGCACCTGACTCCATAAAGAATGTAGACAAAAGAATCCCAAAAGCAAAAGGTAGAATCCAGAAGCTCCAATTATTCATACGTGGTAAAGCCATATCTGGAGCACCAATCATCATAGGTATCATCCAGTTTGCAAACCCCGTAAAGGCCGGCATAATTGCACCAAACACCATGATCAAACCATGTACAGTAGTTAGCTGATTGAAAAAATCAGGCTCCACTATTTGCAAACCGGGTTGGAATAACTCGGCTCGAATAACCATGGCTAAAGCACCGCCGGTTAATAGCATAATAAAAGCAAACCATAGATATAACGTACCTATATCTTTATGATTTGTCGTGTACAACCAACGTTTGATGCCTTTCATTTTATGGTCATCATGATGATCGTCGTGCGATTCTTGTTCTATAACGTCTGTAGTCATTTTATATCCCCCTACTTCGCACTAGCAGCATCAACGGCTGCAGGTTGTACTAAATCACCGGTGTTATTGCCCCAAGCATTACGCTCATAAGTAACAACAGCCGCTATTTCGGTTTTAGTTAACTGGCTACCAAAAGCAGCCATAGCAGGGTTTTTCTTACTGCCATTAATAACCATGTCTATATGCACAGCAATGTCACCCAGTGCAATTACACTATCTTTTAGTGCAGGAAATGCCGGAGGTAAACCCACACCAGAAACTTGATGACAAGCAGCACAAGCTTTCATGTAAACTTGCTCACCCATAACCATCAATTCATCTTCGCTATACACTCTAGTGAGATCTTCTGCTGGGGCTTCTTCAACAACCACTTCAGCGACTTTTACCGGTGTTTCTGTGTCATTGCCTGAATCATTAGCAAAACTTTTAACATCAGCGGCTTGTACGGCATCGCCGGTATTGTTACCCCAAGCATTACGCTCATAGGTCACAACTGCAGCAATTTGCTTCATACTTAACTGCTTATCATAAGCTTGCATACCTGAACCCGCTTTACCATTGAGTACAATATCAATATGCGCAGCAATACTACCCGTAGCAACAGAGCTTCCTTTAAGTGCAGGAAATGCTGGAGGTAGACCAGCACCAGAAACTTGATGACAGGCAGCACAGTAGGCAACATAGGTAGTTTCACCCAAAGTCATCAGTTCATCCATTGATGCGGAAGCGTTAAGAGACGCTTTCTCAGCAGCAGCAGCTTGCGCATTAATTTCGTGTTGCTCATCGAGCCAAAGAGCATAATCAGCTTCAGACTTTACTTCGACAACAATAGGCATAAAACCGTGATCTTTACCACAAAGCTCAGCACACTGACCTCGGTATATCCCAGGCTCGTCAACTTTTGTCCATGCTTCATTAATAAATCCTGGGTTAGCATCTTGCTTTACTGCAAAAGCAGGTACCCACCAAGCATGAATAACATCGTCAGAAGTGATTAAAAATCGTACTTTCTTATTAACTGGAATGACAAGGTGTTTATCAACCTCGAGTAAATAATTTTCACCTTTGACTTTGTCGCCGGCATCAACACTAAGGTGTTTACCTTCTTGTGTTTCATACTGTGGTCTTGGCGTAGATAAAACGGAGTAGAACTCAATATCTTGATCAAAATATTTATAATGCCACTTCCACTGAGAACCTGTGATCTGAATGGTAACGTCAGAATCGTCGTTATTTTCCATTTCGATCAGTGTTTTCGTTGCTGGTACAGCCATAGCGATAAGAATGACAATGGGAATTGCTGTCCAGAGAATCTCTACTTTTGTACTTTCATGAAAATCTGCTGATTTAGCCCCTTTGGATTTTCGGTGGAAAACCATTGACCAAAACATAGCACCAAAAACAACCACACCGATTGCTACACATATATACATTGCGAGCATATGTAGATCGTAAACATCTCTACTTACTTCTGTTACACCCTTGGTCAGATTTAATTGCATATCTGCCCAAGCTGAACTGGAAAGAACACTCCCCAACAACAGCCAACCTAGGTTACGTCTTTTCACACGACATCTCCTTCACCCTATAAAAGTTTAAAACTTGATACCTAGGACAAAACACATCCTTTAGTACGGATTTTTATTATTTTCTTAGCAATTTTGTTATCAACCAGTTAGCGTCAACAACATCGTCTTATATTTATATTTGTACACATTCCAAACTAGAATTACTTAAAAGTTGATCTGGGTCAATTTAAAAATCGAGCTATTTTAAAATAAAAACCAATAAAAACAATAGAGTATCAACTCTAATACAGATAAAAGCCTAATAACAAAGGGCTGTAGCCGTAGTATTAAAAATAAACAGCTGAGTATAAATACGCATATTGCAAAAATTGATCTTGGTTGTTTTTTAATCAGAGAAAGATAAAGTTGTTTGAATGGGCTTTAGAATGAAAATTATTCTTAGTAAAGAGAAAGGTTTGCATGAAAAGAATACGAAAGGTTAGAAAAGCAAACTTTAGCCTATTTTATACACTAAAGTTTGCCGAGCAGTTTGACGTAATTAATACTATATTTGTTAGATAAATTGACTTAGTTACCACCAAGTTTATTGGATAGGATAGGTTAACTTAATTACATCCAGTCTGCCGAGCGAATAACGCCAACAGCCAACCCTTCAATATTAAACTCTTGATCAGACAAATCGACTTTTATAGGAGAGAAGTCATCATTTTCAGCATGTAAGTAAACGATGTTACCTTCTCGTTTATAACGTTTAACCGTAACATTTTCTTCGACACGAGCAACAATTACTTGGCCATTCTGTACATCGGTCGTTTGATGAACAGCTAACAAGTCACCATCAAGTATGCCGATATTTTTCATGCTTTCGCCATTAACTCTCAATAAGTAATCAGCGGCTGGGTGGAACAAATTACCATCAACTTTGTAATGATCTTCAACATGCTCTGCAGCTAAAATAGGTTCACCTGCAGCCACTCTGCCGATTAAAGGTAAACCGGCTTCTTCCATTAACTTCTCAGTCAAACGAATGCCGCGAGAAGTACCTGGCAACATTTCTATATAGCCTTTTTTAGCCAAAGCTTTTAAATGTTCCTCTGCTGCATTTGCTGATTTAAAGCCAAAAAACTTGGCTATTTCAGCACGTGTTGGTGGCATACCCGTATCGCTTATTTTGTCTTTGATCAGATCAAAAACTTGTTGTTGTCGGTTCGTTAGAGGGCGTAATTCGCTGATTTCATTTAGCATAGGGAGCCTGTAAATTTACACAGTTGTTACTGTGAGTATATACAGGTCGTTATTAAAGGCAAGCTTTCTGGGATAATTATTTTTGAAAACTACCTGATTTTAAATAATGAATAACTTGCTCAATCACTTTTTCATTTTTCATCATAAACGGATGGGTTGTTTCCATTTCAATGTGATCATTCATACCATCAAGTTTGGTACTAGCAACCGAAACTTTACCATCATCTTTATCAGGAATAAGTGTTGATAATATCCAATTAATACTTTGATTACCGGCAATAACACCCAAATCAAAATTAGCATTGCCAAGATTACTAGGGATACTAAATTCGCCGGTACCTAATTGCATACCCGCATCACCATTGATGAAACTAAAACCAGGTGTATTTTTTAGTTTATCAACAACTTCACTGCCTTTGTTTGGTGGACCCAGCATCACGACTTTATTTAAATTAGGTATTTTGTGCATACTTAAATATTGGCGAACTAATATACCGCCCATTGAATGGGTAACAAAGTTAACTTGACGACTTTCACAAATTAATAGCGCTTTAGAAATCACTTTTTCAGCCAACTCTTCTATCGAATAATCTCTAGAAGGGTAGTTGATATTTATCACAAAATAACCTTCTGTCAATAGTCGTTTTTCAATAGCTTTCATGGAGTTAGCCGAACGTGCAAGCCCATGCAGTAAAATTACACATTCACCATTAGCTAAAGAATCTGCTGGCTCTTCAAAAGAAGCTTGAATTTTATAGCCACGTTCAACCGAAGTATCTAGGCTGTCTTGTTCAATCATATTTTTTAAACGAATTTCTGCATCAGTAATTTTTTTACTAAATTGTTCTTTAAGTAGCGCTAGGTCTGACTTAAGTGCTGCAATTTTTTCATTCATAGCTGCGCTCCATCATTTTTTATGTTGAACGTTAATTATTGACGCTTTATTCATTTCTGAAAAGAAGCGAGATAATATTTTTTAAAACACAATTTTAGTATCATATTAAAAGGGCTAATAACTTTAAACATCTTCCATTAGCATGCAGTTATACGTTTATAGGGAGTATAACGTTATGTGTTCTCGGTTTGGCAATAAATATTAATTTCTGCGCAGTGCTTTACACTGAGGTAACTCCCAAAGACGCATCGCTAACAACAAACCAATATGTTGTGGTTTGTCTAAAGGTAACAAGGCATCTTCCTGGTTTATCTTTACTACTGGCAACTATTTTCTCGTTTAGCATAGCCGATGTTAGCTAGTACTCGTCCGCAGAAAGCTCATCGCTATTTTGTTTTCCTGAAGCGAGTTCTCGACTAATTTTTTGAATATGGGTCTCAGAACTTTTTACTGATTTTTCAGTAGTCAGGTTCAATGTTTTTAAAGTATCGATCATCGCCAAATCGACATTTTTATTACTTTGTAACGCGTTAACCAGCGGCGTTAAAAAAGACGCCATATTTTCACTAAATAACGCCAAAGTTTCAGCTAATGCTGAATCATCTGGTTTTTCAATATTCACTTGCAGTTTAAGACTGGCAAGCGTTTCATTCAAGCTATCTAACGCTGCAGATTTAGGCTCTAACAAAGCTTCTCCTATTTGATTGAGCCCTTTTTGCAATAACGATATTTGGCTAGCAACAGCCGCAATCGGGTTATCACTATCACCCAAGCTTTGATAACGAACAAAATCTGCCTTAATTTGTTGCCAACGCACTTTTTCTTCACTGGTTTGATTGTTGCGCAGCTCGGCTAATTTAAGTAAATTTTCTTCAGCGCCTATGGTGAGTGTTTGCGCTTCACCACGATAATGATCGGCGATAAGCTGCTCGACTTCCTCTTCGGTCATAACCGGTACTACTTTTTCCGCCATCTTATTCATATTGCGATAGCTTCCTTGTAACTTGAACGAAGGCTCAGTGCGGTACTTATCGTCTTGGGCGGCAGAGGCAATGTACTGTTGATTGGCTTTTAATACCGTCGCTTGAATTTTACGAATACGTTTAATAACCGCAACTATTTCATTGACCTCTGCTTGCGAGTAATTATGCTTTAGCTCAGTTGTGGCAACTTGTTGGCCATCGGCAATTTTAACCAAGTTATAGAGGTCGTCCATATCTCGGGTCGCTAGTGGTGCGATATAGCGATTACTGGTTAAGCTATTTTCAATAAAGCTTAAAGAGAACTCTTCTTCTCGACCACTTAAGGTATCACCTAAGTTATAAATATCGGCTCGGTTAGCCAACATATCAGGAATGCTAAATGCTTCTCCTGATTCGGTATAAGGATTACCAGCCATGACAACTGCAAATTTTTTGCCGCGCATATCATAGGTTTTACTGTCACCATTCCAAACACCCTCCACTTTTCTTGAGCCATCACATAAGGAAATAAACTTTTGTAAAAACTCAGGATTAGTATGCTGAATATCATCAAGGTACAACATAACATTGTTACCCATTTCGAAGGCTAAGTTAATCTTTTCAACTTCATTTTTAGCTGTTGAGTTGTTTGCCTGAGCGGGATCTAGTGACAACTGTTCGTGTCCTATCGACGGACAGTTTATTTTAACAAAGGTCATACCTAGCTTACTGGCAACGTATTCAATAAGCGTTGTTTTACCATAACCTGGGGGAGAAATAAGCAGTAATAATCCCATTAAATCAGAACGTTTATTATTACCAGCTGCGCCAATTTGTTTAGCTAAATTAATACCAATAATCGGGAAATAAACATCATTAATTAATTTATTACGTACAAACGAAGACAGCGCTCTTGGTTTAAACTCTTCTAAGCGTAAGCGTTTACGTTGTGCCGCTAATACCTTTTGCTTTTGAATATGAAAACCTTTGAATGCCGGTTCATGTTCATTTTTAAATTGGCGAAGTCGAGTGATAAATTCTTGATAATTTATCGCAATTTTTCTGTCCGATATTTGCCCATGCTGCCCCAATAAACCATCAACAACACCTTCGGTGTCAGCCAATGAAGTATAGAATTCACATTGCTCTTGCATCAGCATAAAAATTGCGGCTTCATCAATAATATCTTGATGGATATTCATACTCTGGTGCGAAGAAAAAGCCTGCAACCACGCCCAGTAAAGTTGATATTTTTGCTCTAGTGTCGAACAACCCAATAATGCGCCATTGAGTTGTTTTTCTAAGCTCTTATGCTTTAACTGACTCTCCAGTTGATTAGCTAACTCAACGCTACTTTCTTTAATAACAAATTTCTGTTCGGCTAAAGCTAACTCTTTTAATAGGTAGGTTGCTGACAATAACGTGTCACATTTCAGCCAAGGCTGACTTTCAATATAGCTATCTAATAGCGTAGCCAATTCTTTAATAAGCTGATGACGTAATTGACTATCACCAAAAGTTTCTTCCATGATATAGAGATTATGACTGCGCTGTAATAAATCTTTTCTACTGTTATCAGCTAATTCTGTGGTGAAAAAAAGTAGCGCGAGTCTTCTTTCCAAGACCGGATAAGCTAACAAGCCAATAGATTCTCTTAAAGCAAGTAATTGCTTTAGAATTAATGCCGCATCGGCATCATGCACGCCCTTATCATAACCTTCTTGATAACGTGGCTCAGCCGCTTTTCTAACCACCTCACCTAATTCATTGTTTTTTACCGCCGCTTTTAAACACTCAAGTTGCGCTTGGCCAGCAAATTCAGCCTCAAATAATAGTGTTGCCGCTAAATACTCTCCTCGGTAGACCTTGTCAGATTCAGAGACCAGCGCTTGCTGCCAGAGGTATTTAGTACCAACAAATAATTCAGCGGGTAGCGTTTCAAAGTATTCACTACCACTGATATGCAAGACCATGTCACCATCACGAGGTAATAAGGTCAGTTCTAATTTTTGACGATTCACTGAAAATTGGTGGTCGCCTATTTTAACTAAACTACCGTCAGCAGAGTAAATATCCGTTTTATCTCTCAGTGCTCTTATGCCTTGCTCTTTAGCATTTTTTAATTGAGCGTCAATGTCATCAGCTCTAACATTGTCATCAAGCTCTCTAAGCTGTGAAATTAGTTGCCTAAGCTTGGCAACCATAGGATCGCCAGCAAAATAGCTGTTTAATTTGTCTTGCTCACTAAACGATTGACTCCGTCTGATCACACCTTCAATAATGCGCTCGGCTGCCGTCATCAAATTCAAACAACGACGCTGCTGTGCATCCATCAGCTGCTGTTTATGTTGTTCAAAGTTATCGTATATTTCATCTCTTTTAGTGATGATTTCATTATAAAATTCATCATAATCACTAAACTGACTTTCTAAGTCTTCTAACTGAATTAGAATTTGAGAAAGTTGCTCATCACATGCTTGCGGTGAATCACTCGCATTTAAAGCACTGGTAACACTTTGGCTTAACAGTTTAAATCGAGCACCAAATTCTGCTCGTGCCTCTTCACTACCGACACTTTTAGCCACCAAATCAGCATTAGCTTTAACGCGGTTTATTTGACTAAAAACTGCTGAAATATCTTCCAGAATACGTGTTCTTTGTCGGCTATCTTCAATGTTTAGTGACAACATTGTGCGGTTAAGTAATTCTAATCCTTGCACAAGCTCTTCAATTTCGGTGCGAATCGGCTTTAATGAGCTAACCGATTCACTTTTTTCTATCGCCTTTTCTAATGCAACTATGGTCTTTTGATAAGGCGTTAAAGCATCGTCTTGTTGGAGAAAGTCAGCGGTTGCTTGGCTAAGTTCTTTCGTTAACGTATCTAAGTGAGCTTCCATGGCATTAATTGCGTCAACATCGATATAACGTAAGTCTTTATGAGAAATCAATTCACCTTTAAATTGAGCTAACGCCGATAAGCAATCAACGAATTGTGAGGCCTGCTCAAAACCCGAAATTTGAACTTGTGTTACTAGCTCGGCTAGCTTTTCTTTTGCTTGAATTAAGGCCCGATCAGAGTTTTCTTTAATGCTGGTGACTTTTTCAAATTCATCTATAACCAATTCAGAAGTGATCGCGATTTGCTTGATAAGATCATGCAGCAACCCCAGCTCTTTATCATTGAGCCAATGATATTTATCAAAAATTTGCTTAGACTCTTTCACTAAGTCATTAAAATGCTGCGCACTTGGTGTTTGCACCGAGATCAATTTAGCGACACTGTATAAATCAGAAATACCGCGGACCAGTTCAGGATTACCTATTTTGCCAAAGAAGCTATTATCAACCGGTTGATTACTAGCAAACTCTTCACTACAAAAAGGCGTTTGCCATATTTGCATGGCATGAACACGTGATGGCTCGGACTCGGCATTAAAAACCACGGCTCTGCCGTTGTTGTATAAACTTTGCCCATGACCATAAATAGGGTTTTGCAATGTTCTCGTAATTAAATTATAACCAAACAAAGCGTACTGCCCTTCATTTGGTTCATAAAATATATAGAGAAAGTCTTCACCGTTTGGCGACTTTACCACTCGGTGCAACTGTAAATCTTCGGCATTATCTTCAAAGCTTTTGTGTTCACCATTTTGCAAATAGTATCCACCAGGAAAAATAATACCGTGGTCTTCTGGTAACTGAATACAAGCATGAGCAATAGCATCTTGCCTGATCACTTGCTGAGTTTTAGCATTAAAAATCAAATGGCGAGTGTCAGTTTCACGATACGGCTTTATTTTCAATAAAATAAGCTCACCAACTCTGGCATAATGGATTTCAGCGTCATCTATAGACTGATGTTCATCTTCGACTGGCTCAGAATATATACCTTGACCTGCGGTGGTATTATTCTCAACTTTTAAAGTAATTGAGCCACCAATAGCTTCGACAAACAAAATGTCATATAAATTATAATGTGGGTGTTTACCTTGCTCTTGTTGCTCTCGAGATACTTTATGCCATTCAAAGTCAAAATTTTCTGGCTGCTTTATATCTCTTTCACCACGATTATCGATATAGCTAACTTGGTGATCGGCGTCGATACCCCAACGAAAGACTCTAATATCATCAAGGCGTTCACCAATTCGAAAGATGGCAAATACTTTACTGCCTTGTCGATAAACATGAGCTAGAAATGTTTTTTTGTAATAGGTGTATAACTCATCAAAATCACGGACAAACTCAGCATCGTCAAGAAAACTATCTTGTACCGGAAGATCAATAATCTCAATGTCATCTTTATCACCTTTTATTTGATGCAAACTAAAAACATCTGAGACGGTAATATTGCGCTTTAAACCGAGAAAGACGTTGTAGCCAAAAAGTAAGGTATCTCCGATGGCGGCAATATCTCTAGCAACACAATTATGCTCAGTTCTAACCCGCACACGAGCATCAACTTTCATCTCGGTGGAGCCAAACGTAACAATGCGCTTGTCATTTAGCTGCTTAATTTGTGCATTAAGATCACTGCCTAAGGCTGACAATCTGCGCTGAATAAGTTCATATGAACCCCCTTCCGCAACAGCCTGATTAGTGACGCTATCCTTATCTGACATATGAGACTCCATGAGCTAATGCACAGTTATCCTTGAATGAAACACTGTGCATTGCTTAATTAATACTTGATGACTATTTTTCGTCTGACGAGTTTTTGTTCGCTAAGTTTAACAAACTAGCCAATGCGCCTTTTTGAGTGTCGTCGGCATTATTTAATGTTGATAATAACTTAGACATATTGAAATTTTTCATGGTTTCACTCGTTTGTGCAGCACCAGCGAGCACCCCACCTAAATCGTCCATAATATTACGGTCGCCATTTAAGTGATCTTTAAACAAGGTTTTTACTGTTTCACTTTCATTAACTAAGCCATCGATAGACTTACCAACCGTGATAGAGTTCATAAACTGACGCAAGAACTCGCCATCGCCGCCCATAATATTAATATTGGCTTCACTTAATGCCGTTGCTAATACACCCGCTTGCTTCTCAGCTAACGCAACACTATTTTCTAGTTTCGCTAAGGTTAATTCACGCTCTTGATTTAAACGTAAACCAAAGGTTTCAAACTCTCTGGCTTGTTCAGACATAGCGTTAAGTACATCTTGTTTTTCACGTAAACCCGTCGCTTCTGCTAAGGCTTTTTCTTGTATACCTTTAGCTTCAGCGGTCAATTTAAGTTCGAGTGTTTTAGCTTCAGCCTCGCCTTGTCTTTCGTGTGCATCAGCTTGCGCCAAGGTGATTTGAGCCTCAGCAAGCCCTTGCGATGCAGCTTCTGCTTGATTACCCTCAGCCAATATCTTCTTCGACTCTGCCTGTTTACTCGCCGCTTTCAATTCAGCATCGGCAATGGTTTGCATTTTTCTTGCGATATGCTCAGCCGCTTGTTCTTGCGCTTTAGCTGATTCAATATCTTTAACCAATGCTTGCTCAGCCTCACCTTTGGCTTTGATAACCAATTCATCTTTTTGGCGGTTCGCTTCTGAAACCACACGTAAATCTTTAATAAGCTCTTCTTCTTCAGCGACGCCTTTTTCAACCATGATGCGTTCACGCTGTACTTCAGCAATATTTTTACGCTCTATTTCTAGGGCTTTTTCTTTATCGATTCGTAGTGTTTCAACTTCTTTTTCACGATCTATTTCTTCGACTTGACGGGCACGTTTCACTTTTTCTTCTTCGATAGCCACGGCTCTAAAACGATTTTGTTGCGCGATATCAGCTTCACGCTGCTTATTTTCTTCAGCTACAGCGACTGTCTGTTCAGTCGCTATTCTTGCCTGTTCAGACTTACAAAACTCTTCTTGCACAATTTTAGCTGTTTCCGCTTCTTCTCGAGCTTCTACAGTAGAAATTTCTCGCGTCTGTTTAGCTTGGGCATCGGCTAATTGGCGATCAAGTTCTAAACCTTTTTCTTTAGCATCAATATCTTGTCGTTTAATGCGTATTTCTTCTTGGCGTTTCAAGTCATTGGTTTCAACACTTTGTTGGGCGGTTAACTCGGTAATGCGCCTAATACCTTCAGCATCCATAATATTATTAGGATCTAAATCGTTAATCGATGTTTGTTCAAGAAAATCAATCGCGACATCTTCAAGTACGTAACCTGATAAATCTTGGCCAATAACTTCTTTAATCTTGTCACGAAAAATATCTCGTTGAGTAAAAAGATCAGTAAAGTTTAATTGTTTACCAACAGTTTTAAGTGCTTCAGAAAACTTCGCTTCAAAAAGTTCTTGTAGGGTTTCAGGGAAAGAAGAGCGCTCACAACCAACTTGTTTTGCCACACGTAGAATATCTTCTTTGGTTTCATTAACCCGGATATAAAAGGTAATAGTAATATCAGCACGAATGTTATCTTGGCAAATAAGCCCAGATCGCCCTTTTCGTTCTAACATCATTCGCTTAGTAGAAATATCCATAATTTCTTTTTTATGGATAATAGGAATAACCATACCGCCATTAGTACTTATTTCTGGTTCAGCGCCGAGCTTATTAATGATTAATGCCTGGCCCTGCTCTACTTTATGATAAAATTTAGCCATCATAATTAATAGTGAAAAGACTAAAAGTACGCCAATGCCAATCGCTAGATAAAGTGGTTCCATTACCATGTTTTTTTTCCTTTTATGTAAATGCAATGGTCACAACTGCGTGACCAAGTCTCTTATAATGTGATTATGATTTATTCGTCATACGGCGCGACAATATAGATATGCTTTTCTTTTAAATATTCTATCAGTAGCACATTGTCACCCTTTTTTAAGCGGTGTTCTGGGTCACAGCGTACATCAAGTAAAATTTCTGCGCCCTTATTATATATTCGTACTTGACCAAAGGTTTCACTAACCGTTTGCGTTGCAATCGTCGCACTTTTACCGACCAGCTGAATACTCTTGGAGGTTTCAACACTTTTAAACATTCCTTTTAAGGGGCGAATAACAATTGCAGTTAATGGCAGGGAAATTAGAAAGACAATAAAGCTACTAACAACGCCAAACAGATAATATAACCAACCATCAGGTAGCCAAGCTAGAATATATAATTGCAGGTAAAAGCTGATTAGCCAGCAAATAAGGATAATAATGCTAAAAACTAAGGTGAACGGCACCCCCGTTAAACCAAAAGTCAGCATAAAACCGGTCAGGCCGCCAACAGAAGTATCAAGTTCGGTGTCTACCTCTACGTCAAGGTCTGCATCTCCAGCTAATCCTAAATCGACCAGACCTAACATGCCAATAAGCCAATAAACAACCACGACACCTAGCAGTGTCGAATGTATTACGGTGGGAAATTTTGAAGCGACTTCTAGTAGCTGTTCCATTGTTTATCCTTAAAGCACATAGCGAACACCGGCTAATCATTGTGGTATTTATTCTTTATATGTACCATACACCCGTGACATAATATGTCAATAAATACAGTTTTTATAAAATTCAAATAAAACAAATTAGCATATTGTTTACATAAAATCATAAAAATAAAAGCCTACAGTATCCTGATTTTATTCATTTTACTCGTGACTTATATCAATCAATGATTATATGATGGTTTACGTAAATTTTACAAAGATAACATTTAACAGGGACATAATAATGAAATGTACTAGTTGTAAGCAGGGTGAGTTAACCCCTAGTTTTATCGAAGGGCTTTTTAGAGCACATACTTGTTCGAATTGTGGTGGGCATTGGATCTTAATTGAAGATTATGTCGCTTGCAAAGAACGTAATCCACAGTTTTCTTTTGATAACAATATTCAATGTGAAGTTGTTGAAACGAAACAAGCCATGTTATGCCCAGTAACAGGCACTATTATGCGTAAATTTCGACTATCTGCCTCAACAAATCACCGTATTGACTACAGTGTCAATGTCGGTGGTGTTTGGTTAGATAAAGGTGAATGGGAATTACTCAAAAAAGAAAATTTAGCGGGCTCCTTAAATAGGGTACTAACCGCACATTGGCAACGCAACATTCGTATTAATAGTACGAAAGAAAACTTTGCAGAAATATACCAAGATAAATTTGGTGAAGAAAATTATGCGAAAGTTAAAGCCCTCAGAGAGTGGCTATATCAGCAACCAAACAAAGCCGATTTAAGAGCTTATCTTCTTGCTGAAGAGCCCTACTCAGCTGAGAAATAACAAAGATAATAAGGAATACCCATGAAAGGAGCAGGTGGAACTTCGGGTGGCTTAAGTCACTTTTTTATTGGCATCATTATGATGTGTAGTGGTTTTTATATGCTACTAAATTCGATCACAGTAACATCTACTTTTGGCATGGGCGTTCGCCTGTATGCTTTTTCAACTATGGGTGGCAACTATAATGTAACTAGTGGCATGATAATGATCCCTTTCATATTTGGTGTTGGGCTTATTTTTTATAACAGTAAAAATATTTTAGGTTGGGTGTTAGCTATTGGCTCGATATCAGGATTAATCTTTGGGGTCATATCTTCAATAAGGTTTACCTTTAAGTCCATGATTTCTTTTGATTTAATCGTAATACTTATATTAGCCATCGGTGGGCTAGGTTTATTTTTACGTTCTTTAAAAACCTTAGATAATGCCTTACCTGATGAATAGACAGCAGTACTGTAATATCACGTGAGCAATATTGGTTTAGGTTGCTCAAACTTTAGCATCGCCGTTTATATTGGCAATAAACCGAGTATGCTTGAATATGAGCAATTATCTTGTCTATCGCCGCTAACCTTGGGCGAAATAGAGATGGTTAATCAAGCTTGCGGCAATGGTTGGCGGAAAGTTTTCAATGTTTATGCGAAGTTGCTTTACGCACTCGATAAAGAAAAATTCGCTTACTCAACGCTTGCGCCAACTTGGCAAAAATATCGAGAGCGATTTTTGCTGCAGCAAGGCTCTCAAACGGCTTTATTATTTTCTCCGCCTCAGTTATCAACCACTAAGCAAACTCTGCATATTATTTGTGGAAAAACTTACGCCAAACATTTGTTAGCGACAAATCAACTAAACGCTAGTTTCACTTGGCTAGATGAGCAATTTGCTATTGATAAAGCTAAAAATTTAATTGTCTGTCCCTATTTTGATTATCGGCAATTGTCGAATGCTAATATTAAAAAATTAGCCTATTTACTCAGCGATATAAATAGCCAGTGAAAGTTTTTCATTCATTTATATGGTGTTAAATTAATGTATACTATAGTAGTTAAAGGAGAAAATAATAAGCCTCATGATTAGGCAACATAACAAACATCACTTTAATATTGGATCACATCATTGCTATATTTTAATAAAAAAACACTTTTATTTATTACTATAATTTTAACCTTATTACCCTATACAACGATCACCAGCACGCTTGATATTTCCTCTGCTCTTTTGCTATCGCTTCCTACTATATTATTACAGGCTACCGCAGTATTCTTTGTTGTTTATAGCTATTTACAGACCAGATCACGTTCATTAAAATTGTTCTGGCAGTTTTTCTCTCTCGCTATTATCGTTGATTTTATTTCGGGTGTTATCTTTGCCGGTGACTACATAAACACCCCCCCGATCCTGCAAGATTTCTTCTCTTTGTTCAGTTACTTTTTTATCTTACTGGCTATAGAAACCAACCCGCATCTCAGCGAAACGCCACTCAACAAATACATTGCGGGTCGAGTGCCAGCACTATTTTTTACAGTCACTTGTTTTTGTTATTTCGTATTACTGCCAGAAGAGTTTTCAAAAGCGTTAGATCACAGGTTATTACCGTCATTATTATTTCATATCACTATTTCTGGCCTCATTTTTATCAGGCTAATGAGCTGTGTTATTTTTTGTCGTGAAAAGTTTTGGCACGCTATTTATTGGCCACTCGCCATTGCCTCATTAGCTTTGTTCGCTGATAACACTAATAGTTATTTTCTTCTTCAAGAGCAAGCCCTCTATAAAGACAATTATACGAACAACTTAATAGCGTTAATCCCTTACTGTGGTCTTATTTTTGCCGCAAGTGCATCATTAAACAATCAAAGACCGACTAAACCTATTTCAAAAGATACCTTTCCCGAATTTTACATTTTATTGCTGGTGAGTATTATTTTTAGCATTCATATCGTTGGTTTAGAAATTGGGGCGTACTACATTACAAATTCTTTCTGGCAGTCTTTTGTTATTGGTATTTGGGGCGTTATTGCTTTTATTTTAGTCATTCTTATTGCTTACAATAAAAGAAAAAACACGCTTGAATTCAAGGAAAACGCTTTCACTCAACAACAAGAACAAAAAGCCTTAATACAGACAAACCATAAATTACTCAGCTCAATTCTTAATAGTGAAGACAAAGCTATTGTCCGAGCCTCTAATAATGCTATTTTGACTACATCAACGGGCGGCGAAATATTATCGTCAAACCCTGCCGCGGTTCAATTGTTCCAAAGTTTAGAACATGAATTGAAAGGCAAGAATGTTAGTGCACTTTTTTCTGCAGAAGATACTATGCATTACTTTTTTGGCTTCAAAAGTAATGTATACGCCTTACAACGTAAAGATATTGGTATTTCAGTAGAGTGTGCAGCTCGACGTGCCGATGGTACTGAATTCCCAGTTCAGGTTGAATTGCAGTGGGCAGACCGCGAAGAACACCCCCTTATTGTTATTACCTTTATTAATTTAACTTCACGAAAGTTAGCTGAAAAGCAGATGTTAGATTTAAAAGATAAGTTTATTGCGAACATTTCCCATGAGTTTAGGACACCATTGACAATTATTAATGGCATTTTAGACCAATATCTACTCAAAGCTCACAGTAAAGAAGAGGGGCTGGAACTTACTACCGCCAAGCGTAATGGTTTGCGTTTAGTTCGTATGGTTGAACAACTATTAGAACTTTCACGCCTTACTGACAACCCTAAGCTTTCATTGTCTACTTATCGATTAAGCCAGTTAATGGCTATGCCAATTGATTCATTTTCACGCTTAGCTAAACAAAATGATTTACGCTTTGATACTGATATATCTGATGATCTTTGGCTAGAATGTGACGCTCAGGGTTTTGAAAAAATCATCTTCAACTTACTTGCTAATGCGATTAAATATACCCCTGCTGGCGGTAGCATCAAGATCAGTGCTTATGTTGATCAAGATAATGTTATTTTAGAGATTACAGATACCGGCATAGGTATTAATCAAGCATCACAAAGTAAAATCTTTGAACGCTTTCAAAGAGCTGATGATGAAAAAAACCATGCTGTTTTTGGTGTAGGTATTGGTTTATCTTTAGTTAATGAATTGGTAAAAGCGCATAACTGGCGTATCAATTTAGTCAGTGAATACAATAAAGGCAGTAAGTTTTCTCTATCTATCCCTTTAGCTACCGCTGTCGAAATAGAAACTCAAGTGCCAATGAGTGTATCTCAAAGTGAGGTATCATCATTGCTGTTAGAACAAAATAATAATAAAACTAAAACAAAAAATCATTTACATAATGTCGTGTTAGTTATTGAAGATAATCTCGATATGCAAAATCACATAAAACGTGTGGTTGAACAGCAACATCATTGTTTATTAGCAATGAGCGGCGAACAAGGACTGCTTATTGCCGAGGAATATATACCAGACCTTATCGTATGCGATATAATGCTAACGGGCATTGATGGCTTCGAAGTACTTAAACAATTAAAAGAAAATGAACTTACTTCTCATATTCCCGTTATTTTGCTTACCGCCCGTTCAGACTTAGATAGTCGCCTTCACGGCCTAAATTTACAAGCAGATGAGTATTTAAGTAAACCTTTCAACCAGCAGGAATTATTAATACGTATTGAAAATTTGATTGAAAATCGTAAATTACTCCAGCAGAACTATTTACATAAATTTCGTGACCATCAAAAAGAACAACAAAAAGAAAGTAGCGTAAAAAAAGTGTCGCAGTTAACTCCAAGCGAAAGTGCTATCTTATCCGTTGATGAAAAGTTTATAGAAAAGCTAGAAACCATTGTTGCTAAGATGTACTTGGAAACTGATTTAGGTATTCAAGATCTAGCCAGTAATATGGCGATGAGTGAACGCCAACTGCAGCGAAAAATGAAAGTAACACTGGGCACAACACCTAATAACTTCATTAAAGAGTTCCGTCTAGCAAAAGCACAGATATTGCTACAAAATGGTTCTAAAATTGGCAGAATAGCCTTAGATGTTGGTTTTTCTTCACAAACATATTTTGGTCGATGCTTTAAAGAGTCGTTTAACTGCACCCCAAAACAATATCAACAACAATTTATTAAAAGCTAACCAAAAAGCTACTCAGGCTAACCTTGCTTAACTTGGATGTTATGCTTAAGTGTCGCTAGATCAGCGCCTTGAATCACTGCTAAGTAGCTAAAGGGTTGTATCTTAGGTTCACATAAGCCAAGCCAAGCAATCGCTGGCTCTTCGCTTGTTAATGTTAAGCCAAGTTCAATCATCACGCTGACTTGATCCCACGATATTTCCATAGCTTGCTCTCTATTAAATGGATAAAAAGAATAAGCAATATTCATGGAAATTTTATCGTCGAATTGTTTTTCAAATTTACTTGCTAACCGCGCTGCTAACTCACCAGCATTGTTGTCTTTTTCATAACCAATAACAGCAAAGGTATCATCGGACCAACGAACAACTAGGTCATCGGTATTTCTGCTAAAGAGTAATAAATCAGTAATGTTAATCAGTTGGCTATTGCTAACATTAGTCAGCTCATTGACCTGAACCATTAAGACGTATAAACGGGGTAAGGTGCCTCGATGTACTGGTAGAATATTCTGATGAATTTGATTCATCAACTGGCTAGTTTGCTCAATATAAATATCAAGATAGCGGCGACTTCGTACACCAGTGACCTTATCTACCGTTGCCGACTTTTCAAGTAGTATATTAGCATGTTCAAGTTCGCTATTTTGCGATTGTAATTTTTGCGTTTTCTCTTTGACCTGCTCTTTAAGGTAAGATTTTTGTTGTTGTTCAATCAATAGTTTGCGATTCAAAAAGCGCGAGTAGACTAATAACGTTGTCGCAATGGCTATTGCATATAACAAGTAAGCCCACCAAGTATTCCAAGGTGCTGGTTTAACTAAAATATCAAGTGATATCCCAGGTTTACTCCATACGTTGTCGTTATTTCCAGCAATAATTTGCAGTGTATAACTGCCTGCAGGTAAATTGGTATAAGTGGCTCGACGTGACTTCCCTGCAGCTATCCACTCCTCATCAAAGCCTAACAAGCGATACTTATAAAGGGTTGACTCGGGGTTTGCATAGTTTAAACCGACATATTCAAAGGAAATTAGCTGATCACTGTAATCAAATTCCAATTGGCTTAAGTTAGATAAATTACTGCCGAGAGGCATAGGTTCATTCAGCTTTAATATACTGGTTAATCGTACTTCTGGAACGGACAAGCTAGTATTAATTTTTTCTGGGTTAATAGTGCTCATGCCTTTGCCTGAACCAAAATACAATGTATTGTTTGCCCCTAAAAAAACAGCACTGTGATTATATTCAAGGTCTATTAAGCCATGAGTCAGGTCAAAGTGCTTAAACTCCGAATTATCTGGAGAGTATCGAGAAATGCCCTCACTTGTACTTAACCAGATATCTGCATGAATATCCTCAACTATTCCATAAACAGTAAGGCTTTTCATCCCATCTTTTGAACCTAAATGATTAAATGAGAAGTTCTCATTTTTCATGTCTTCGTAACTCAAAATATCGAGGCCTGTTCCCTGAGTTCCCACCCAAAGATTTTTATACTTGTCTAATAACATAAACAGAGTAATATCGTTTGAAAGACTTTTTGATACATGTTTGTCGTGCATAATATGAATGAAGGTTTCAGATTTAGGATCAAAACGATTTAAACCACCTCCATAGGTAGCAATCCATAAATACCCATTATGATCCTCTAAAATATGCAAAATATGGTTACTACTAATACTTTGCTTAGATGCACTGTCGTTTTTCGTAAACCGAGTAAAACCACCATCAGCATTTAACTTATTCAGCCCTTGTTGAAAAGTAGATACCCATATATTACCCTGCTGATCTTTAATAATATCGGTAATACTATTAGCGGAGATGGAACGAAAATCATTCACTTCATGTTGATATTTAATAATATTTTTTGACTTTAAATCGATTTTGAATAAACCAGATCCACGCGTGCCCACCCAAAGAGTATCACTGTCAGGGTCAGCTAATAAGGTCATAATCCTCAGGTCAGAAAAGTATTCATTTAAATCTAGCCTAGAAATTTCAATATTATTCACTGAGAATTGGTAGATTCCCCCACTATATGTACTAAAAAGAACCATACCGTTTTTAAACTGCGCAAAACTAGTTACGTTACTATTAATTATATTCTCGTTAGTCTGCGCACTATGTTGACTGAATGTCGCCATACGAGGATCCCAGCTATTGACGCCTGTTAGAGTACCTATCCAAATCATATTATTTTTGTCTTCAAACACAGATAATATAAAGTTACTGCTTAAGCTTCGCTGATTATTTCCTTCATGTGTATACCGTTTGAAATCATTTGTTAATTCGTTGTAAATCAACAGGCCTTTATCGGTTGCTATCCATAACTGATGATGGGAATCCTGATAAATCGTTTTAATTGTATTACTAGCGATAGTCGAAACGTCATTTTCATCATAAACATAATGAGTATATTGCCCGTTTTTCGTATCATATTTTATTAAGCCATTCTCAGCGGTTCCAATCCAAACATTTCCTAACGCATCTTGATGTAAGGAATTAACAAATTTACTAATATAAACACTTGTTCCTTTATCGCCAATCTTTACCGTTTGAATAAAATCGCCTTGTAAATTAAAGACAGATATACCGCCGCCATTCGTCGCTACCCAAACTTTATTATCTTTGGTTTCAATGATTTCGTGCACTGTATTGTGAGTTAAACTATTCGGATTACCGAGCTCTTGGAGTATGTGCTTTACTTCCCATTTCCCTTGGTGTTTCGACAAAATATTAATGCCACTTTCAGTGCCTATCCATAGCTTTCCTTCAGAATCTTCAAATAAGGTATTAATCACGTCATTGCTTAATGCAATATCTTTGGTTTCAGTCGTAATATGAAAAAAATCTTCAGACTGTTCTCGATATAAATTGAGTCCGCCGCCTGTGGTTCCAATCCAAAACTGTTGTTTTGAATCGATAAAAATTCGACTGATAGCGTCTGAGCTCAACGAATTAGCCCTATCATCATTATGATGAAAACTTAAAAATTGATAACCATCAAACCGATGCAATCCTTCATGGGATCCAAACCACATAAAACCATTATCATCTTGCGCAATAGTTCTAACAAACTGGTAGGACATCGGATTGTCGACACCAAAATTTTTAAATAATTTGACTTCTTTGGCAAAAATAGAAGAGCTAACGAAGAAAATGAAGAAAATGAAGAAGAAGATTAAGTAGTTTTTCATAAAGTTATTCACTTTAGGGGAGCTAGGCATTGCACTATAAAGTTAATAATAGAACAAAAGAACAAGCCACTGAATGATTACAGTGGCTGCTGTCAAAGAGCTATTGTTGTTCTACCCACTGATTTACACCGATGGTGGCGTGGTCAATTCCATCCAGGTTTACTTTCCAAAGCACTGCATCAGTTTCAAAATTGACTTTCCAAAGCACTGCATCTGACTCAAGGTTGACTTTCCAAAGCACAGCATCTGTTTCGAAATCAACTTTCCAAAGTACTGCATCAGTTGATGCTGTATTTTTCCAATATTGATTATCTGAGCCATAATTTACCTTCCACAATACCGCACTACCGTCTACTGTACCTTCATTGAGTTTCCAAACATAATCCTCTCCCAATCCTTCGATATAAAAATTACCGTCTGAGTTTATGTTGGCAGGCCCTGAATAGTGTTCATTACCCGCGATGTCTTGTGCAATATCTAATGCTTGATTCGCACATGCTGAAGCATTACTCGCTAATGCATCCACCACATTAACCACGCCTGAACCTTGTTGAAACACGCTATAAGCAAGTTCACCGTTATTATCGAATGCGGTATGCGCACTGTCCATTAAGCGACACTTCACTTCGTCAGGAGTTAACGTTGGATCTTGTGTCAACATCAAAGCCACTACACCAGACACTACGCCAGCAGCTTGCGATGTGCCTGACATTTCAAAATATCGTCCGCCGTCATGAAATTCTGGATGTTCCTGAACTATTTGCGTATCAAAAGCCATTAAACCAGATAAATGACCGCCTGGCGCGACAATTTCTGGTTTAACAAATCCTTCGACTGTCGGGCCTGCCGCACTAAAACTAGCTACTTTGTCGTCAGCTGCATAATCAGCAGTGTAATTATCAGTCATTGCACCAACGGTAATTATATAAGGTACATTACCTGGAACGCCAATTGTCATAGGGTCAGGGCCACTGTTGCCGGCAGAAGCAACAACAACAATACCTGCTTGCCATGCTTTCATTACTGCTTGGTTTAACGGGTCTTCCCAATAGAATGAACGAACAGGACCACTGAACGACATGTTCAATACTCTTAAATTAATTTGGTCTTTAACTTGTAGGGCCCAATCAATGCCTCGAATAACATCGGCATAGGTTGCCTTGCCTTCGGCATCAAACGCTTTAATTCCAACTAAGGCAGCATTCGGCGCAACACCATAAACTTTACCGTAAACGTCATAGTCTGCATTGCCAGCAATACTGGCGACATGCGTACCGTGGCCACTTTCTTCATTACTATAATTGCTGATGTTGTTATTAATCGCATCATAAGTGCCCCAGAACTTATCTTTGCCGAATAAATCAGTCGATAAACCTAAACCAGAAGATGTTCCTTGTAACTGATCTAGGCCGGTATCTAAAAAGCCAATAGTTACACCATCACCAAAGTTGTAGGCCGAATGAGCAGCAGAGGCTTCAATCAAATCATTCACAACAGATTTTGGCTGCCACTTTCGCTTCCCCCAGGCTTTACCACCTGAGATTTCTACTTTATAATTTTCAGTAACCTGAATGTCTAACTGTGCATGCAACTGAGCTAACTGTTCAATATTAAGGGACACAGCAACAGCATTGATAATAGCTAATTGATGCGTTGGTTGAACGTTTAGCGTTGCTAATTCTGTTTGCAATAATTGATAGTTATTTGAAGAAATAATGTACGATTGCTTTTGTGCATCTACATTTTTATTAATTGTTGTATGGATCAGCCAAACAGTTACGCTGATAAGACCTAAAAGTGAGAGTGGTTTTATAATGTTTTTTACAGAAATATTCAAAATGTTTATCCCCTTTTCCCGTTACATCTTTTAAAAACGTCAGGGTAATTTAACTTTATGTTTGTAATTTATATTTAAACAATTGTACATTTAAACAATTTTTAATCATCAGTTACAAAATACACATTGACTGTGAACATAAACTAAACAAGACCCAACCTATAATAACTTGTGAGTATATCAATATAACTAAAAGCTATTAATAATTGCTAAAATAAAAATATCCAGCTCAAATAATGAACTGGATATCAACTAGTTAATGAGACTACTTCCTTGTACTAAAACGTATAAATCTAAAAATTAACGGTGGTTTCCGTAGAACAATTACTAGTTCCTTGATCACATACTTTATATGTAAACGAACCAGAAGTTCTAAAGCTGTCGGTATAAGCACCATCATTGGCCGTTGTTATTCTTAAAGAACCATTACGGATAATATCGACACTTGAAGTAACTGCACCTGACCAAGTTACGTCAACTTTATTTTTACCTTTAGCCTTGTATGCTGATGCGTCAGCAATAATATCGCCACCTTCTACTGGAGGAGGGGTAACAACGCCACCACCACAACCATTAGCAGTTAAGTAATCACTAGCCGCTTTTGCTTTAACGATACCGTGACCAAAGTAGTCATCGTGACCTGCTGTGCCGTTATCTTCAGCTGTTGATTTTAGTGCATCACGAATTTCTGTACCCGTACAGCCGTTATGATTAGACCATACTAAAGCAGCCATACCAGATACTGCTGGTGTTGCCATTGAAGTACCACTCATGAAACCGTAATCGCTAGCTCCAATGTTAATCTCAGCAGAAGAAGCGGCTAATAATGCCAAACGGTCTTCATAAGCTGCGCCAATTGCAGGAATAGTTGTCGCGTTTGCATCACCTAATGTAGCGTATAACATGCCCGCTTCATTGTTAATGATCATTGCACCAACACCACCTGAGTTTTGACAGTTTTGTACTTTGTCGTGGAAAGAAATTACACCACGGTCAATTAGACAGATATTGCCATTTGCGCCTGAATTTGTTGATTCTGCAGTGCCCATGTAAAAAGTATTGCCAGAAGCTGAACCCGCGTTCTCCATAGAAGATGAAGCAAAAGCTACCCCATCAGCACTCATTGAAGCACTGGTCGCCATGCCTGCAGGGTAAGTCGATAATGTATCAACGCCGCCAGCGGTTACTTCAACACAAATAGTCTCGTCTGTTGTTGTTGTTGTTGTGCGATTTTTACCTTTACCTGTTGTCGTTGTCGACGTACAGCTCGGAAATTGCGAGAAATCAGCAATAGCATTATTGTTGTCATTAGCACCAATCATCATTACTGAAGAGTAACCTGCTGGGAATGAACGAACATTGTTACCATCGTTACCTGCAGCCGCTACAACTAAACCACCAGATTCTGTAAATGCTTTAAAGGCGTTTTCTTCAGTGCTGTTTGCACCACCGCCACCCAAACTCATGCTGATAATATTCGCGCCAGCGCCAGAACAAATGTTTGCTGCATAAGCTAAGTCAGAAGAATATCCCCAACCTGCTTCGTTAAATACTTTAACAATGTGCATATCAACGCCAGGTGCCATACCAACAACACCAAAACCGTTGTCTGCAGCACCAATGGTCCCAGCTACGTGAGTCCCGTGCGGGCCACCGTTTTCATCCCAGTTACCTGTGCCTGAATCATTAGTACCTGTAATGTTGTTCCAAATGAAATCTTGGTTAGAGCGATCTAAGCCTGAATCGATGACACATACCTTCATACCTGCGCCAGCATTAAAGTTAACTTGGTCAGCTTGAGATTGAACAACCGCATAAGGGGTAAGTTGAGTTGTCGCAGGGTTGCCTACGGTATCACTATATACAGAAAGTGGCACACGACGTTGATCTTCTTCGATCATTTGAATATGTGGGTTATTTAATAAACCTTTAACTTGGCTTAGGTCCTTACCGGCGAATGAAGCTGCGATAAAACCTTTGCCGTCAACTTTTAATTCGCCGCCTAATTTTTTAGCGAGTGCTTTAACAAGGCCTTTTTTACTGTCGTCTACTTTAATAATATATCGATCATCGGCAGCTTGTGCTGAAAATGCTGCGGTAACGGCTAAGGCAATAATTGATGTCGTAAATTTAGAAGCTTTCATATGTTCCACTCTCTCTTATCTATAGGGACGTTGTTTATATTATTTTTATGATCAACGTTATGTTTTATTTTATTGAGCAGTCCTTACTATCTTGATGATGACTTATTTATCTTTGTTAAATCAGTATCGTGCATCTTGCATAATTCGATAATATCAAGTCAGAAAATATTCCCTAGCAAAATAACGACAGCTTTTCGAACACGCACGACAAAATAAAAATAAAACGTATTATTTCATGCAGATAATGACAAAAACAAAAACAAACCTGTCGCTTTATTATGAAAAAAAGTCTGTGATTTGCTAGTTAAAATAGTGCAAACAAGCCATTATTTTTGCAGTGGGTTTTCACCTATTAAAGCAATACATAATAAAATACGTTGAAGGTAGCCTAGGCAAACGTTCAAATTAAACGTAAAAATAAACGATGGAGTTTATATCAGATGAGAAATAACAAACGCCTTGCACTCAGTGCAGTAGCCTTATCTATTCTAACCGTAACTAGTGCGGCAAGTTATGCGAGCCAAGCTAAAATTAATAAAGTAAATAAAAGCGGAATGGAATCTGCCCAATCAACAACATTAAGTTTTGCTGATTGGCGTGCACAACAAATGCTCGAAAAGCAGGATTTTACTGATCGTTTAATTGTTAAATATAAAAACAAGAAGAACGGAAAAGCAATTCCTCCAGGATTAGCCAAAAAAGCAGGCTTATCGTTAAAGCACGAAAAGATTTTGAAAAATGGTCATCACATTATTTCTTTTGGTAAAGAAAAGAACATTAAAGATGTGAAAACCATGATCAACCGCATGAAAAAAGATTCGTCAATTGAGTTCATTGAACCTGATTACAAACGCTTTTTAATGGCGCAAAATCAACCTTGGGGTATAGCACAAACACAATCAGACCAATTAACTGATAACGACGGCGCAAATATGACCGTGTGTATTATTGATTCTGGTTATGAACAGGCAAACCCTGATTTAAATGCTAACAATGCTTCAGGTACCAATAACTCAGGGACAGGGAATTGGTATCAAAATGGCGGTTCTCACGGCACTCATGTAGCCGGTACTATTGCTGGTGTTAATAACAGTGAAGGTGTTGTTGGTATTATGCCAAACACCAATGTAAATCTGCATATTGTTAAAGTATTTAATGAAGCGGGTTGGGGTTATGTTGGCGAGTTAAGTGATGCAGTTGATACTTGTGTAAATAATGGCGCAAAAGTTATTAACATGAGTTTAGGTGGTGCAGGTTCAAGTGTTACGGAGAAAAATGCATTACAATCCGCTGCAGATTCTGGCGTATTATTAGTTGCCGCTTCAGGTAACGATGGCAATACCACATTATCTTACCCTGCTTCTTATGACGCTGTTATGGCTGTTGGCGCACTTGATAGCAACAATCAACATGCTGAGTTTTCTCAATACACTAGCCAAGTTGAAATATCTGCGCCAGGTGAAGCTGTTTTATCAACCGTTGCTGGCGATGGTCGCTTAGGCTTTATTAACTTAGGTTCAACAACTTATGCTAATGATATTGTGCCACAAACTCATTACATTGAAAGTGGTGGTAGCTTCATCGTAAGTAATGTTGATAGCAGTGCAAACGGTGTATTAGCAAGTTGTACACTTTCAGGCAGTAGCTATAGCTGTAGTAATGTTGCTGGCAATATTTGTTTAGCAGAACGTAATGGCAACCAAAAAGGCAGTAATTACCCCGAAATAAACCCAGCTAAAGCTTGTGCTGATGCAGGTGCCTCTGGCGTTATTGTTTATAGTGACAGTACTCGTCCTGGCTTACAAAATCCATTCTTAGTTGATTCTACTAACGCTGTTTCAGTGCCTAGTGTTTCGGTTAGTCGTGCTCTAGGTCAACAGTTATTAACGCAGTTAGGTAGTGCAGCCACGTTAACGGTTAACGGCTCGCAAAACTATGCTTATTATAATGGTACTTCAATGGCAACACCTCATGTTGCCGGTGTTGCCGCAATAGTTTGGAGTAACAACATTGATTGTAACGCTGATGAAGTACGAAGCGCTTTAAAATCAACGGCTATTGATCTTGATGTTGCGGGTCGCGATGACAAGACAGGTTTTGGCTTAGTACAAGCTAAAGCAGCGTCTGATGCATTAGCCGCAACTTGTGGTGGAAGTGTAACACCACCACCGCCACCAACTGGTGATGATGTATTAAGTAATGGCACGACCAAAACTGGCTTAGCTTCAAGTGCTGAACTTAGCTTTACGATGGAAGTTCCAGCGGGTGCAACAGACCTAAACTTTACGATGGCTGGTGGAACTGGTGATGCTGATTTATACGTTAAATTTGGCTCGGCACCCACAAGTTCTAGCTATGATTGTCGTCCTTATGCAGGTGGTAACTCAGAAAGTTGTCCTATTAGTACAGCACAAGCGGGCACTTATTATGTGAAAATTGTTGCCTACTCAGCCTTCACTGATGTTAACTTAACCGGTAGCTTTACCGAACCAGCAACAGGTGGTGGAGCAACAGGTGGCAGTGCATCTTTAACGGATATTAGTGTCGCTCGTCAAGCATGGACTTATTACACCATTGACGTACCAGCTGGCATGGCAACAGTAGACTTCACGATGAGTGGTGGTTCTGGTGATGCTGATTTATATATTCGACGTGGCGCACAGCCAACGTCATCAACTTATGATTGTCGCCCTTACAAAGGTGGCAATAATGAAGCCTGTTCATTTACCAGCCCTGTAGCAGACACTTGGCATATCGGTATTTACGGCTATTCAGCTGCTAGTGGTGTAAGCTTGGATGTTGTTTATAATCCTTAGAACCTCATAAATTAGCGATTATATTAATGGTAAAAATTAAAGGGGGGGCATTATTAATGCTCACCCCTTTTTATTTACAACAACAACCCAGTATAAAGTTGGTATATAACTCATAAACAACCAGCAATAATGAAGATGAAATTAATCGTTGGGTTTAATGGGTTCAACGGTTCAACGGTTCAACGGTTCAACAATACCTTAGTCAAACTAAAATTTATACTTACAGATAATATTGTTGTATAAATTCAATATACTCTTGCTCATCAATGATTTTAAAACCACTTTGTTCAAAGTCTAGACATTCATTTTTATTTGGAAAGGTAAAATAGCTAGCACTCTTTTCTTGTGGCTGAGAACAAAGTAACTCGTCATTTTCAAGTGTTTCAATAGCCGCTAATATATCGGTTGCACCTTGCTTATAAAGCTCAAGCACATGCCATAAATAAGCTTTCTCTCTATTAACTCGTGCGGTAGAAGTCTTGATTATTTGTCCTGCATCTATCGAACCATCGTCAATGGTGTGCAGTGTAGTACCTATTTTATTGTCGTTATTTTTCATTGCCCAAAACGTCGCCATCACGCCTTTATACTTAGGTAATATGCCAGAATGCAGATTAATAATGCCTTTGGTAGGAATATTAATAACCTTTTCTTTTAGAATGCCACCAAAGCGTATCGAAACAATAAGTGCGGGCGCCAACTCGTTCAAACCATTAATCATCTCAGGCGAATTAATTTGCTTGACATCTCGAATCGCTGAATTTAAAAAGACGCTAAAGCCATCAAAAGTTTTATAGGTATTGTTAGTACTTTTAATCTTAGGAATTAGCGGACTTAGCAGTTGGTTAAACAAGTCTTGCTCGAAAAACTTTAGCGTCTTTAATGGCGTTGGTATCACATTGCTTTTGCCTACTTTAGCTGATAACCACAGATGAACCTCATGGTGTTTACAGGCCTCTGGTAGCAGTTTATTCAGTGCAAAATTACTCGCTAAATCTTTATTAGCCAAAAATAAAATTTTCATAATTAAGCTCTTTTGCCTATTTTATATTAAGAATACATCATCACTTTGGGCTGACTAAATGTTGTTTCAAAAATTCGTCAATGGCTGTAAAAGCTTTGTGTCGATTACGCTGAATAGACAAATAGTGGTCGCCGTCTGCCAATTCAATATATTCAACTGGCTTATTTAAGTCTAATAGCTTCTGGTAAAATCTTTGGCTTTGACGAACATTAACCACGGTATCGCTGGCACCATGGAGTAATAACATAGGTATATTAATTCGCTTTGCCTGATAAAAGGGTGAACGGGCGATCAAGTTGTCAACATCTTTACCCATTTGGTGTTCTACAAATTTCTTATTCGTGTAGTAACGACTCTTAAAAACAATATTTCGAAGGTCGCTCACTCCGGCAAAACTGACGGCGCACCGAAATAAGTCAGGTGTTTTTACCGCTGCCATGGCCGCCGCATAACCACCATAACTTCCACCAACAATACAGATACGCTTTGGATCAGCAATTTTTTCTGTAACCAACCAGTTTGTGGCATCAGTTAAATCATCTTGCATAATCAAGCCCCAGTTTTTCATTTGGCTTTGAGAAAATTCATAACCGTAACCAGATGACCCACGAAAGTTAGGTCGAAATACTGCATATCCCCTATTAACAAAAAATGAGCTCCAATAATCAAAACCATTACTATCACGAGCTCCTGGACCACCGTGTGGAAATAATATAGTTGCGATTGGCCCTTCACTGCCAGTTGGTAAGCTAAGAAAACCCTCTATCGTTGTTCCATCCGCAGCTGTGTATTTAACAAGTTTATGCGCGGTTAAATTAGCACCTTTAAGTGCCGGATATTGAGTCATCAAACGATTTACTTTACCGGTTTTTCTATTGGCTAAATAATAAATACCTGGCGTGTAATCATTCTCAACATAGAAAATATAAACATATTCATCTTCACTAAAGTCAACAAGATAATTTGTTGTTTTAGGTCGCGCTGTATCTAACCTTTGTTGAAGGCTCTTACGACTTTCATCCCAATAAATATTACCACTTATATGGTGAATACCAATTACACTACGAGTTTTTTTTGAATAAATAAGTGCGCCATCAACATCATAATCTTTATCAGCAAAAACTAATTGATGAATATCAGTACTTAGGTCAACCTTATAAAGCGCTTTTTTATCATTATTGTATTGAGTGTAATAAAGAATATTAGGGTTTTTATCAAAACCAAGCGCAGTTATCGGGGCATCTTCCAAGCTGTTATATTGAAATAAAATCTGCCAGTTTTGGTTATCACCCTTACGGACAAATATTTTGGCTGCTCCTGTTTTATAGTTTAAAGCACGGCCTAACCTAACAAAGCCCTGCTGATCGGTCATCCATTGTCTAATTTTTAATTTATGGTTTTCTACTTTATTAGCCTTAGCAGTATTTATATTGAGTTTAAATACGCTAGGTAAATTTGCATTTTCAGCATCGAGAGCAATAAGTATATGCGTGGGGTCATCGCGTAATAAATCAATCACCTTATCTTCATGTTGAGAATAGTGTCGCCTACTATAAATCGTTGATGCATTGATTAATCTTCGTTGTTTTGTTTGTTCAGCGCCGACATCAATCGCTAACAACTGAGTATGATCAACTTTTTCTGTATTCATGTGTCTAGAGAATTTTGCCGCCAGTAATACGGTTTCATTATTGGCCCATTTGAACCACCTTATTTGATTAATCAGATTATCTGTCTGAAGTAAGGTCTTAAACTCACCGCTCTTTAAATCAATATAAATAAGGAGTGTTAAATCTGGATTTTCTACATTTTTCAGATAAGCAATTTTACTTCCATCTGGAGATAACGCTGGTGATTTAATACTTGGCAATCGACTAAATGCTTCAACGGGTAACTCTACCGCAACAACATTACTGATAAAAAATATAACCAAACAAAAAAAGAAAGTACTAGAACGATAAATGGCTTTAATATTCATTTATTATTGCCCAACAATTTGTTTTAAAGAAACTATTGGTAACGCTAAAGAAGGTAATGCCATTTTGTTCAGTGGGTAAAAGGTGAGTACCTGAAATTTTATATTTGCCATTTTTACATACAATTCTTTGGTTAAATTCCTGTCAATTACTGCACCCGTTATCGAAAAAACGAGACTTTATATTACGGGTGTGACTCAAATTAGCAGTGACATAAAAAGTCACTCACTGTGATTAATTGTTTCTCAATAAACTTGGTTATACATTTATCAAAATCATAGCAAGTTAAGCTTATTATTAGAGTATCTGTGTACTCTATATTTAAGAACTATCGATATCGTTTAATATAAATGTTAAATCACTATTAATAGAAGACCTGTCAATAAGCAATATTAGTATTTGCTAATTTAACAAAATCTAATATAATACTAATTTAACCATGCCAATCTCACGGAGTTACCATGACTAAGAACGATGCATTAAGACTAATAGCAGGCACAATGATACTTATTTCACTTATTTTAACCGTAACATTATCAATAAACTGGTTATGGTTTACTGCTTTTATTGCGGTCAACTTAATACAGTCATCATTTACTAAATGGTGCCCTATGATGGTTTTATTAGAAAAAATTGGCCTAAAAGATTAACCAAAGATTTTATTCTAGCAACAAACTCAGCGAATATTCTGAACCATCCTTATTAAGGAGTATTAAATGCAATGACTCCCTTTGGGCTTATTCATTAATGCTTTAGTTTAGTGTGCCAACAGCCAGAAATTTGTATCCTTCTATGGCGATTAGCTGATCGCCTATTTTATCTGCTGGTCAGTCTGTCTTAACCGTTAATATATCAATATTTTATACGATTAATGTTGTAGACAAAATTAATCGTATTACTATTTATAATCGAGTTATTTTTTCGTTTAGGTTGTAGTTTTTATCGGTAACGATAGCTTCCAATACCTCTATTCGACTTAATTGGTCACCCAGTGTTTTATTAACCGCTGCCGCGACTTCTGTCTCTAAATTAGCTTTTTCTAATGTCAACGCTTCGACTTCTAATGCTTTTATCTTCTTTTTATTGGTACTTAACACCAAAATAATTAAAAAACTCACTAAAAAAATCACAGCGATACTTAAAAATACCCACAGGTTTATATTCATGGCTAGGTTGTCTCATTATTTATTAAATAAAAAGCCTATCTTGCAAAGTTTATTCCTTATATATTTTATCATTATTTCAAGTACTTAAAAAATGATAATTTGAAAGTATGGCTATATTAGCTAAGCTTTAGCGAAGATTACTATTATTTCGCAGTATCCCTTTAGCGAAGATTACTATTATTTCGCAGTATCCCTTTGGCGATACATTTTAATCAGTTCACCTTATAACGATTAAGCTGTCTGCCATAGCACCGCTAACTTAGCAGGATTAAAGCCCATTAAATATTTATAATTTCACCATGAGATTTATTCCCTCGACTAGCTATATTCTGCTATGTTTATTGTAAGATCACCGATTGAAAAGAAAGTAAAATGACTATAACTTGTAAAATAAAGTTATGCTTTGTTAATATCCTTCTTACCACATCATCGCCACTCATCGCTAATACCTACAAGGTAATTTCTTACGATCCTGCCAATCCTCCACACAATATCTCTACAGTAGGTCAACAAGGCAAGGCTACAATATCAGGCATATTTGCCGACATATTTCATCAAATAGGAGAAGTTACCGGCGATACTTTTATAATGGTTATAATACCTGCCGCTAGAGCTATGCTTGAATTTGACCTTGCCCGTGTTTATATTGAACCTGGAATTAACTCTACTTCGCGCAGTAATTCAAAAAATAGGTTTGTATTCCATTGCCTATGAAAATGTTGAGGAAGTGATTGTTGGCTAAACGCATTGACCAAATTTTTACCAGTAAATCCTTGATAGGATATATGAAAAGACATGTTCAAGCTTTAAGAGATATTGTTGTTGGAGACGTAGTAAGCTCTGTAGAAGTTATGATACGTCAACACCAAACAAAAGAGAACATTTAACAAGGTTAAATAAAGCGTTGTTACAAACGATAAACGTATTGAAAACATTATTGCTAAGTACAAATAAATATACTTACTTACGATGACCACACCAGTATGAGACTGACCTTAGGTGTAATAAAAGTTTCGCCTAAATGAGAATAGTAGTATATTTTTAGAATAATTAGCTTATGCTAGTTTAAAAATTAAAGACTTAAATCGCAACATCTACTAGTGGTTTACGAGCCTATTAAGGCCAACGCTGTACTTTACATAAATCAAAATAAAAGAGGAATATCTATGCTTAGCTATGCAACCATCGGTGTAACCGATTTAGACAAATCAGAAGCCTTTTATAATGAACTATTAGCCCCTATGGGTGCAAAAACACTAATAAAAATGGAGCGTATTATATTTATTGGTAAAAGTATGAAAGAACCCATGCTTGCTATTTGTACTCCCTATAACGAAGCACCTCAAAACTGTGGAAACGGTAATATGCTCGCTATTGCTCCCGGTTCTAAAGAACAATGTAATGAAATGTACCATAAAGCCATCGCTTTAGGTGCAACCTGCGACGGTGAACCAGGACAGCGTATTCCTGACGTGTTTTATGGCGCTTATTTTCGTGATTTAGATGGTAATAAAATCGTTTTTAATCACTTTGGTTAATCGTCACGACTCAAGCATAGCCTAGTGCGGTGCTTGAGTATGGCTTTGCATCGACATGCTTTATAAAAATAGGAAAACCTAAAAATTGCATCAATTAACAAAAAAACACATTGGGTGCCCTTACTGTGGCGAAACAATTAAAGTGCTCATCGATTCAGCCGACATAAATCAACAGTACATTGAAGATTGCCAAGTATGCTGTAAACCCATTAATTTTTTAGTTTCTGAAAGTATGGATGGTGACCTTGATGTTAACGTTTATAGTGAAGATGAAGCGTTTTAATAAATCCCTAGGCAGTCAATATAGCTAACGTATAGCTGTTAATTACATTATTTTTCGCCCTTCATCTTACCCCATTATATTATTACCCTTTACTGAGCTTTACGTCTTGATATTGTCGTTATTAAAAACCCGCTGTTGTTGTTCACTGTCTTCGTATAGAATCCGCAGTATAATTTCTACTTATTAACGTCTTCCCTTATTGGCAAGTCTAAAAGAGTAAAATTAACTAGCTACACCTTCTTATTCCTTTCTAAAATGATATAAAAAAACATGAATGATATAACTATAGCAACTCACAACGGTAATTTTCATGCAGATGACGTCTTCAGCATCGCTGCACTAAAAAACATCTTTCCTTCTTTTAAACTCATACGCACCCGTAATTTAGAGCTTATCGGCCAGGCAGATATTGTGATTGATGTAGGTGGCGAATATAACGCAGATGACGGCCGTTTTGACCATCATCAACGTGGTGGAGCCGGTGAAAGAGAAAATGGTATTCCTTATTCTTCATTTGGTTTGATTTGGCAAAAATATGGTCTTGAAATATGCCAAGGTAATCAAGAAGTCGCTAACTCTGTTGATGCAGGTTTAGTATCAACAATTGATGCTATTGATTGTGGTTATGCTGAAGGTGTGACTAAAGGCATAAACCAAGGTATTAGCCTGAGCCAAACTATTTCAATGTTTAACCCTACTTGGCAAGAAGAAAGTCACTTTGACACTTGTTTTAATGAAGCTGTTGATTTTTCAGCACGTGTTCTAACACGATTTATAGCCTCTGCAAATGGCGGAATTAGTGCAAAAGAAATTGTCGCTAAAGCTATTGATGATGCAAAAGATCCAAGAGTGATTGTGTTAGAGAAATATACGCCATGGAAAAGAACAGTTCACGCTTTATCTGATCAAGCTTTATATATGATTTACCCTTCTCAATCTGGCCAATGGAGAATTCAAACTGTGCCTGTTGAACCGGGGTCATTTGAAGATAGAAAACCATTGCCTAAAGAATGGGCGGGCTTATCTGATGATGCACTTAAAGCAGTAACGGGCATTGATGATGCAATGTTTTGTCATAATGGTTTATTTATTGCGGGCGCAGAATCATTTGAAAGCACAATGGAAATGGCATCAATAGCACTTCAAGCATAATTAAATATCTATAAAATGTGAATATTCGAATATTCGAATATTCACATTTTCATTAATCCTGATATTTTATCACCTGAAAAAATAATAAGTTTAATAATTATCTAGCATAATATGTCGTTTCACTTGTGGTAATTTCCATATCACATAGACCGGAATGATGGTTAGCATCAGTAAAGCCAACTGCTCAGCTTCATTTAGTGGCAACAATTGTAAGCAGTAAACAATAACCGCCGAACCACTCATTTGTATAAATCCTAATAGGGCTGAAGCTGACCCCGCTTTTTTACCAAAAGGCGCAAGCGCTTGTCCTGCACAAGCTCCCATAAGCAACGAAAAACCAAGTGAACTAATCATTATGGGTAGCATAAAAGCGACAGGCGTTTGCCAAGCTAACAAGGCTAACATTAACAAGCCAGCAAAGATCAGTAAAACCATACCAAAGCCTATTGTCACCCTTGCACCAAACTTTACTAGAATCTGAGGAGCCTGAAAACAAGCAACAATGTTAATCGCTGCGTTTACGCTAAACCAATACACAAAGCTCTGCTGATCTAAACCTAATGTCACCATTAACCATGCAGGAGAGCTACTCACATATGCAATAATAATTGCCATAGCTAACATAACAACCAAAGCATTAAACAAAAATACCGGGTGTTTCAATACAGGCATAAAGTGATCAATAGAAATAAGATTCTTATGTTTTTCTGTGTGCTCAGGTCTTGTTTCTTTAAGGGTAAAGAATAAAATTAAACCTGCAAAAATAGCGTATCCCGCCATAAATTCAAAATTACTACGCCAACCAAAATACTCTGTTAATACATTGCCTAATAAGGGTGCAAGTGCTGGAATACAACATATAGCGCTATTTAAATAAGAGTACATAACACCACTCTCAATCGCATTATATTTATCACGCACACTGGCAAAAGCCGCCACAACGATTGCACAGGCACCAAAGCCTTGTATTAAACGACTCATAAGAAAAAGCGTTAAACTATCGGAATAAGCAGACATGATAGAAGCTAAGCCATAAATGATTACCCCGCCAATCGCGATAGGTCGACGCCCATACCGATCAGCCAGTGGACCACTGATTAGCTGGCCAAATCCCATGCTTAAAATAAATATCGTTATACTCCACTGCATTTGTGTCATAGGCACAAAAAATTCTTTCGCCATCATGGGCAAAGCGGGTAAAAATATATCTATCGCTAATGGGCTAAAAATAACCATTAAAATCAGTAGGGGTAAAAGTTGTTTATTTGTCATTTAAGCCTCAACAATGATGACTGCGTATTATAGGATATTGGTCTTAGGAGCAGAAGCGAAGTATCAATTTATGTGAGATTATTTTCTGAGTGTGTCAAAAGCTTAGAGTTAATTCTTGAAAAGTTGTTGTTAGCTCGTATTATCGGGTAAAACACCATCATTGCTTCGAATTGATGTTAAACCGATGAGGTCAATAGCGAGCTAATTTTTTATCCGAATATTGAAGAACGAACAAACGCCAACGCTATATCGTTAACGTCTTAGATGCCGTTTAACCTTACCCTATTTTAGGTTTTTAAAACGTAATACAAACCTACTGGTATTACTATTAGGGATATCCCAGATTTTCTTAGATTTATCGTCACGGGTATTTTTTAAAATATCTAATTCACCATCGAAGACAAACCCAGCATCAGACATTTCACTTTTAACAATTTGAGGATCAATGCGGTGCAAAGTATTGCCAACATTGCTAGGTGCACCTTTTACTGCTTCATGATCTATTATACCTATAATACCGTTTGGCTTTAAAAACCTTCTAAAGTTAGATAATACTTTTTCAACGGCTATTTTTTCAGCTCCATCCATCACATAATAAAAGTCATGGTACCCCAAAATTAATAGTATTGTATCAATGCTATTTTCTTCTAACTCTAAGTTATTCAGAGAGATATCTATTCGTTTAGTATTCGCTAAACGCTCCCCGTTACCTAAACGTTCAGATAAACTTTTACCATAATATTTTAAAAAATGTTTATCATTATGGATAATAACTTTACCTTTAGAACCCACAACCCCAGAGAGTATTTCTGAGTAATAACCGCTACCTGCCAATACATCAAGAACAACAGTTTCAGGGGTAACATTAAAAAAAGTTAATATTTCTGTAGGCTTCCTATGCTCGTCTTTAAGATAATCAGGCTTCGTTCTTTTATCATCATTAAGTACAGCTTCAATTGTCTGCATAGACAGAATATTCGCCTTTGTTTCTGCTTTAATTCCTACGTTTAGATCAGTGTTATTTTCAAGAGCACTTGTATTCAAGCTAACAAACAGTAGATAAATAGATATCAGCATCCAATTCTTCATTATAATTAATCCCTTTATTTTTAATTGATTGATTTTTAGTCTACTAATTCTTTCGTATACTGTAAAGGCGTGATTATTTCAATGAAATAAGAGACCTGTAACATTATATTTTATATAGCAAAGTCTTAAAAGCACGTTTAAAATTATGATGATTTAAAGCGCTTCTCCACCGTTAATAATCGACTGTTAAATGGCAAGTGCTCTAACATTAAAGCCATTAGGATAAATGGCTTTAATGATTACTTAGTGGGCTAAGAAGATAAAGAAGAGCGTTTATTCGAGCTATTACTTAATAATGATTGTAGATAACTCTTCGCACTTACACTGAACAAACCGCCAAAAAAGATTAAGATTAATCTTTCTAAAGTAGCAGATAAAAGTGAGATAAAATATTTTTTGGTTTATCTGTTAATAAATAAATTTAAACCTATTATAGTGTGTATATCATATGAGGCGTAACTTCAGGATGTAGCAACCATTGATAGTTAATCTAAAAAAAATCATTAGCCCTTTAATATTATTACTCTCTTTTGTATGTTCATTATCTGAAGCGCAATATAATGACAACTCCCCTCATGTAAATATTGTGACAGAGCACTTACCTCCTTTTCAAATATCCACACCGACTGAAATACAGGGTTTCGCAACACAAATTATTGTTACAGCATTCTCAAATACGCCGTATTCGTATGATATTAAAGTCTTCCCATGGTCTCGCTCTTACAATATGGCACTTAAAAAAGAAAACACGTGTATATATTCAATGGCTAGAACCTCTGAGAGAGAAGATAAGTTTATTTGGGTACATACGATTGCTAAACGAAATGCTTCCCTTATTGCTTTAAAAAGTCAGAATTTGACTATCACTTCGCTAGATGATGCGAAAAAATATAATACAGCAGTGATTCGTGATGATGTAACACACCAATTTTTATTGAGTGAAGGGTTTCAAGAAGGAGTTAATTTATATGTACTTAATGATACTTTTTCTTTGTTTAAATTGTTATCTCTGCGCAAAGGTATACATTTTATCTTAGTGGATGCTAATACCGTTGAACCTCGCTCACAATATGACAAACTTGATCCTCATTCATTTGAAAACGTTTTCCAGATAAATGAACAACCATTAGATTATTATTTAGCATGTAATAAAAAAACATCGCCTGAAATAATTAAAACAATACGACAATCAATTACTGACATGAAAAAAAATGGGCAAATAGACAAAATAATAAACAAATGGCAATACTCACAATAAAAGTCAGTTATTAGGAAGCTACTCGTGTAATGTTGTTCTTCAGCCATGTCCGCTCTAGATCAAAACATTCAGAATAAATCTCTAAATGCCAACTTCCGCATTGTGCGCTAAGCGGAATAAGCCACAAATCTACTTGCCATATGTTTTCTAATGGATCATTCCTGTCATATCGCTAAGGAGTCTCAGTAATATCCAAGCACTTACAAAAACCAAACACTTTTAGTATCTAAAAGATTGAAATTGTGGGATATTACTCCGAATTAAATTTAGGTTATGGAGCTGACATTACTGAGAAGTATCCATAATAAGCTATTGACCACGAAATCACTGCCATATGGAGATGGAATGAAAAAATTTAGACTGATTGTATTGTGTTTACCGGTTGTTCTATTAGCGTTTTCTACGCTATCAGGAATGCTAATGAACTACTTATTTGTATTCCTGCTCTTATCTGCAATAACCATGATAGTGACGTTTATTGTTTCTCTTGTAAAAAAACAGGTCGATTGGGGTTTTTCATATAGAGAGCAAGGATCGGGCATTTACCTTCGTCAGGGTTTTCTAAGGAATGCGACTTGGATTATTATTGGCTATTGTATTTACACAGCAGTTATACCGATTCAATTTTCATCTACTGATTTTACTGTCATCACAGTCATGATATGGGGTTCAGTGGTTACACTCTGTCTTTTGGATTGGATGCCTCGGAAACAAATAGGTAAGTCGCTCAATGTTACCCTTTCCATATTTTTGATTTTTTTAATTTATCAGCTCGCCATAATATATTTTCCGGTAAAATCTACTGATAGTATTGTACTGATTCCTCCATTCAAAGGCGATTGGTATGTTTTACATGGTGGCAATAGTCCGTTAATAAACCATCACCATTTTGTAGGGTCGCAAAAATACGCTATGGATATTTTGGCTCCTGAAGATGGAAAGCTACCATTTGAACAAATAACTGACTTACAGAAATATAAGACGTTTGGTAAATCTCTTTTTTCTCCCGTCGATGGAGTGATCGTATCAATTGAAAATTCACTTCCAGATCAAAAGATAGGTGAGACCGATCGACAAAATATTGCGGGTAATCATGTGGTCATTAAAACAGAAACTGATATATTTATACTAATGGCGCATCTTCAATATAACAGCTTATTAGTAGCTGAAGGAGATAGCGTTAAAATCGGGCAAGAAATCGCAAAGATAGGCAATTCGGGGAACACCTCTCAGCCTCATTTACACATACAAGCAATGACAGCCATAAATTTTATGGACCCGAAAACCAAACCTGTCCCCATATCTTTCAAAATAAGTAAACAAAAACCAGTGTTTTATAAAAGAAATGATATTTTTTAAGTCTATCGGGCTAACAACACGCCCTGAGGTGGACAACTAGTAAAATTTAGCTATTTATTGCAAATTTTAACAGTGGCGATCCTCTTCGTTTTAATGCTTCTAAATATTTTGATTCGTTGTAGGGCGTCTTCGTT